>CAISYL010000166.1 GCA_903889655.1 uncultured Alphaproteobacteria bacterium | reverse complement strand
GACGTCTTCGTCCATATCTCGGCCGTCGAGCGGGCCGGACAAAAGGCCCTCAAGGAAGGTCAGAAGATTCAATACGAGCTGGTCGAAGGACGCAACGGCCGGTTCTCCGCGGAAAATCTGGTCTTGAGCTGACAGATCGGATCCCCTGGGATCCCGCCCCCCGAAAAAGATCAAGGCCCTCCGGCAGCGGAGGGCCTTTTTGGATTCCCGGATTGGATTTGGGGCATTTTGCCCGGGCGGCTGGTATTTTGAGCCGCGCCAACTAGCATCATCGTCATGCTGAACTCGATCCCGCTCTATCGCCGCCTGCGCGGCCTCATCTGGGAAACCTCGCTCGACGGCGCGCCGTGGTGGCATGTGCAACTCGTCGAGGCGGGGCGGATCGCCTGGGTCATCGCCCGCGACCTCATCGACGGCCGCCTCAACCTCCGCGCCATGAGCCTCGTCTATACGACGCTGCTCTCCATCGTGCCGGCCCTCGCCATCGCCTTCGCGGTCTTCCGCGCCTTCGGCTACGACACCTATGTCGAGAGCATGCTGGCCGAATTCCTCGGCCCCCTCGGCGACCAGGGCAGCGAAATCACCAGCCGGATGATGGAATTCGTGAACCGGGTGAACGCCAACGTCCTTGGCACGGTCGGCTTTGCCTTCCTGCTCTATACGGTCGTCTCGATGATCGGGAAGATCGAGGAGGCCTTCAACAACATCTGGCATGTCGTGTCGAGCCGGTCGCTCGCACGTCAGTTCACCGAAGTCGTCAGCATGGGCGTGCTCGGCCCGGTCATCGTGCTGACGGTCCTCGGCATCATGGCCGGCACGCTCTCCCATTCTTTCGTCGGCAGCTTTGCCGACATCGCGCCGGTGCGCTTCGTCATTGCCCAGATGAACCGCGTCGTGCCCTATATCGTGCTGATCGGCACTTTCGCCTTCCTCTATCTGATGATCCCCAACACCCGCGTGCGCCCGACGGCCGCCCTTGTCGGCGCGACAGTCGCCGGCGTCGCCTGGGGCGCGACCGGCTGGGCCTTCGCCACCTTCGTCGTCAAATCGGCGCAATATGTGGCGATCTATTCGGCCTTCGCCAGCCTCGTCGTCTTCATGATCTGGCTCTACACGGCCTGGCTGATCCTGCTCGTCGGCTGTGCCATCGCTTTCTATTTCCAGAACCGCCACCATCTCTCGCCCGTCGCCGGCCTCGGCATTCTCAACGGGCGCCAGCTCCGCCGCATGGCGGTGCAGGTGCTGATCCTGGTCCATGACGCCTTCGGCAAGGGCCAGCCCTGCTGGACAGACGACGCGCTCGCCGCCCGCCTTCATTTGCCGATGGAGGCGGTTCACGCGATCGAGAGCGCGC
Organism: uncultured Alphaproteobacteria bacterium; assembly: GCA_903889655.1. GTDB lineage: Bacteria > Pseudomonadota > Alphaproteobacteria > Parvibaculales > Parvibaculaceae > Parvibaculum. Next base: position 35,273 of record CAISYL010000166.1, on the reverse strand, counting down.
TGGAGGATGCAGGTCTGGTTACGCATTCGGCGGAAAGCCCGAGCCGCCTGCTGCCGGGCAAGCCCGCCGCGCTCGTCAAGGTCGCCGATGTGCTGGCCGCCGTACGGCTCAGGACGGAGCGCGGCACCATCGACGACATGGCGCTGGCCCGCGAGCCCCGCGTCGACGGCTTCTTCGACCGCCTCGCCGAGGCCGAAACGCGCGTGCTCGACGGAACGACGATCGCCGATCTGATGGCGAGCGAACCGGCACCGGGCGAAACGACCCCGCGTGACTCTGTACCGGAAGCGTCGGATCCCGCCGCCGGGAAAAAAATCATCGTTAAGATTTGATTCGGCGTCGCCAATGCGCGGCGCCGGCGCGCCAGCCGCCTTTGTCGCGCGTCGGAACCGCGTTCCCCGCAATTGTTGGCGCGCCGGAAATCGGCCAATCGCCGCACTCAATGATGTGGCCGCGAGAAAGTCACACACATTTTCTTGACGAGAGTCGCGACGCACTTCACGCTGAAGTTCCCTGAGTTCAACATTTGAAAGGAGGTGATCCGATGTCTAACGGTTTGATGACACCGTTTGCCATTGCCAGCATTTCGATCGCGACAGAGGGTCGTGTGGCGAGGCAGGTGAGGACGGACACTCCTGTGGACCCGATCGCCTGAACTCACACAACCTTTCTCACCAAGGGGTATCGCCCCGGTGACACGACGAGTGCAAAAGAGCGTCAAACGGAGCGATCCGGCACAGCGTCAATAACGGATCGCGTCGCAGCCGTTTTCTTGGCCGCCGCACTCCCTCGGGAGCGCGGCGGCCTTTTCACGTCCGGATGCTCTCTAAACGAATGATTTATGTCGGTTGAATCGATGTGTCGTCCCGGCTACTCGCTCGAAGCCGGCAGAAACACTTCCGCGCGCAGGCCGCCCAGCGTCGATGTCGCGAGCCGCAGTTCGCCGCCGTAAAGCTCCGCGATCTCGGTCACGATCGAGAGCCCGAGACCGGATCCCGGTTTCGTCTCGTCGAGGCGCCCGCCGCGCCTTAGCGCCGTCTTGCGGCTCTCTTCCGGTACACCCGGTCCGTCATCCTCGACAGTCAGCAGAAAGGCCGGCCGCCCCTTGCGCAGGCCCGGCAGGGCCGTCGCCCTCAGCTCCACGCGGGACGTCGCCCATTTGCAGGCATTGTCGAGAAGATTGCCGGCCATCTCCTCGAGGTCCTGGGCCTCGCCGCGAAAGCCGAGTCCATGCGTGCAGTCGACAACGACTTCGATGCCGCGCTCGGTATAGATGCGTTCGAGCGCGCGGCCGAGCCGCACCAGCACCGGCGCCACCGGCGTATGCGCGCCGAAGACATTGGCGGAGGCCGCCATCCGCGCGCGGGCAAGGTGGTGGTCGATCTGCTCGCGCATCGTCGCCGCGATCCGCCCGACCTGCTCGCCGAAAGCGTCCGGATGCGTCCGCGCCTCGTTGGTCAGAACCGAGAGCGGCGTCTTCAATGCGTGGGCGAGATTGCCCACATGGGTGCGCGCGCGTTCGAGTACCTCGCGATTGCTTTCGAGAAGCGAATTGATCTCGACCGCCAGCGGCTCGATCTCGGCCGGAAACTTGACGTCGAGCCGCGTCGCCCGGCCCGACCGGATATCGGCGAGCGCGCGACGCACGCGGTCGAGCGGCTGCAGGCCGAAGCGCACCTGAATGAGCAGCGCGACGAGAATGCCGAGCCCCAGCCCCGCCATGGCGGTGAAGACCGTGCCGTTGAAGCTCTTGATGTCGCCTTCCATCTCCGCCTTGTCGGCGGCGACCGCGAAAGAGACCGGCACGTCGTAGCCCGGCAGCATCAGCCGCCGTTCGATGACGCGCAACTGCTGGTCTTCCGGGCCCGTCGTATCGAAGAAGCTCGCGCCCGAAACGTCGCGCTGCGCATTGGTCGATTTCGACAGGTCGAGCGTCTGGTCGAAGAGCGACCGCGACCGGAGCGCAATGCGTTGCGCGATCGGCGAGATCTGCCAGTACCAGCCCGAATAGGCGAAATCGAACCGCGTCTCGTTGAGATCGCGCGTCTGTACCAGATGGCGCTTATCGTCGACATCGGTTGTCGCGATGAGACTGCCGAGCAGCACTTCGAGCCGCGCGTCGAAAGAGCTTTCGACCGAATGCCGGAAGATCGACGAGAGAATGATGCCGCCGGCGACCAGCGCGATGACGCTCCAGAGCGCCGCGCCCGCGATCAGGCGCAGCGCCAGGCTGTCCCTGATGCGCCAGCCCTTAAGCTGCATCTTCCGGCGCCGCGAGGCGGTAGCCGAGGCCCCTCACCGTCTCGATCATGTCCTTGCCGAGCTTGCGCCTGAGCCGCCCGACAAAGACCTCGATCGTGTTCGAATCCCGGTCGAAATCCTGATCGTAGAGATGCTCGACGAGTTCGGTCCGCGAAATGATCCGGCCCTGATGATGGATGAGATATTCGACGAGGCGATATTCGAGCGAGGTGAGCTTGACCGCCGTCCCGTTGACCGTGACGCGCGATGTCCGCGTGTCGACGCGCAAGGGCCCGCATTCGATCTCGCTCGTCGCATGTCCTGTGGACCGCCTGAGCAGCGCCCGCAACCGCGCCAGCACCTCCTCCATGAAGAAGGGCTTGGCCACGTAATCGTCGGCGCCGGCGTCGAAACCCGCCACCTTGTCCGACCAGCGGTCGCGCGCCGTGAGGATCAGCACCGGCATGTTGCGTCCCGCCCGGCGCCACTTCTCCAGGATCGTCACGCCGTCCATGGTGGGAAGCCCGAGATCGAGCACCACCGCGTCATAGGGCTCCGTCTCGCCGAGGAAATGCCCTTCCTCGCCGTCGGCCGCCGTGTCGACGACATAGCCTGCTTCGGTCAGCGCATTCACGAGTTGCTTGTTGAGATCGGGATCGTCCTCGACGACGAGCAGCCGCATGCCTCAGCGCCCTCCCTGGCGATAGTCGAGTATGTCGCCGGTCGCGGCATCCGCCGAAACGATTCCGACATTGCCGTCCGGCGTCATCAGCTTGATGAGATAGACCGGACGGCCGCCCACGTCCACAAGCTGCGCGTCGAGAAGCTGGCCTGGATAGCGGGCATGGACGCCCCGGAGCACCTTGCCGAGCGGCTTGATGCGCCCGGCCTCGACGCCCAGTTGCGCATCGTTCTGGTCGGACCGCACGCCCGCGCGCATCACCGGCCAGCCCGTCCCCGGCCGGTCATGGTCCCACCCGGCAGCCGACGCCGTTCCCGCCCCGTCCGAGGCCAGGCCCGGAACGAGGAGAGCAACGGCAAGCGCCAGCGATGTGAGCGTCCTGTTCATACCCCGGTTCTAGGCCTTTCAGACTGAACCTGCGATGAATGGGACCTCTCAAAAGCCGGAGAAGCTCGCCCATTCCTCCATCGGAGCCCGGTCGGTCCGGAGCCGGTTGATCGGCGCCGTCTCGTCCATGTAGCCAAGCCCCATCCCGCAGAAGAGCATAAGCTCCGGCGGCATGTTGAGAAACTCCGCAATCGTCTTCGGCCAGATCGCCCAGGCCTCCTGGGCGCAGGTGTGAAGCCCGTGCTCGCGGGCCATCAGCATGACGGACTGCGTGAACATGCCGAGATCGGCCCATTGGTCGATGCCCATCTGGCGGTCGATGGCGAAGAAGAGCGCGACCGGCGCATCGAAGGCCCGGAAATTCCGCGCGAACTGCATCAGCCGTCCCGCCTTGTCCTCGCGCGCCACGCCAATCGTCGCATACATGTCCTCGCCGCATTTGAAACGCCGCGATTTGTAGGGCTCCTTCAGCCCCTTCGGATAGATGTCATATTCCGAACCCTCTCCGAAAGGCGTCGCCTTCTGCCTCTCGGCGATGAGATCGAGGAATGTCTTCAGCCGCTCGTTGGCGAGCGCATAGACATGCCAGGGCTGAAGATTGCCGCCCGACGGCGACCACTTCGCCCCGTCGAGAATGGCCCTGACCGTCGCCTCCGGCACCGGCGTGTCGAGAAACGCCCGGCACGAAATCCGCGTCTTCAGGGCTTCGGTTACATTCACGGCTTTACCTCCAGCTATTTTCCGTATCTCTCATCTCGTCATGCGCGGGCTTGACCCGCGTATCCACGACTTCCTTGCTTGTTCGCAATCCAGGAAAGACGTGTATGGCCGGGCCAAGCCCGGCCATGACGGCTAATTTGACTAATGGCTCACCGCGCCGTCACGTAAGGCCACAGCTCATCCGCGCCCCGCGCCAGCGTCTCGCGGCCGAGCCAGTCGGCCCATTCCGCGCCCGAGCCGAACTCCGCCCGCCACGACCAGAGCCGCCGCGTCGCGAAGTGAAGCCCGTGCTCATAGGTGAAGCCGATCGCGCCATGCACCTGATGCGCGATCGAGGTCGCGATGCTCGACGCATCGTCGGCGCGCACTTTCGCCACCGCGATCTCGAACGCCGCCGCATCGCCCGACGTCACCTTGTCGGCCCGCGCGCAGCCATGCGCCGCCGCGATGCCGACGGCTGCGGCCTGCGTCGACAGCACGGCGAGCTGCTGCTGGATCGCCTGGAACTTGCCGATGGGCTTGCCGAACTGCGTCCGCTCGTTCGCATAGTGCACCGACTGTCGGATGAGATAGTCGAGCGCGCCTGCCATCTGTACCGACCGCGTCAGCGCGCCGTAAAGCCTCACCGCATTGCCCGGCAAGCCGGCCCAGCCCGTATCGACCACCACATGATCGAAGCTGAGCGTGTCGCGCGGCTCGCGGGCGACGTTCATGTCCTTTTCGATCCGCGCATAATGCAGCGGCGCCAGCACCGTCTCGACGCCCCAGCCGCTTTCGACGAGCGTCACCGCATGGGTCGCATTGCGTCCCCAGGGAACCGCCCGCGCGACGCCGGAAAGCCGCCCGTTCTCGAGCGTGAAGTCGCCTTCCATCGCCGTGACGACGCCGTCGGGGATCGCGATCCCCGCGCGGCCCAACATGAAGCCTGCCAGGATCGCCTCGGCGAGCGGCACCGGCGCGGAGGCGGCGCCTGACGCCTTCAGCACGACATAGGCGTCTTCCCATGTCGCGCCCGCGCCTTCCTGCGCGTCCGGCACGAGGATGCGCGTCATGCCGTTCTCGATCAGCGCCTCCCACAGCGCGGCCGGCCAGGTGCCATCCTCCGCCTGCCGGATCGTGTCCGCGGTGACGAGATCATCAAGCAGCTTCGTGATGCTGTCGTTGAGGAGCGTCTGCATTTCGTTCATGGCCTTCTCCTCACCGCAATCCGAGCCCGCGGGCGATGATGCCGCGCAGGATTTCGCGCGTGCCCCCGCGCAGCGAGAAGGACGGCACCGTCTGCGTCAGATAGCCGAGCACCTCTTCGTAATCGCTTCCGCCACCGATCGTCGGCGCGATCCCAAGCAACTCGTGCGCCTTCACCGGCATGTCCTGCTCGAAGACGGCGCCGAGGTCTTTCACCACCGACGCTTCCAGCGCCGGGTTCTCGCCCTTGTCGAGCATCCCCGCGACCGAGAGCGACATCTGTCTCAGCGTCACCAGATGCGCGACCAGACGCCCCACCTCCCGCGCGCCTTCCGCGCCGCCGCGCTTCTGCAGCTCACGGATCATCTCGACCATCAGCAGGAAGCTTGATAGATAGCGTTCCGGCCCCGAGCGTTCGAAGGCAAGCTCCGCGCCCACCTGCGCCCAGCCCGAACCTTCCGACCCCACGAGCATGTTGTCCGGCACGAAGGCGTCCTGAAACGCCACCTCGTTGAAATGCGAATTGCCGGCGAGATCCCGGATCGGCCGGATCGTGATCCCGTCCGTATTTTTGAGATCGACCAGAAACTGCGTCAGCCCGGTATGCTTGTCCGCGCTCGTGCGGAAAAGCCCGATCATGTAATGCGCGTGCTGCGCGCCCGAGGTCCAGAGCTTGGTGCCGTTGACCCTGTAGCCGCCCTCGACCTTCTCGGCCTTCGTCCGCGTCGCCGCGAGATCGGAGCCCGAATCCGGCTCCGACATGCCGATGCAGAAATAGCATTCGCCGCGCGCGACCTTCGGCAGGATGAGCTGGCGCTGTTCTTCCGTTCCGAAGTTCAGCAGCAGCGGTCCGGATTGCCGGTCGCCGATCCAGTGCGCGCCCACAGGCGCACCGGCGGCCAGCATTTCCTCGAGCACCACGTAACGGTCGAAGGCCGAACGCTCATGCCCGCCATATTGCTTTGGCCAGCGCATGCCGATCCAGCCCTTCGCGCCCATCTTGCGGCTGAACTCGGGATCGGAGCCCGACCATGTCTGCGCCCGCGTGACCAGCGGCACATGGCGCAACTCCTCGGCGAGAAACGCCCGCACCTCCGCGCGAAGCCCTTTTGTCTCCTCCGGCAGCTCGCAGAGATCGAAACGGAAGGTCTGCATTTTGTTTTTCTTTCTAGAAAACGCGACCGAAGAGCCACATCCCCAATCCGTCATGCGCGGGCTTGTCCCGCGTATCCACGTCTTTCCTGTCGAGAGCGGGCAAGGAAGACGTGGGTGGCCGGGTCAAGCCCGGCCATGACGATCTTTTTTCAGCGCAAGCCACGGCCATACATCACACCACCAGCGCCGTCGTGCCGCCGTCGATCCTGAGATTGAGCGCCATCAGCGCGCCCGCGCGGGGGGAGGCGACGAAGGCGACCAGATCGGCGACCTCCGCCGGCAGCGTCACGCGGCCCGTCAGATTGTTCATGAAGGTCTTCAGCACATGCGGCTCGATCTCGTCCCATGTCGTGCCCCAGCCCTTCTCGTAACCCTGCGCGAGGAAGCGTTCTTCCACTTCCTTCGTGCGGATGAGACCGGGACTGACGATATTGACCGTGATGCCCGTTCCCGCGAGCTCCTTCGCGAGGCTCACCGTCATGGTCGCGAGCGCGCCCTTCGCCGCGTAGTAATGCGGCATGCGCGCGGCGGGCTCCGTCGAGCCGATCGTGCCGAGCATGATGACGCGGCCCCAGTGCTTCGCCTTCATCGCGCCGACGCAGAGCCGCGTCATGCGCACGGCCGACAGCACGTTCTTCTCATAGGCGTCGATCCAGTCGTCCGTCTCCGAACGCGACCAGGAGCCCGCTTCCGCTACGCCGTAATTGTTGACGAGAATGTCGATCGGCCCGGCGCCCGAGACCGCCGCATCGTAGGCCGCCTTCGCGCCTTCATCCGTGGTGATGTCGCCCGCGACGCCGACGGCGTCGCCGCCCGCATTCACGATGTCGGACACGGTGGCCGCCGCCTCGCCCTCGGCAAAGCCATGCACGACGACGCGCGCGCCTTCGGCCGCCAGCTGTTCCGCGATGACGCGCCCCGTGCCCCGGTGCGATCCGGTGACGAGCGCCGTCTTGCCTGCGAGCTGAATATCCATGCCGTTTCCCGTCCTGCCGTCCCTCGCGCCTCCGCCGCATGTCGCGGTTCTGTCACGGCGCCCAGCATATTTGGCGTGAACGGGCGCAAGCGGCAAGCGCTCAAATGAGCACAGCGCATCTGCAGAAAAGACGAACGTCAGAATTCCGCTGCGGTAACCGGCGCGGGCAGAGGCGAGCTGAAAAGCTGCGGGAAGTTGCGGCCGGTATAAACGCCCGCCGCGAAGACGATCGCGACGGCGAGCATCAGACCGAGAAGCCGGCCGAGCGAGCGCTGCGGCTTGCCCGGCGTGAAGACCGTCTTGCGCGAGGAGAACATGCGGCGCGACGAGAACATGCGGCCACGAGCCAAGCGATCCCCCTTTCGGCAGCGGTTGGACAATCTTCGTGCAAGGCACGGCCGGCGGACGACCCCGCAAGGGTGTCGCCGGCCCGCTATCCTCGACGAAACTCAATCGGAGCGCTCGTGCGGCGAGCGCGGTCGTGGCAGTTCGCGGACGGTTCCGCGCGGCGCGCGGCAGGCCCTGTCCTTCGCAAAGCCGATATTGAGCGCGAGGACATCGATCAACTTATAGAGCCTGCCGGCGAGCCCGTCATCCCTCGGCGTGGGCGTCAGCGCCGCAATCGCCGATGCGGCGCCGACAAGGCTCAGCGCCAGCCTGAGCCATTCCATAAAATCCGCGGGCGTGATGCCTTTTGCGGCAAGGCTTGCCGTCGCCGTCAACTCGAACATCTGTTTCTCCCTTTCCTCCGCGCCTCACGCGCGGCCTTGTTCTTCTCCCCATACCGTCCCTTCTTCTCCCGCCGTCCCTTGATTGCCGAACCGGTAGTAGAAATTCGGTCCGATCAGCGCGCTCGGCCGCGCATGCCGCGCCCAGCCGGGCGCCTCCGTATGCGCATGCCAATGCGTCGCGCCGTCCGTCGGATCGTCGATCTCGCCGGCGATGAGCTCGCAGACGATGGCGAGCGCGCGCACGAAATCCCGGTCGCCGAAATCGGCGCGCGCCGACGCCTCCTCCGCATCGCGCCACACGGCCCGCGTGCATCCCGCGCCGCTGTCCAGCGCCGGACAATGCCGATGCCGCATTTTCATGCAGTTGAGGATCGCCGCCGCGACGGCCACCTGCGCCTCGCGGCTCTCCCGCCCCGCCCGCGCGGCCACCGCCAGCGCGACGCTCACCACGGCGGCGAGATCCGGCACCGCTGAAACCGGACAAAGCCCTCCCGCCCGCGCAACGCGGTTCTTCAACTCGGTCATGATGATTTCCGGTGTTTATGACTATATTCCTAGAATAGGAACATAACAGGAACATGTCAAGCAGAATAGGATTCCGCCGACAAGCGCTAATGACAAGCCGCGATGAAATGAATTGTCGCCCCGGGATTTATTCCCGGGGCCCAGCGCCCTCGACCGGCACATCGGCGCCCATGGGTCCCGGCAACAAGTGCCGGGACGACATTGGGGGAGATGACACCCTTCTCCCACCCCTCACCCTGAGGAGCGGGCAAAGCCCGCGTCTCGAAGCGTGCCCTTGGGCCAGCCAAAGCTGGACCCGAGGGGGCGAAGCCACCGCCCTCACCCCACCCGTCATGCGCGGACTTGATCCGCGCATCCACGTCTTCTCTAATGATTGTCCGTCCACTTACAACCCGTGGAAGACATGAACCTTCGTCTCGCCCTGCTGATCCTCCCATGCCTTCTATCGCTCGCGGACTGCGAGACGCCGAAAGCACCGCAACCGGCGGCACAGCCGCCGTCTCCACAGAGCTCCGGGGATCAGTGGGAGCAGGACGTGCAGCGGCGGAAGGTCGATGCCAATCTCTATCCGCAGGCGACGAAGGTCATTCTCTATGCGAACAGGTCGCACATCTTCGCCGGGGCTGACGGGGATGTGCCTGCGGACTCATTCCCGAAAGGCGGTGTCGAACTCACGCCTGCCGAGATCGAGATCGTCAAGCACGCCTTCTACTACGAACCACCGCCACCAGTTGTCGCCGGGTGCTGCATCCCGCGCCATGCATTTTTCTTCTACGACAGGAAGGGGCAGTATCTCGGCGGCGCCTCGGTCTGCTTCGAATGCGGCTGCGCAGGACTCTCGGACGAGAAGCCGCCCTCGGGCCTCAACTCGCTCGGCTGGAACGGCATCGAAATCGAACGCATCGTCCGCGCTCATAATCTGCCCATCCATTTCGATAGATAAAGACGCGCCATAGACGCAGCAACTTCGCGACGAGACCTGCGACCAGCCGTCCTCATCTTCCTCCAGGAGATTGTCTTTCCCGCCTCCGCTATCTTCCGGTTAAGCGGAGACACTGGCATGTCGTTGATCATGGAAAAATTCGCATACGGGATTTTTGTTTTACTCTTTTTGCGAGCTCTTTGGTGCTTCATTTTCGTCATGATACATCTGGCGCGGTTGAAGGATGCATGGCAGAAGACGACCGGCAAAAGGATGCCCCTCTTGTTGCATATCAGCCCCTTCGCACTTTACGTTAGCGAAGTACCCGGTGCGTGCCGCATTCATAAAAAACGTTATTTCGATTCGATCCGGTCATTTCAACTGGCGCTTCTATGCGGGTTGGTTGTGGTCGTGATCTCCTCGATCTTCCATCAGAGATTCGGTGCCGCAAGCTGACCTCACACCCCCGCCAACACCAGATAATGCACCGCCAACCTCACCTTCCCGCCGGTGAAACTTCCCCCCACGGATGAAACCCTGAGCGCCGTCGCGCCCCAATAGGTGACGGGCGTGCCCGACGGCCCGATCACGGTCGAGTCCGCCGCGACGCCGATCCCGTTGCCGTACCGCGCCGCATCCGCCGCGACGCCGAGGTTCCACGAGGTCGCGCCCGTGATCGCGGTCAGCACACGGCCCGTCACGCCGAGCACGATGGCGCGGTCGGGGATCGCGAAGCTCGTGTCGTTGTAACTCCCCGCCGCGATCGTGTGGTCGCCTTCGAGGATCGCGAGCGTCGTCGCCGCGCCATGCGGGCTCGAAACGCTGGCGCCCGAAGGTTCCTTCGCCCATGCGCCGCCCGCATAGGCGACGAATTCACCGGCGCCTTCGTCGTAGGCGCGCCAGCCCGTCTCAGGCGCGAAGAAGCACCACGCGCCGTCGGCGAAGGCGGCAACCTCTCCCCCCGCCCCCGCCCATGCGCCCGTCGGCGAGGCCGCGACGATGTAGCGGTCGCCGTCGCCCGGCGTCGCGGGCGGCGCGGCGAGCGCGCGGCTCTTCACCGAAAGCTGCACCAGCGCATCGAGCGCGGAGAATGCCTCGTTCACCGTCACATGCTTCTGCGCCTGCGCCGCTTCGAGATAGGGAAGTTTCAGATGCAAAGTCTCAGACATGAAGTGTCGCCTCTCTTGCCGTGCCGCGCCCGAATGCGCGGCTCACCTGCGCGACGCGGATGTCGAGCGTCGCAAATGAAGCAGATCCGAAATCGGCGGTCTGCATCGCCGCCGTATAGCTCGCGGCCGGCGCGGTCACGTCGAACGAGCGCACCGCGACGCCGCCGCTCAGAATGTCGAGCGCATAGCGTTCCTCCTCTTCGCCGAGCGGCACATCCGTTCCCTCCCAGCCGTCGCCGCCGATCCGCGTCCGCCGGACCCAGCTGAGCTGAATGTCGCCGCCCGCTCCCCGAAGCCCGCGCGGATGCACCGGCGACAAAGGCCGCAGGCCGACGCCCTGAAAAACCCGCGTCTCCCGCGCATAACTCTCGTCGTCGATGGGTTTCGATTGCGGCCCATAGGCCCAGATGCGCGGCAATCCCCGCTCTGCGTCGCCGAGGCCGATCTCGCTCACCGCCCCGTCGATCAGCACGAAGCGCGCGCCGGCCGCCAGCGGCCTTCGCATCGCCGCCTCCGTTCCCGCCTGCCCGCGCAGCAATCCGCGAAGCTCGTAGGTACCGGGCGCGACGAGCAGCGCCTCGCGGAACTGGATCACCTCCCAGTCGCCCTCCGGCGTTTCGAGCGCCGCGACATTGGCGCCCGCCAGCACGGCGGCCTCCGTCGCCGAGGACAAGGCGCCCGAGGCGAGCATCACCGTCAACACCTGCGCCTCGTCCCAGCGCGACGCGACGCCCGCGCCGAAATCGCTCGCCGTCCGTCCGATGGTCGCCTGCCGCGCCACCACGCGGTCGAGCGCGAAGCCTGCGCCCGCGCTCTTCCACAGCGCGACGCCGCCCGGCCAAGGATCGGCCGCCACCGCGATGCGCGGCGCATAAGGCGTCTCCGCGCCGCTGAGCAGCGGCAGGTCGAGAAACACCGCCAGCGGCACGCCATAGCTCGCCGCCATCGCCGCCGCCCGCGCGCGACGCGGACTTGCAAGGCGTCCGTAAAGGCTCGCCTCGCTGCCGAGAGCCTTCGCGTCGCGATAAAGCCCGTCGGTGAGCGCCGTCAGCCGGTAACGCGCCCTTCGCGACGGCAGCGCGAGTTCCACCACGTCGCCCGGATCGAGTGCGGCCAGCGATGGCGGCAGCTTCAGGGCCGCCGCCTCGCGCTCGCTCCAGCTTTTCTGCAGCCAGATATCGGCGACGCCTTGTGCATCGTCCGCGTTCATCACCATCGGCAGCGCCGCCGAGGCGACACGCTGCGTCGCGACGCCGAGCCGGCGCGCCTCCACCGCCGCCTGCCGGTATTCCATGCCCGCATCGATGAAGCTGAGCTTCGCCGATAGCGGCAGCTCCGTCTCCTGCGCCCGCGTCAGCAGATAGCCCGCCGCCGCGCTGTCGTCCTCGACGGCAAGCGCCTCCGGCGTCAGCGTCAGCACCGGCGCGGCTCCATAGTGCCGGAAGCGGATGACGCCTTCCGTCTCCGCCGCGTCGAAGAAGCGCGCCAGCATCAGCGGCTCCAGCGCCTGTCGCGGGCTCATGATGCGGTCGATGACGAAGCCCTCGACGACGCCCGCGAGCGCGCTCGTGTCGAAATCCGCGAAGCCGACATCGCCCATGATGCCCGCGGCGAGTTCGCCGAGCGGCACCGCGCCGAGCCGCCCGTTGAGCCAGTGCCCGCGCTGCCAGTTCTCGCCATCGGCCCAGATGTCGCTGCGGTCGGGAAAGGCCGGAAAGGGCCGCGCATCCCATGTCCAGAAAAACATGTCGGCCGGATCGAGCATCCGCCCGCCATAGATCGCCGACACCGGATTATGCGCGCCTTCCGCCGACCAGTAGTCCGTCTCGGCCTCGATGAAGCAGCGCTGGATATAATCGTCGCGCGTGCCGCTCGAAAAATGAGGGACGGCGCTCTCCGACGATTTCGGATCGGTGAAGAGATTGGGCTCGTTCGTGCCCTTGTCGATGGCCGGACAGCCGAGTTCGGTGAACCAGACGGGCTTGCCTTGCGGCACCCATGACGTCGCGCTCACGCTCTCGATGCCGCCCGGCCTGTCGCGATGCGCATTGGCCCACCACGACAGAATGTCCTTGGCGCGGAAGACCCACGGCTTGCCATAGGCGCCATCCGCGATCGGCGTGCGGATCTGCGCGGCGCGATCCGCTTCGCTCGCATAATACCAGTCGTAATCCTCGCCGCCCGCGATCCGCGATTTCAGATAGTCGATGTCGTAGATGGATGCCGCCAGCGCCCGGTCGAGATGGTCGCCCGTCTTGCGCCAGTCGCTGAGCGGCGCATAGAGATCGATGCCGACGAAATGGATGTTCGCGTCCGCCCAGAGCGGATCGAGATGAAAGAAGCGGTCGCCCGTTCCGTCCGCCGGATCATGGCCCGCATATTCCGACCAGTCCGCCGCATAGGAAATCTTTGTCGCGGGCCCAAGCACGCTCGCGACATCGGCGGCCAGCGTCTTCAGCGCCGCCACCGCCGGATAGGTCGCGGCCCCGCTGCGGATTTGCGTGAGGCCCCGAAGCTCCGAGCCGATCAGGAACGCATCGACGCCGCCCGCCGCGACGCAGAGATGCGCATAATGAAGGATCATCCGCCGATAGGACCACTCCTCGGGTCCGGTGTAGTGCACCGTCCCGCCCGCGACGTGAAAATCGCCCGGCCCCGCCGCGCCGAAAAAGGCCGCGACCTGCGTCGCCGCCGCGCTCGTCTTGTCCGCCGTGCCGGGGCGTCCCGCCGCCGGCGATGCGGTGATGCGCCCGCGCCAGGGATAGGCCGGCTGCGACGCCGCGCCCGTCCACGGATCGGTGAGCGCGTTCCCGGCCGGAATGTCCATCATCACGAACGGATAGAAGACGCTGCGCAGGCCCCGCGCCTTCATGTCGCCGATCGCGCGCATCACCGACGCGTCGGACGGCGTGCCGCCGAAGGCCGGCTTGCCGTCGACAAGGCTCACGACGTCGGCCTCGGCTCGCGCGAGCCCGCCCGCGCTCCATGTTTCCGGCGTCGTGATCTTCCAGCCGATCTCGGTCTTCGGCTTCACCTTGCAGGTGCCGCATCTGAGATCGTCGCCGAACCACGAGACGACCAGCGACGCGCTCGCCACATTGGGACAGGTCGCCTGCAACTGGTCGAGCGCGGCCGACCAGTCGCTCTTTCCCTCGCTCGAATGCGTGTTGATCGCGCGGCTCGAACTCTCGCTGAGGATTTCGCGCGTCGCCACCGTGTCGTAGACGAACTCGCCCGCGCCCGGAATGATCGTGACGGCGCGGATGGCCGCCTCGACGTCGCTCAACGAGCGGAACACCTCGAACGACAATTGCGGAATCCGGTTGCCGTAATCGGCGAGCGGCAGATCCTCGAAGACGACGTAGGCGACGCCGCGATAGGCGGGCGCGTTCCCCGCGCCCTCCACCGCCTCGATCGCCGGATCGGGCGCCTGCGTCGCCTCACCCTTGTGCAGCCGCCATGTGACGTTCTCGAGCGACATCGCGGTCCCATCCGCCCAGACGCGGCCGATGCGCGTCACCGGCCCCTCGCACAGCGCGACGGCGAAGGAAACGCTATAGGCATAATTCGTCACGCTCGCGCCGCCGCCGCCCTTGCCGCCGCTGCTCTCCGTCGATTGATGTTCCTTGTAATGGGTCGCCCAGATCACCTGCCCGCCGAGCCGCGCGCGGCCATAGATGCGCGGCAGCGGCGCGCCTTCGGTCGAGGACAGAACCTGCAGATCGGAAAGCCGCGGACCTTCCGCATTCGCGACCGTCGGCCCGAAGAGTTTCTGGTCGACATAGGCCCCGAGCCCGCGCCGATCGCGCTCCCCAGCGCCGCCCCGCTCACCGTCGCCCCGAGAAAACTCAGCCCGCTCGGCAGCAACGCGCTCCCGAGCGCCGATCCCGCCGTCGAAAGAAGAAGTGTCGCCATGTGATGCACCAGAATATTTCTGTCACCCCGGCCTTGTGCCGGGGCCCAGGGGCCACTCGCTCGGAGTCAGCCGCCCCTGGATCCCGGGACGAGCCCGGGATGACAAGTTGGGATGGAAGGACGTGAATTGCCTTTACCCCCTCGGGGATGAGGTCGAAAACTTCGTCTCGAAATATTCGGGTGGGGGCGCTTCTACCCAACCCCCGGAAACCGGAACGCATAAGCCATCCGCGCCCGCCACCAGCGCCCGAGCGAGGTCTCGACCACCGCGCGCCCCGACCAGGCATGGATCATCCGGTCGCCACCCGAGAGCAGGCCCACATGTTTCGCCGGCCCCCTCGGCCTCATGCGGAAGAGCACCACATCGCCCTCGCCCGCTTCGCCCGGCGCGATCTCGACGAGATGCCGCCGCGCCGCCTCCGCCATCGTCTCGGAGACGCTTCCATCCGCATCCAGAGCTTCCGCCCAGTCCGCCGTATAGGCCGGCGGCGTTTCCGGCTCGTCGCCATAAAGCTCCCGCCACACACCGCGCACGAGGCCCAGGCAATCCGCGCCCGCGCCCTTGCAACTCGCCTGATGCCGATAGGGCGTGCCGAGCCAGCCGCGCGCCACAGCGACCACCGATGCCCGCATCACCTCAGTTCCGGCTTCCCCCATCATTGACGCCTCCCGAGCTTGCATAGGAAATGACGAAATCGTTGCCCGGCATATGCGGGAAGCCCCGGAAATTTGCGCCGTTTCCGAATTTCGAGCGGCAGGTCGTGAACTGCTTGTCGCAGCCCACCGTCACCGTGAAGGCATCGCCCACGGCAATCCCGCGCGCCATCGCCTGCCAAAGTTCGATGACCGCACCCGCGGGCGTCGGCGTGTGGAGCTTCACCTCGCAACCCGCGCCGTCATTCGCACCGCTTGTGAAGAGAAGCCATCCGCGCTCGAACCAGCCCTCGGCGAAATCGCCAAGCCCCGATGCCGTCACGACGCGATTGTCCTCGACCGCCGCCACGGTGCCCGCGCCGCGCATCCCACCCGCCGCCAGGTCGACGCAGCAACGCCCGTCGCCGAGATCGGCGTCGCAGCCATATTGCAGGAGCCGTCCGACCGGCTGGTTGAGCCTGTGCGCCAGCCCGCGCAGCTCCGCCGTGAAGCCCGTCGCGCCCCGGCTCACCTCGCCGAGATTGCCCTTGCGCAGAAGCAGCCGCTGCTCCGGCGCCTCCCAGTTGACGCGCCATATCTCGACCGTCGCATCGTCGTAAAGCCCCGCGGCAAGATCGCCTTCGTCGAGCCGCTCCGAATTGAGCCCTCCGGCGAGATCGAGATTGTCGACCGCAAGCCCCGCCGAACTTTCGATCGCGCTCGCCGTGAACCCCGCCGCCGCCTCGAAACTCACCCCGTCGAAGACGAGATCGCAGTCGTGATCGGTGAACCCCATGACGCGCCCGTCGCCACGCGTCAGCTTCCAGCAGTTGCACAGCGTCGTCGCCCCGCCCGCAAGATGCGCGGCAAGTTCCGGAGAAATGGTTTTCATGATTTCCAGCTTTTCTGTAATCGTCATGCGCGGGCTTGACCCGCGTATCCACGACTTTCCGGTGTCGTCTAAAAGTAAAGACGTGGATGGCCGGGCCAAGCCCGGCCAAGACGGCTCTTTGTGTTGATCCTAAATCCTCACCTCGATCACCGGCACGCTCGGTACCGATCCCGCCTCGAACGCCGCCAGATTGATTTCGAGAAAATCCGTGTCGAACCGCACCGGCACGTCGAACGCGAAGCCCGCCGTGACATCGGCGCCCGAAGCCGGCGCGGCGACGAAACTCACCGCGCCCGTCGTCGCATCGACCGCGAAATCCGCACCCGTCTTCTCGACACCGCCGACCGCGACCCGCACCGTTCCGGCGACGGGCTTTCCGATCGTCCGCACATAGGAGAAGCCGTCCGACGCATAGCTCTTCGCGAGCTGGAACGTCCGCACCGTCCCGTCGCCCGTGCCGATCGCCTGATCCGTCGGCGAAATTTCGGCGCCCGGCGCGCAGGATTTGAAATCCGCGCGATCCTTCCAGCGGAAGCCATATAACCGCCCATGCCGCGCCTCGAAGAAGGCGATCAATGCATGTATATCGTCGAGCGAGCGCAATCCGAGCCCGGCATTGTAGCGCCGCCGCGAATGCGCCCAGGGCGCGTTGCGCTCCTCCGCGCCCGAGCCGAGCGTCACGATTTCCGTGCGCCGCTCCGGCCCGCCCGTCGCGCCGAAGGCGATGTCGGTGGGAAAGCGAATTTCATGAAAGGCCATGTCAGAGGTTCCTTGTGCCCCGGCTCGTCATGCGATTGAGCATCGCCGCGATCTGCGTTTCGGAGCGGCGGAAGCTCGACGCATCCGCCGCCGTCACGTTGAAATGAATGGTGACCGGCGCCTGTCCGCCTTGCGACGCAACGCCGAGCCTTCCGTCCGCTCCCCGTTGCAGCGGCATGATCGCCTCGGCGCCCGCCTCGCCCGCGAGCCCCATGCCGTTTTCCAGCGGAAAGAGCATCGGGCTGTTCAGCACGCCTCCTTTCGCGAAGGGCTTCACCCGTCCGCCTGCGATCACATTGCCGTCGGCGCTGGCAAAGAGCGACCCGATCGATGAGCCGAGCGAACCGCTCCCCGAACTCAGAACCGATTTCAGCGCGCTGTTGAGAACGAGCTGCGAGAGATCGAGCGCAAGCTTCCGCAGCGTGTCCGACAGCGACTTGCCCTTCAGCGCCACATTGTCGAAGGCGCTGGTGAGCGAGGAGCCGAGATCGCGCCCGCCGGACGACGCCCGGCGATAGCTGTCATTGACCGAGGAGAGCGTGCGCGCCGTCTCGGCCCCGAAATTCCGCGTCGCCGCCGTCGCCTCGTTGAGCGCCGCCGCCAGCGCGGTCGGATCGGTATTGTCCGTCATCTGTTTTTTGGCTTCCTTCGCTGCTAAGCTTCCGCCCTATGCGTCAGCCTTTTGGGGGAAATCCGTGAAGCTTCATCTTGCCGCCATCCTCGGCATCGCCGCCGCCGCGACATGCGCCTGTGCTTTCCAGGCCGTCGCCGATCCCGCCGGCGCCACCATTCGCGGCGACCGCGACAAGCTCCTCGTCGTCAGCACCGGCACCTATGTCTCCGGCATCGACGGCAAGATGATCCGCCCCTCGCCAGGCCTTTACGAACAGCCGGTCGCCATCGCGCCGGGCACGCATTCCCTGCTCGTCGCTTTCAACGCCAATAAATTCGCGACGCTGCCAGTGCGCTTCGAAGCAAAACCCGGCGCCGCCTATGTCATCCGCTGGCAGCAGACGGAGGCAAAGCCCGGCGTCACCCCGCCGACCTTCGTCTGGATCGAGGACGAACGGAGCCACGACATCGCGATGCCGAAACGCCAGATCTGGCCCAGCGACCGTAGCGCGCCCTATGCGGCGCCCGCCGGTGCATCGGCGACGATCGCCGGCGCAACGGGCGAGGAAAAACGCGGCCCCACCGCCGTCTATCTCGCAGCCATCGACGGCGCCTACACCGCCGCCGAGGCCGCCCGCACGAAATCGCTTGCCGTCGCGCCCGGCCCGCGCGCTTTGCTGCTCGCCTATGACAGCGAATTGTTCGGCGCCGAATATCCGGTCTTGCTCGACCTGAAGCCCGACCACGCCTACGCCATCGGCTTTGCGACGCGGGTCGTCGGCGCCATCGCCGACATCGCGCCGCCGCATCTGACGGTCTGGATCGACGACGAGACGACGCATGAGCGCGTCCTGCCGCAACAGATCGTGCCGCTGAAGCGTATCAAGTTCAGCGTCGACACGACGCCGCCGCCCGTCGGCAAGCATTAGCGGCGCGCGTTCACCTGCACGCCGCCCGCGCCTGATCGCGAAGGCTTCCGTAGTCGGCCATGAAGCGCCCTGTCATGGAGCCGGGTCCGAGCCGGTCGAGCTCGTCGGCGGCGGCCGCCTGTTCCGCCGCCGAATAATCCCGCAGGTGCAGGCAGTCCGTTTCAGAAACTCCCGTCACGCAGCCGCCCAGCAGCATCGGACTGATCGCGAGGAGCCTTCGCCAGCGCATCGTTGATCGCATCCTGCGTCTCCACTTCTTTTTGAAGCACCTTCGCCGCGCCGCTTTCCCTCGCCAGCAGATAGGCAAGGAGCGCCGTGCCGAACTCGCTCAGAAATCCGATGATCTTCGCGACGAGATCGATCATGCCCCCACTCCGCCCGCGGATACCGACGTGCCGAGCCGCGCCTCGATCATCCGCGCCAGATGCTCGCCGTCGAGCCCCAGCGCCTTCACCGTTTCCGGCACATGCAGCACTGCGTAATTCGCGGCCTCGGCCACGAGTTCGCTCTTCACCGGCACGGTCGCGTGCCCGTCTTCCAGCACCTTCAGCCTCGACATGGCGAAGCTGATCCCCATGCCCAGCGTCTTGTCGAGGATCTGACCCAGCTCCCCGTCGCGCTTTGCCTTGACGAGCGCGCAAAGCCTGGCCGCCACGATGGAGGCGAGCGCCGTCAGAAGCCCCAGGACAAGGTCGTTCACAAGCGGCTGCAACGCCGCCACATCGATCATGTGCATGCTGATGGTCCATATATAAGAGTGTGGTCGCGCGCGGTTTGCGGCGGCGCGCTTCGCCGGTATGATCGGTCCCGTCGAGATCGAGAAAGCGTCCGGAAATGAACCCCGAAACCGTAACCCTGTGGCGTCCCGTCGGGCCGAAGGAGCTGGAGCTCATCCGGCAATCCGGCATGCGCGCTTTCCCGCCGCGCCTGCCGGAGCAGCCGATCTTCTATCCCGTCGTCACCGAAGACTATGCGATCAAGATCGCTCGCGACTGGAACGTGCCCGCGAGCGGCGCGGGCTTCGTCACGCGCTTTAATGTCCGCAGCGATTTCCTCGCCCGCTCCAGGATCGAGGAAGCCGGCGGCCGCACCCATCGCGAATACTGGATTCCGGCCGAAGACCCTCCGGCCTTCAACGCGGCGATTGTCGGCGAGATCGAAGTGACCGCCGAATTCCGGCGCGAGGTCGGAGACTGATTTTCCGTCCGCTGTATACCGCTCGCTTTCGGCACTGACTGCAACCGGCTGAAATATCGGTTTTCCTTCATCTCCTCCGTGGCTAAGCTGCTCGTGGGATCAATCGCGCGCATGTGCCGGCGACCGGGGGATATTGGTGACTTTCATTCGCATACTCGCTCTGTCGCTCGTCGCGATGGCCCTCACCGGCTGTGCGAAGCTTGAAAACCTGCAGCCCGCAAACTTCAGCGCCTACACGGTGGATGCGTCGACGCTTTCCAATCCCGCCTTCATCAAGGGCACGTATACGGAGGAGAAAGGCGGCCTCCTGAGCGGTACTCTGGTGCGCGAAACCTTTGTTCTCGGCCTAGACGGACACACCGGATTCCTGGCCAAGCACCTCAACACGTCGATGCCGCTTTCGCCCGGCCTCCATTCCCTGACGATCGCCTACTGGATCGGCGAGAAGCGCGGCTCGGTTCCCGTGCGGCTGGATGCAAAGCCGGGTGCCTCCTACGTCATCAAGGAGGAAGATGGCGAAAAGACTATCAAGACCGTGCTGAGCGGCTTCACGCCCAACTATCTTTACATCGCCGACGAGAAGACCGGCGAGATCGTCACTCCCAAAATGGCGGACCTGCTTTCCGCAGTTCCGGATCGCTACCAGCCGCCCGCCGATGCGGCTGTCCCGATCCGTGGCACCGCGGTGCGCCCCGACATTCTCGATGTCGACGCGGTCTACGTCCGCGCCGTCGATGGCCGGTTCGTTCGCGAGCAGAAGTCGGACGCGCTCGGTGGCGACGACTATTATGATTATGAAGCCCAGGTGATGCTGACCCCCGGCCTCCACGCCCTTTCCATTGGCCTTGGCGCCGGACCCTTTCCCGGCCTCTATCCGATCCTCTTCGAGGCGAAACCGGGCGCAGCCTATGTCGTCAAGTTCGAGCGCGGCCTCAAGCGCAACGGAACGAACAAGTGGTTCGTCTACACGGTCTGGATCGAGGACGAAAAGACGGGCGCCGTCGTCATGCCGAAAGTCGACGTGCAGTCGGAGCGTCTCCGTACGCTCTGACTGCACGTTACTTCGGGCCGAACGTCCGTGTCGCGACCTTCACCTTTCCCAGGACCGGCGTCCCGGCTACGAGGCTGCTCCTCTGACACAATCATTTCGCCGCCATCAGATGCCGTCCGGGAACCGTCTCATCAGACCTTGCAGATGCTCGGCCTTCATATCGCCATCCTGCATCGGGGAAGTCATGCGCGTCGCCGCCGCCAGCTCCGGCAGCGTCATGCGCCAGAACTGATCCGGCGCAAGCTTGAGATGCCCGAAGCCGATGTCCATGACGCGCGCCCAGGGAAACGATTTCATGCAACCGTCTCTCCCCCGAAAGTTGCAATGAAGAGATCCGCGACGATCGCGATATAGCCGCTCGCGCCGCCTTCGGCGCTCATCCGCGCCACGTCCTCGTCGCTCACCTCATTACCCGCACCACGCAATCCCGCGCCGATGATGCGGATCGCATCCCGCGCCGAAATGCACCCCGTCTCGAAACGCGACGCCAGCGCCAGCATGTCCTCGCCGCCGAATGCGTCCTCGAGTTCGGCCAGCGCGCCGAGCGTCAGCACCAGCACGCGCCGCTCGCCCCCCAATACCACCTCGATCTCGCCCCTGTGTCTGTTCGCCATGTCGCCGACCTCACATCGCGGTAAAACCAAGTGCGCCCGCGCTCTCCAGCGCCATGTCGAAGCTCACCTCGCCGTCATGCTCGCCGGAAAATTCGAGCGCCGTGATCTGGAACGCCCCGGCGACCGTGCCGAAATCGGGAATGACGATCTGCCAGTTCCGGATCGCACCGTCGAAGAAGATTTGCCGGATCGCCGCATCCGATGCTTCGTCGCGGAAAATGCCGCGCCCCGTGATCGAGGCCGAGCGCACGCCCGCGCCTTCCAGCAATTCGCGCCACCGCCCGGCGGAATCGGCATTCGTCACGTCGACGCTGCGCGCGTTGAAGGCGAGCGCGCGCGTGCGCAAGCCCGCCACCGTCGAGAATGTTCCCGTCCCGCCCGCGTCGAGCTTGACGAGCAGGTCCTTGCCTTTCTGGGCCGCCATGATGTCACTCCGTGATTTCGGTGAGGGCGTGGAAACGGATCGTCCCGCGCCAGGTCGTGCCGTCCGGCTCGCGCCGCGTCTCCGCATCGAGAAAGCGCAAGCTCACGAGCCGCGCGCCACCGAGCATCAGCGCCGCCTCATGCAGCGCCGCATTGATCGCGCCGAGGATCGTCTTCGTCTCGGCGCGCCCGCCGCCGCGCGAATAGACATGGAACGAAAGCCGATGCTCCGCGCCCTCGCTGTCGCCGGTGCTCCAGTCCGCGACCTGCGCTTCGCCGAGCGTCGCGTAGGGGAACGCCGCATCGCCCGGCACATTGTCATGGAGCCGCGTCCCGATCAGCGCGGTCAGCGTCTCGTCGGTAACGAGCCGCGCATGGATCGCCTTCTGCAAGGCGAGGTCGGCGTCATAGGCGCTCATGTTCTTTCCTCGCAATCGAGGGCGAGCCATCGCCGCCCGCCGTCCGGGTCGTGGCGGCTCAGAATGTCGAGCAGGCGCCCGCGCCAGGCGATGCGCATTTCGGTCGTCACATCGCCGCGATAGCGGATGACGACGCGGAAGGGCTCGCGCGCCTCGTCGCGTTCACCCGCAACGAGCGACGCGCCCTTGAACGAGATGACCTCGGCCGCGACGGTCGCCAGCGCCGTCCAGCCGATGGAAGCGCCGCCCGCGCCGTCCGCCGTCCGCACCTGCATCTCGATGGTGACGCGCTCGCGCAGGCGGCCCGGATCGCGCGCGCTCATAATCTGAACCTCCGATAGGGCGCGATCAGCGCCGCCACCGTGAACGGGATCTCCGACGCGGTGGCGTCGAAGGCGACCGGCAGCCGCGTCTCGAACCAGTGCGCGACGAGCAACAGCACCGCTTGGCGCAGCGCCTGCGGCACAGCCGCCGGACCGCCATAGCCGGCGGTGAAATCGACCGCGATTCCGGCCGCGCGTTTCTTCGGCTTCGGCCAGGCGCCGGCCGCGGCAAGATGAATGCGCGGCGGCTCGGCGCCGAGTTCCGGATCGTAGAGGCCGGCGTCGAGCGTTTCGCCCGCGCCCTCGCGCGCCAGCAGCGTGATGGCCGCGATCCCGTTCACCGGCGCGAGCGGCATCACGATGGCCCCTTCGGGAAAGCGGTCGAGCAGCATCCGCCAGCCCTGGGTCACGAAGGCGCGCCGCGTCTCGGCTTCCAGCGTCGCCCGCGCCGCCGTGATGAGCGCCGTGACGAGCCCGTCCTCGCTCGTGTCGTCGAGCCGGAGAAACGCCCGCGCCTCGCCAAGCGTCACCGGCTCCTCGGCCGGCCCCGCCGTCAGGATGAGTGTCATGATGTGTCTTTCGAAAATGCCGCAATGGTCTCCCCTTTTTTGGAAGAGACGAGAAAAGACGTCCCGGCTCTCCGGGGAGGAGCAGAGAGCCGGGACGCCCGCAAAGCCGATCAGACGACCGGCTTCACATTCGCTTTCGACAGAACCGCGATCGCCGCCACCGGCGTGCCGTTCGTATGCGTGCCGGTCAGCGCTAGGCTGATGCGGCTGTAGCGCGCATTGCCGAGATAGCCGATGCGGTAGGCGGCCTGCGCCTTCGCGGCGGCATCGACCGTAGCGAAGACGCCCGCCGCCGATACCGGCCCGCCCGAAACCGCTTTCGCGTCGACGACCGGCGACCAGACGCTGCCGTCCTCCGACGCTTCGAGCTTCACATCCGTCTTGAGCGTCGGCGACAGCGTGTCGCCCGAAGCGCCGAAGAGCACGATGTGCTCGACCGCCTGGAAGCCCTGGCCGTCGATCGGCGCGCCGGTCCGCGCCGCCGTGGTGACGGCCGGATCGAGCGCCTGCACGGTCTTGATGTTGCGATGAAAGTCGCGCATGTCTCTCTCCTTCACGCCGTTCCGAATTTCAGAAGCTTCAGCGCCTCGAAATTCTGCACGCCGCCGCCCACGCGCTTCGTCGTATAGAAGAGCACGTAGGGTTTGGCGCTGTAGGGATCGCGCAGCACCCGCACGCCGAGCCTGTCGACGATCAGATAGCCGCGCTTGAAATCGCCGAAGGCGATCGCCGTCGCGTCGGTGGCGATGGAAGGCATGTCCTCGGCCTCCGTCACCGGATAGTTGAGCAGCGTCGGCGGCGCGCCGGCGGCAAGGCCCGGCTGCCAGAGATAGTTGCCCTCCGCATCCTTGAATTTGCGGATCACCGACTGCGTCGCGCGGTTCATCACGAAGCGCGCGTTGGAACGATAGCCCGCCTTCACCGCATAGATGAGGTCGATCAGCGTGTCCGACGGATTGGACGTCTGAAATCCGCCCGCAACGCCGGTCGCGAGATAGCCGAGCTTGCCCCAGGACCACGACGCGTTCGCGACCTTCGCATAGGAGAGAAAGCCACGCGGACGCCTGACGCCGTCGCCGGTGACGAAGGCCGAGCCCTCCTGTTCGGCGAAGGCCGTCTGCACTTCCTCGGCGAGCCACTGATCGATATTGATCGCCGCGTCGTCGAGCAGCGTCGAGGTCGCCGCCGGCATCGCGTAGAGCTCCATCGCCGGGAATTCGAGTTCCGAAAGCGACGAGGCGGTCGTCTCGCTCCGCGTCTCGGTCTCGCCGACCCATCCGCTCGCCGGGCCCGACACGGTGAAGGGCTTCTTGTAGCTCGCCGCCCCGATCTGGCGGACGCCGGCGATGGCGCGGATGGGCGAGGCATCGGAGACGATGCGGTCGATCATCCGCTCCGTCTCCGCCGGAACCAGATAGCCGCCATCGGGATCGGACTGCGCCGACAGCGCCTTGGCTTCGAGCGCGCGCAGATCCTGCGCCTCGCCCTTCCTCACATAGAGATCGAAGGCGCGCTTGTGCTCGCGCCGCGCCGGATCGAGCCGCGTCCGCGTCTCGCCTCCGATTTCGGGCCGCGCCAGCGTCAGCGCCAACTCGTCCACCGTCTTCTTCTGCCGGTCGAGCGCGCGGTTGATGCGGTCGACCTTCTCTTCCGTCAACACGTCGGCGGTGAGCCTCTTCTCGATCTCGTCGAGCCGCTCGTCATTCGCCTGCTTGAATTCCTCGAAGGCGCCGAGAAACTCGTCCATCGCGTCCCGCACCTCGTGCGACGCCGCGCTCTTCGTTTCGGGCGCGCGCGCATGGCCCTTCAACGACGCCCCGATGCGCGGGACGCCGGTCATGAATGCACTCATTCGTGCTCTCCTCGTTCAGTTGTGCTTGAAAGCTCGTTCGGCCGTCGCGCGGATCGTCCGCGCCACCGCCGAAATCTCGTCGCCGCCTTTCGCGTCCCGCGAAACCGCCAGCGCCTTGTAGCCCGCCGAAATGATCCGGCGCGCATCCGAACGGCTGAACCCCGCATCCCGCGTCAGCCAGCGTTCGAATTCCCGTTCCGTCGGCCGCGCCGCCGATTTGACGGCGCTGATCCGCGCCTCCGGCAGCATCGGAAAGGTCACGACCGAAATTTCCCAGAGGTCGACCTCGATCAGCTTGCGCAAGCCGCTCTTGGCGTCCTTCGTCGCCTTGACGACGTGATAGCCGATGGAGAGCCCGTCGATCGCGCCGGCGCGCATCAGGCTCAGCACCTCGCGCGAGCGCCCCACATCGGGGAGCAGCTTCCCCTCGACGCGAAGCCCGCGCATGTCTTCGCTGAGCTTCATCCAGACGCCGATCACTTCGTTGGGGTCGTGCTGATAAAGCATCTTGATCCCGCGAGGGCCCCGCTTGCCGAGCGACGCCCGGAACGCCCCCGGCATCACCACGTCGCGCCCGAGATCCTCCGCGCCGAAGAGCGACGCATACCCCTCGAAACTCCCATCTTCGCGCAATCCCTTGACATCGAACCGCGTCGCCTTCTGCTCCGACCGCTGCTGTTCCACCTGACCTCCTGGCAATAAAAAAGGCGCCCCCTGGGCGCCTTTGCGTCTTTCTCTCCCGGCCTTCATCCTTCGAGACGCGGGCTCCGCCCGCTCCTCAGGACGAGGAACACGTTCCGTATTCCATCCCCACTTGTTCGATCCTCACCCTGAGGAGGCTGCGAAGCAGCCGTCTCGAAGGGCGAGGCCGCCTGTCGCCTAGTATTGAATCTCACCCACAGCAACCGGCACGAATTCACCGTTCTTCACTTTTCCCTGAATGCTCCAACCCATGGAGGGTGAGGTGATCGGATAGGAATAGCCGTAATAGCTTATCGTGACGCTATAGAATATATCTTGGCGGTCCGAAGCGCCGGCGATGCCGATGTGTCTTTGGTTATCCAGATGCACATCTTCCAGCTTGACCTTTCCGCTATCCACCGCTTCGCGCAGAAAATTCAGAAACTTGATCTTCTCCGCCCCCCCGGGAATGCGGGAAAAGAGCCTGGCAAAATCGTCTCGTTTCCGCGCAAGATTCCAGAAATCCATCATCGCCGTAAATGCCTCATCCGGCACTCCGTCGGCGAGGTAGTAGCGTGCATCCGCCGGAGGCGGACAGGGTCCGTCACCAAACCAGCGATAGGACATTTCAGCGTGATCGTAGTCATCGTTCAGCCGTTGATCGAGCGCCAACTCGCGATCTAGAGCTCTCTGCCGGTACAGGCATACACCGGTCGGTCCTTTTACCGGTCGGTAGCCAATGAAGTACTCGAGCGGTCCCACGACAGCACCGCAAATCGTCGCAACCTCATACCCCTTGCGAAACAGCGCCCCGAACTCCCGCTGTACCTTCGGGTTCGGATCGGCCGCATCGTAGCTATGGCAACTCGGCTTCTCCTCCGCAATCGCCGGCGCGGAGAGAAAGAACAGAGCCGCGATCATCGGCACCACGCCGAACCTGCGCATTCCGCCTCTCCTACTCCACGCGACGGAACACCGCCCGCTTCGCCGTCCCGTCCCAATAGAGAAATGCGATGCGGCCCAGAATATCGTCCTCGTCCACGTAACCCATGCCGCCCTGAAACCGGCTATCGTTCGAATTGTCTCGATTGTCGCCCATCATGAAGTAGTGATGGTCGGGCACCGTATATTCGTCCGTGTTGTCGCCCGGAGCGTTCTCAATCATATCGAGCGTCAGATATTTTCCTCCGTCGGGTCGCTTCTCGGCAAACTGCCGGAACTTGCGCCCCTGTCGTTCGAAGGGTTCGACCTCCTGCCTCGGCGCCGCGACGCCATTCACATAAAGTACGCTATCCTTCATCTGAACCCTGTCGCCCGGAACACCTGCGATGCGTTTCACGAAGTAGCTGTGCTTCACCGGCGACCAGAAAACGACGAGATCGCCGAACTTTGGTTTGCCCGACGCATAGGCCCGCAGGTCGACGAAGAAAGTATCGCCCTGGTTGAGCGTCGGAACCATGGACGACGAAGGAATGTCGAAAGACCGGTAGAGAAACAGACGCACGCCGACGGCAGCGACCACCAGACCGAAACCCACCACGAGCACGGCGTAGCCCGCCCCCGGCTTCAACGGCTCCGCGCGATCCATCCGCCGCGCAATGACGACGCCGTGAACCAGCCCGATCAATCCGATGGAGCCGAGGAGAAGAATCCCCGGCAAGGCATAGGAATTCATGTGAAGGATGGATTCTATCGCAAAAGAAAGCGCC
This sequence comes from uncultured Alphaproteobacteria bacterium, assembly GCA_903889655.1. Lineage (GTDB taxonomy): Bacteria > Pseudomonadota > Alphaproteobacteria > Parvibaculales > Parvibaculaceae > Parvibaculum. The sequence continues at coordinate 8,002 of CAISYL010000166.1, read as the reverse complement.
ACCATCCCGGCAAGATAGACGGCCGCCCAGCGCCACCGGCCAAGAAACAACATGCCGAAAAAAGGCCCGAGCAGGATAAACACCAGCCCCACAAACCACGGCCTCTTCTCACTGATCGCCCTCATCGCGCTTCCCCCCGTTCGGATAATTCTGGTTCAGGCTACCGTCCTTTCAATTCCTCCGTCTACCGCCCCGCCACAACCCGGTCGGGCTTCTTCTCGATCCGCTTTGCACAATTCGATAGGCTGCTCTCGATAGACAACCGAATATCGGACAAAGCATCATGACGCCCAGCGACGAAGACCCCTCCATGTTGCTCCATGGCTTCGCGGGAACCGTCCTCGCGGACCGCGAGCTCGCCCTGGTCATGGCGGAATCGATCTTTCGCCGCGTCTATGGCGACGCCGATTTCGAAATTCAGAAGCCTCTTCACGTCGCCGACGCGGAAGACCGTTGGCTCATCACCGGCAACCGCCAACCGGACCGCGCTCAGGCTGCGGGCGATCTCGCCGCTGGCGCAGTCGAAATCGCGATCCTCAAATCGAACTGCCGTGTCGCCCATCTGATCCAGAAGGCGATCATCCTCCCGTCCGGCGGAGAATAGCTACCGCCCCGCCACAACCCGGTCGAGCTTCTCCTCGATCCGCGCGAGGCTCGCCCGCATCGCCTGCGACTGTTCCTCGAGCCGCGCCGTGCGCTCGACCACTTCGTCCGTACGCCCCGACCGCGTTTCGAGCGCCGAAAGCCGTTCGGCCGCCGCGCCGGACCACATCAGCGCCGCGCCGGTCTGCAGCGCGATGGCGACGACCAGCGCCACGGGAATATGCCGGTCGAGCTTCCAGCCCGCATTCTCGCCGAGTTTCATGGTCGCCTCCGGCCTGTCCCACATCGTCATCCGTCATCCCGGCGGAGGCCGGGATCCATCTTGCTTCGCGACACGCGGCCAAGGCGGATCCCGGATCAAGTCCGGGATCCGCCGCCGACCTTTCGGTGCTGCGCCTCACCCCGCCTTCCCATACCCCACCGCCGCGCGCTTCTCATCCTCGGTCAGGAAATCCGCCGCGCCCACCCGCGCCCACAGCGCCTCGCGTTCGGCGCTCAGGGCCTCCACCTGGTCGGTGTCGTAGCCGAGACGCAGGCCCTCTCCGAACTTCGGCGCCAGCCACCGCGTCAGCGCCCGCGCGGTGCGGCCGACGAGCGGCAGCACGGTCTGGCGCCAGAAGGTCCGGTTCGCTTCCTGATAATTCGAAAACGTGTTGTCGCCCGGAATGCCGATCAGCATCGGCGGCACGCCGAAGGCGAGCGCGATCTCGCGCGCCGCCGCGCGTTTGGCCTCGATGAAATCCATGTCCTTCGGGCTCAATCCCATCGCCGTCCAGTCGAGCCCGCCTTCGAGGAGCAGCGGCCGCCCGGCATTGGCGGCGCCTTGATAATTCTCGGCGAGTTCGAGCTTCAGCCGCTCGAACTGCTCCTCGCTCAGATTGCGCGCGCCCTCGCCCCCCTTGTAGACCAGCGCGCCCGAAGGCCGCGCCGCGTTGTCGAGCAGCGCCTTGTTCCAGATGCCCGCCGCATTGTGGATGTCGACCGCGAAAGCCGCCGCCTCGACCGGGCTCATGCCGTAATGATCGTCGGTCGGATGAAAGAGCTTCATGTGCAGGATCGGCGCGACGCCCCGCGCCGGATCGCTCGGAAACGTCATGACCCGTCCGTCGACGGAATATTCGTATCCTTCCGGCCAGCCAGCCCGCCCCGGCACCACCTTCATCCGGTCGGGCCGGAGCGCATAAAGCTCGCGTGGGCTTCCGCCAAGCTCGACCAGCTCCATATAGCTGTTGCCGGCGACCTCCAGAAATCCGTACCAGCTCTCGAAGAGGTCCGCCCCGCTCTCCATCGGGTTCGGCGTTTCGAGAAGCCGGAGCAGCGGATGGTCGTCGAGCTCGCGCGCCCCCTCGTAGAGAAGCCAGGGCACGCCCGCCGCCGCTTCCGCGATCATGCGCACGCAGCGATAGGCAACCGCGTTCCGCTCGAAGCTTTCGCGCGCCAGCGACGCATAATCGCGCGGCGTCCAGACCGCGCGGCCGGCCAGCGTCAGCGCGATGAGCGGCCCCGCCCGGCTCGCCTTCTCCTCGACGTCGGGCCGCCCGCGCATCCGCGCCGCCAGCCTCGCCCACGGTCCCGCGATCACGTCGGATGGCATGTTCGTTCCTTTCCATTCTCTATGGTCGTCATGCGCGGGCTTGACCCGCGTATCCACGCCTTTCTTCGAAAGACGCGGTCGGCAAGACGTGGATGGCCGGGTCGCGCCCTCACAACCTTCGCACCTTCGGCTTGCCTGCCTCGCGGTCGAGCATCAGATCGGTCAGCGCCCAGACCAGCGCGTCGAGCCGGTCGGGGCTTTTCCCCGCGCCCGGCACGAAATCGCACATCTGGTCTTCGAGCCGCGCGAAACTCCCGACATGCGAAACGAGCCCGCGTTCGTACAAGGCCGCCACCGGTTCCGCACGCACGCGCTTGCCCCGCGTCGCCCGCACGAGCCGCAAGGGCACCGTCGGCATCACCTGCCGCATGATGGTCGAGACCATTTCGCCGCCTTGATTGCTCTCGGCGACGATCCGGTCCGCCTCATGGTCGCGATAGGCCTTGCCCGCCCGGTTCGCCCAGGCAAGCGGCGTCAGCCCGCCCATCGACCGGTCGTCGAGCACATAGGCCCGGCCCTCCTCGTCGATACCGGCCACCACGATGCCGCATTCATCCGCCTGCGGACCGCTTGTCGCCGGCGGATCGACCGCGACGACGACGCGCATAAGCTCCGGCGCCCGCATGATGCGGGTACCCTCGATCGTGCCGCGCAACCACAGCGCGTCGGGATTGTCCTCGATCAGCTCCGCGTCGAGTTCCTGCCGCCCGAGTCGCGTCCCTTCATACCGCGCGATCACCGCGCGGAAGAAAGCCTCGGCCAGATTGGCGCGATTGGCATGGGTCGAGGCCCGCGTCGCGATGCAGGTCTCTTCTTTCAGCAGCCGCTTCAAAATCGGCACCGGCCGCGGCGTCGTCGTCACCACCTGCCGGGGCCGCTCCCCGAGCCGCAATCCGAACTGCAGCATGTCCCAGGCTTCTTCGGCATAGCGCCATTTCGCCAGCTCGTCGGCCCAGGCCGCGTCGAATTGCGGGCCGCGCAGCGCATCCGGCTCCGACGCCGAGAAGGCCTGCGCCACCGCGCCATTGGGCCAGAGCAGCCGCCGCCGCGAGGCTTCGTAGCGCGGCCGCGCGGCCCGCGCACCCAGCGCCCGCAACCCGGACGCGCCGTCGATCATCACCTCGCGCACATCGCCGAAGGTCTCGCCGACCAGCGCGATGCGGCCCGCCCGGCCAGCTTCCACTTCGCCGCGCACCCATTCGGCGCCGCTGCGGGTTTTGCCCGCCCCGCGTCCGCCCAGCACCAGCCATGTCGTCCATTCGCCGTCCGGCGCGCGCTGGTCGTCCCGCGCCCAGAAGGGCCAGTGATCCATCAGCCATTCAATTTCCCGTGGCGCGAGGCTCGCCAGAAACGCCGCCCTCGTCGCCGCCGGCAACGAGGCGAGCGAGGCGGCGCTGAAGCTCCGTTCTGAGCTCATCGCCATCCTCCTCTTTCTTCCTGCCGGGCTTTGCCTTCGCCGCCGCCTTGATGTCGTTCAGCTTTTCGAGCGAGCGCACCAGCGACGACAGCCGCCTTGCATCGCGCTCCTTCTGCATCGCGTCGCGCTTTTTCGCGCTTTCGCCCTCGATCGTCTCGATCTCGCGGGCGATCAGCCGCTTCAGCCGCGTCGCAAGGCTCGACGGCTTGATCGCCGCTCCCGTCAACTCCGCAGAAGGCGCCGGCGCCTTCGGCGGCGGCGTCCGCGGCCGCCAGCCTTCCCGCGTCGCCCGCGCGATCAGCGATTGCCGGTTGACGCCGGCCTTCTCCGCCGTCTCGTTGAGCGGCACATCCACATCTTCATAGGCCGCGCGGATCGCCACCCAGTCGGGCTCTTTCAGTTTTTTCCTGACCGCCACGCAATCCCCTCCCGTCATCGCTTCGTCGCGTCGCCCCTCGCAATGACGCAATAAAAAAGCCCCCGTCGAGGGAGCCGCGGATCGTTTGACGCAGTACTGGATATAACGGTTCAAGTGGGAAGCAGCGTCACGCTGGTCAAGGGGCAAACTATCATCCGCCGACGAATCTTTTTAGCGCCAGACTTATCCCCGCCCCCAACCCATAAAAAATGTCATCCCGGGCTTGCCCCGGGACCCAGGGGCCGTTGGCTCGACATTTGTCGCTCCTGGATCCCAGCCTTCGCCGGGATGACGACATAAGGAGTGGAGACACACTTCCGGATATAACGGTTCAAGTGGGAAGCAGCGTCACGCTGGTCAAGGATCGAAATTTCATCCGCCGACGAATATTTCCGGGGGGGAAACTTATCCCCGCTCAATCCGCGATCAGCTTCGGCCATTGCACGATGTGGTCGCAGATGTCCTCGAAATCGATCTCGTCCTCGGAGACGACCTTGCCGCGCACCGACATGCCGGCGCGATGGACGCTTTCGGTCTCGCCCGAGACGAGCGGATGCCAGTTCGGCAGGTCCTTGCCCTCCGCGACCAGCCGGTAGGCGCAGGAGGGCGGCATCCAGCTCACCTCATGGATCACCTCCGGCGTCAGCGGCACGCAATCGGGAACGCGGGTGGCCCGGTTCGGATAATCGGTGCAACGGCAGCTCTCGCAATCGAGCAGCTTGCAGATCGCATTGGTAAACGAGATTTCGAGCGTGTCCTCGTCCTCGAGCTTGACGAGGCAGCATTTCGCGCAGCCGTCGCAGAGCGACTCCCACTCCTTGCGGGTCATCTCTTCCAGCGTCTTGCGCTTCCAGAAGGGTTCGGGCTCGTTTTTCGATTTCATGGGCAGACACATGCCCCCGACCGGGGATTTGGTCAATCCTCATCCTGAGGAGGGTGCGGCGGCGCCCGTCTCGAAGGACGTCCCCGATTGAAACACAATTGCGGCGTCCACCGGCCCAATCCCGCCCTAATCCCGGCGCAAAGACGCGGAATCCTTGTGAAAGAGCCGCAATCCGGGGCGGCACGGAGCTTGCCTCGGAAACCCGAGGCTGGGGGAAACAAGTGTCAGACCAGAACGACGATCCATACGGCGAAGCGGGCGAGCCGGAAGGCGCCGCGCCCGATCCGGAAGCGGACGCCGCCGCCGAGCGTCGCCGCATCCGCAATCGCCGCCGCTGGCGTCTCGCGGTCCGCGCCGGTTCCTTCGCGCTGACGGCCGGCATCGTCTTCGTCGCGCTCCTCGTTTTCGTCACCATCCCCAAGATCCAGCGCGAGATGGACATGGGCCCCACCTCGGCGCTTGCCGTCACCGTGCTTAATGCCGATGGCGAGGAGATCGGCAGCCGCGGCGGCTCCACCGCGCCGGTCGTGCCGCTGGCCGAACTGCCGCCCTATCTCGTCAAGGCCTTCGTCGCCACCGAGGACCGCCGCTTCTATTCCCATTGGGGCATCGACCTGCGCGGCATCGCCCGCGCGGCCTGGGTGAACCTGCGCTCCGGTGGCCTTGTCGAAGGCGGCTCGACCATCACCCAGCAGCTTGCGAAGAACCTCTATCTCGATTCCGACCGCACACTCTGGCGCAAGGCGCAGGAAGCCCTCATCGCCGTCTGGCTCGAAAGCCACATGACGAAGGACGAAATCCTGACGCTCTATCTCAATCGCGTCTATATGGGCGCCGGCAATTACGGTGTCGACGCCGCCGCGCATTACTATTTCGGCAAGAGCGCGCGCGACGTTTCGCTCGCCGAGGCCGCGGTGCTCGCCGGCTTGCCGAAGGCGCCCTCGCGTTTCGCGCCGACCAACGATCTCGCCCTCGCCCAGGCTCGCGCCAATCAGGTGCTCGACCGCCTGGTCGACAATGGCGATCTGACGCCGGCCGAGGTCGCCGACGCCCGCGCGCATCCGGCCCAGGTGGCCGAACGCGACAAGCGCGACGGCCCGCAATATTTCGTCGATTGGGTGGTTTCCCAGGTGCAGACGCTGCTGCCAGACGCGCATGGCCGCCTGACGGTCCGCACCACGCTCGACACCAAGCGCCAGTCCGCCGCCGAAGAGGCGATGCGCGCCGTCTTCAAGGGCGATGCCGCCAAACGCGATATCGGCCAGGGCGCGATGATCGCTCTGGCGCCCGACGGCGCCGTCCTCGCGCTGGTCGGCGGCCGGTCCTATCTGCAGAGCCAGTTCAACCGGGCGACGCAGGCCGAACGCCAGCCTGGCTCGGCCTTCAAGCCGGTCGTTTATCTCGCCGCCCTCGAGCAGGGATTAAATCCGTCCACGGAGATTGAAGACTCGCCCGTCGCGCTCGGCGAATGGGCGCCGCAAAACGCGACCCGCCGCTATGCGGGCACGGTGACGCTGACGGAGGCGCTGGCCCGTTCGATCAACTCGGTCGCCGTGAAGCTCGGCGAACGCGTCGGCGTAACGGCCATCGCGAATGCCGCCCAGCGGCTCGGCATTACCTCGCATATCCAGGACAATCTCTCGATCGCGCTCGGCAGCTCCGAAGTGACGCTCCTCGAATTGACCTCGGCCTATTCGACCTTCGGCAATGCCGGCCGCCATTTCGCGCCCTACGGCATCGTCGAGATCACCTCGTCGGACGGACAGTCGCTCTACACGCACCAGTCCGCGCCGACACAGGCGATCGACGAGGGCCATGCCCGCGAGATGACCTATATGCTCCGCCACGTCGTGACGGAAGGCACGGGGCTGCGCGCCGCCCTTCCCGATCGCCTCGCCGCCGGCAAGACCGGCACCAGCCAGGACAATCGCGACGCCTGGTTCATCGGCTATACGGGCAACGAGGTCGCCGGCGTCTGGTTCGGCAACGACGACAACACGCCGATGAAGAACGTCTCCGGCGGCAATTTCGCGGCACTGGCCTGGCACAATTACATGATGGCCTCGCAGGCCGGCGTTCCGCCTGCCCCGCTGCCGGGCGCCGAGGGCGACATTCCGGTGGCCGAAAATGGCGGCGGCGGTTCGGCCGCCAAGGGCTTTCTGTCGCAGCTTGCCGACCTCTTCGCCGTCGCGCCCCGCGCCGAACCGGCGCATGTGGAGCAAGGCAGCACCGGCTGGGGCTCCGGCTTCCGCCGCGGCGGAGAGACGCTGCAACCCGGCGGAGGCAAACCGCGCTGAATTCCTGATATACTGACGTTCTCACATATGGAGCCCGTCATGAAACGCGCCGTCCTCGCTTCCGCCGCCTTGCTGCCGTTCCTGGTTGCAATGGCGGGTCTTGCCCATGCCGCTGAACCGGTCCCCGGGCTCACCGCCGAAGCGGACGCCGCCGGCGCCGAGGTCAAGCCGACGCCCATCTGCCTCGACCCCGCTTTCATCGACCACACCCAGATCGTCGACGACAGCACCATTCTCTTCCACATGAAGGGCGGCAAGGTGTGGAAGAACACGCTCGCCTCCAAATGCTTCGGCCTGAAGATGCAGGGCGGCTTCGCCTACGAAGTCCAGGGCGGCACCATCTGCTCGAACATGCAGACGATCCGCGTCCTCGATCAGGGCAGCATCTGCTCCCTCGGCGACTTCACGCCCTACACGCCGCCTGCGCCGGCGGAAAAGCCCGCCGCCAAATAGGCCTTCTGCGAAACGGGCTTTTGTCTGGCGCTTCCTGCTTGCGGCTTGTCCGATTCCGCCGATTGACTTCCGCCGGCCGAAGTTCCACATCCGCCGGACCCGCATTCTCGTCCCGGATAATCCCATGAGCGCACGCCCCCGCCTGCATTACGCCTGGATCGTCGCCGCCATCGTCTTCGTGACGCTGCTGGTCGGTGCGGGCACCCGCTCGGCGCCGAGCATTCTCATCGTGCCGCTCGAAATGGAATTCGGCTGGTCGCGCGCGACGATCTCCGTCGCGATCGCGCTCAACATCTTTCTCTACGGCATGCTCGGTCCCTTCGCGGCCGCCATCATG
>CAISYL010000165.1 GCA_903889655.1 uncultured Alphaproteobacteria bacterium | reverse complement strand
GGGATCATGTCGTCAGCCGAGGTTCGTCTTGAAGAAGGCGAGCGTGCGGGCATTGGCCTCGTCGGCCGCCGCCTTGTCGTAATGCGCGCCGCCGACGCGCGCGAAGGCGTGATTCTGCTCGGGATACTGGTAGATCGTGACGAGCCTGTTGTCGCGCAGCTCGTCGACGATCTCCTGTTGCGCGCCGGCATTGACGAATTCGTCCTTCTCCGCGATGTGGAGAATGAGCGGCTTCCTGATGTCGCGGGATTCGTCGAGGCGCGTCTGGATGTTGACGCCGTAATAGCCGACGGATGCATCGGCATCGGTGCGGCAGGCGGTGAGATAAGCGAGATGGCCGCCGAGGCAGTAGCCGACCGCGCCGACCTTGCCGGTCGTCATCGGGCGCAGCGTCTTGATCGTCGCCGCGATATCGGCGATGCCGTGATCGATGTTGAAGGCGCCCATCAGGTCGAAGGCCTTCTTCCATTCGGCATCTGTCTTGTCGGTGATGTCGACGCCGGGCTCGATACGCCAGAAGAGGTCGGGGCAGAGCGCGACATAGCCTTCGCCGGCGAGCCAGTCGGTCAGGTCGCGCATCACCTTGTTGACGCCGAAGATTTCCTGAATGACGACGATGCCGGGGCCCTTGCCCGATTTGGGCTTTGCCAGATAGCCGGAGAACTCGCCGTCTTGTCCCTTGATGGTAATGGTTTCGCCGCTCATGGCTCTGGCCTCCTCGTCACGGATGAAATGGGTGGACGGGACTTTAGCCGGGGCATGGAGGGCAGGCGAGACTTAACGGCGCTTCTAAAACGAAGAAGGGGCGCAGAAACTGCGCCCCTTGCGATGATTTACCGGTTGCGGGCTTACCAGCGAGCGTCGAGCGCCTCGCGGGAAACCGCAATCTTCTTCGCCGCGAAGGCGGCCGACAGCGTCTCGCTACGACGGCGCTCCGCCTTGCGATCCGGCTGACGGGCGGGCGCCCTCGCCGCGAGCGATCCTGCGGCGATGCTGATCGCATCGACATAGGAGCGAGCAAAAAGGCTGGAGATGTTCATTTTATTCACCAATGGGTTCGTGTTGCAGGGAAGATGGTGCTTTTATGAGGGCTAATCAAACGATGACTTTTCACAGCAGATGTGAGATTATCTAACACTATGAGCCACCGACGCCTGCCACCGCTGAACGCCCTCCGGGCCTTCGAGGCCGCCGCCCGGCACGGCAGTTTCTCGCGCGCCGCCGAGGAGCTGCATGTCACGCATGCGGCGGTCAGCCATCAGGTGCGGGCGCTGGAGGAGGAGGCGGGCGTCGCGTTTTTCCGCCGCACGGGCCGGGCCGTCGAGCTGACGGATGCCGGTCGCGCGCTGTTGCCGGTGCTCTCCCAGGCGCTCGACCAGATTGCCGAAGGCTGGGTGCAGGCGCTTGGCGAAGAAGGCGGGCCGCTCACCGTCTCTGTGGAGCCGAGCTTCGCCGCACGCTGGCTGGTGCTGCGTCTCGGCAAATTCTATCGCGCGCATCCGGAGATCGAATTGCGGCTGCTGCCTTCGGCGGAGGTCACCGATTTCGAGCGGCAGAATGTCGATCTCGGTATTCGCTACGGGCTGGGCGGCTGGACCGATGTGATCGCCGAGAAGCTGTTCGAGGCGACCGTCTATCCGGTCTGCAGCCCGCTCCTCATCGATCCGAAGAAGCCGATCCGCGCGCCGGAAGATCTGCGCCACTATCCGCTGCTCCATGAGGAGACGATGGGGCACTGGCTGCAATGGCTCGAAGCGGCGGGCGTCAAGAATCCGAAATGGGCAGCGCGAGGCCCGCTCTTCATCGAGGCGTCGCTGGCCTTGCAGGCGGCGGCGGCAGGACAGGGCGTGGCGCTCGCCAATGACGCGCTCGCGATGACCGATCTTGCCGAAGGGCGGCTGATGCGTCTCTTCGATCTCGAAGTGCCCGACGAGGAAGCCTATTGGCTCGTCTATCCAAAGCGCAGCGCGAGAAAGCCCAAGGTGCAGGCCTTCCGCGCCTGGATTCGCGAGGAAGCGGGGCTTCTGCCGGCCGAGATCGCGGGCCTCAAACCCGACATCAAGGCGCGGGCGCGCCCGAAAGCTCCGGCGCACGAGCCTGTCGGAGCACCGCCGCAAGATCGGCGGGATCGGTGATCGGCGGCATGCAGCTTTGGCCGAGACAGACATAGGCGGTCGGCTTGCCCGCGACGGCACGCTTGCCCGATGCGGGATGGCCCTCGGGGAGCGCCGCGCCGTCTTCGATCGCGGCGAGGGCGCGCGACGGCAGAGCCAGCTCGAAAACGGTTCGTCTCAGCGTTGCCGTTTCTTCGGAGGAACCCACCAGCACGATCTGGATCGGCCAGAGCCGCGTCTCGAGCCCCGAGAGGTAAGAGCCCATCGGGAAGATGTTGCGGTTGAGCTCGCCGGCGAAGGCGCGGACGAGTTCGTCGGCGCGGACGAGATAATCCGGCTTGCCCGTGAGAAGGGCGAGGCGTGTCAGCACGCCGATCAGGATTCCGTTCGCCGCCGGCGTCGCATTGTCGGCGACGCTGCGCGTGCGGGTGATGAGGGCGCCGGCATCATCGGCGGTGAAGAAATAGCCGCCATTCCTTTCGTCGCGATAATGCGCATCGAGTTCGGCGACGAAGCTTTCGGCCTCGGCGACGAAGGACGGGTTCGACGTCGCCTCGGCAAGCGCCAGCGCCGCATCGGCCATGTTGGCGAGATCGTCGGCCATAGCGCGGTGCTGGAGTTTCCCCTCGCGCCAGGTGTGGTGGAGGCGGTTGCCGTCGATCATGCGCGTCGTCACGAAGGCGAAGGCGCGGGCCGCCGCCTCGATCCAGAGAGGATCGTCGAAGGCGGCGCCCGCCTCGGCGAGCGCCGCGATCGCAAGCCCGTTCCAGTCGGCGAGAACCTTGTCGTCGAAGCTCGGCCGGACTCGTTTGGCGCGCAGGGCGAGAAGCGTTTCGCGCAATGGTACCAGTGCTTTTTCGTCGTCTTCGCTGAAAGGCTCGTCGGCATGGGCGAGGCGGTTGAGAATATTCTTCTCCTCCCAGTTGCCATGCGTTGAGATGTCGTAGACCGATTTGAAATGCGCGGCGTCGGCGCCGAGCGCCGTATCGATTTCGGCCTCGCTCCAGACGTAGAAGCGGCCTTCCTCGCCCTCGCTGTCGGCATCGAGAGAGGCGGCGAAGGCCGCGCCCTCGACCAGCATCTCGCGGAACATCCATTCGATCGTTTCGCGGATGCGGCGCGCGTATAGCGGCTTCCTCGTTTCGGCCCAGGCGGAGGTGAGGAGACGCACGAGCTGCGCATTGTCGTAGAGCATCTTTTCGAAATGCGGCGCGAGCCAGCGCTCGTCGACCGAATAGCGCGCGAAGCCGCCGCCGAGATGATCGTAGATGCCGCCTTCGCAGAGATGATCGAGCGCCTTCAGCACCGCCTCTCCAAGATCGGCGCGGCCGCTTCTGAGATGGGCGCGCCAGACGAAGGTGAGGAGCGGAACCTGCGGAAATTTCGGCGCGCCGCGAATGCCGCCATGGACCGGGTCCATCAGCGACAGGAACTTGTCGGCGACGATATCGAGCACCTCGGGCGTCGGTTCGCCCGGATAGGCGGTCGCCGATTGCTCGTTGAGCGCCTTCACCAGCGCGGCGCGATTGCCCTCGATCTTGTCGGGCTCCTGATGGAAGAGGCGCGAAACTTCTTCCAGCACCTGGATGAAACCCGGCCTTCCATAGGCGGGCGTCTTCGGAAAATAGGTGCCGCCCCAGAAGGGCTCGCCATCCGGCGTCAGGAACATGGTCAGCGGCCAGCCGCCCTGTTCGCCGAGAAGATGCAGCGCCGACATGTAAATCGCGTCGATGTCGGGGCGTTCCTCGCGATTGACCTTGATGGGCACGAAGAGGCGGTTCATCACCTCGGCCACGTCCTCGTCCTCGAAGCTCTCATGCGCCATGACGTGGCACCAGTGGCAGGCGGCATAGCCGACCGAAAGCAGGATCGGTTTTCCTTCCCGCCGCGCTGCGTCCAGCGCGGCCTCGCCCCAGGGCCGCCAGTGGACGGGATTGTCCTTGTGCTGGAGGAGATAGGGGCTCGTCTCTTGGCTCAGGAAATTGCGTGACATGAGGCCGTCCGGGCGGTTCACTCTGGAATTCGGGGAGCGCTTCTCCTTAACAGATATGGACTTAACAGAGATAGGTCGGGATCAAGCCCATGAAAGTCACGTTCGACGTTGATCTCACGCCCGAGGAAGCCCGCCGCCTGATGGGCCTTCCCGATGTCGAGCCGATGCAGCAGCGGCTCCTCGCCCAGCTCGAAAAGCAGATGGCGCAGAACCTTTCCTATATGGACCCCGAGATGCTCGTGAAGACGATCATGCCGGCTGGCGCGCAGGGGCTCGAGCAGTTCCAGAACCTGCTCTGGAGCATGGCGCGCACCGCGACGGGGACGGCCAAGAAGTCGACGACGCGCAAGTCCGACTGAATTTTCGGCCGACGATTTAAAACAAGCGACTCACGTTCGATGCCACGTTCGATGCATGTGCCACAGGCACTCTTTGCATCGACAGATTTCAGGATCGATTCGGATTGGAAACGATTTACGCCTTGTCGAGCGCAGCGGGCCGCGCCGGGGTGGCGGTGGTCCGCGTCTCGGGACCGGCCGCCGGCGAGGCGGTGCGGGCGCTGTCCGGGGAAGGCCCAGGCCGCGCGCGCGAGGCGGCTTTGCGGACGCTCCGCGACCCCGCCGATGGCGTCGCGCTCGATCGGGCGCTCATTCTTTGGTTCGGGGGACCGGCCAGTTTCACCGGCGAGGACGTCGCTGAATTTCATGTTCATGGCGGTCGGGCCGTCATCGATGGCGTGCTCGGCGCATTGGGTCGACTGCCGGCGCTGCGCATCGCGACGGCGGGCGAGTTCACGCGCCGCGCCTTCGAGAACGGCAAGCTCGATCTCACCGAGGTCGAGGGCCTCGGCGATCTGATCGAGGCGGAAACCGCGGCGCAGCGCGTCCAGGCGCTCCGGCAGATGGAGGGCGCTCTCGGCGAGCTTTACGAGGGCTGGCGTGGACGGCTTCTTCGGGTGCTGGCCCATACCGAGGCCGAGATCGACTTTCCCGAAGAAGAGGTGCCGGGAGACCTGACCCGGAAACTGGCGCCGGAGATCGACCGTCTGGCGCATGAGATCCGAGACCATCTCGACGACGGACATCGCGGCGAGCGGCTGCGAGACGGCGTCGAAGTCGCGATCATCGGCCCGCCCAATGTCGGCAAGTCGAGCCTGTTGAACCGGCTGGCGCGGCGCGAGGCGGCGATCGTGTCGGACGAAGCGGGGACGACCCGGGATGTTCTCGAAGTGCGGCTCGATCTCGGCGGTGTTCCGGTAACGCTGGCCGACACGGCCGGGTTGCGTGAAGCGGCCGGAGCCATCGAGCGGGAAGGGGTTCGGCGGGCGCTCGCCCGGGCCGAAAAGGCGGATCTCCGGATCGTCGTCGCCGCGCTTCATGCCGGTGGCGGTCTCGATGGGACTTTCGACATGGCGCGGGAGGGCGATCTGCGGATCGTCAACAAGGCGGACCTCGGAAAGCTGGACCTACCGGGAGTCATTCCGGTCTCGGCGGCCACCGGCGAGGGGCTCGACCGGCTGGAAGAGGCGCTGACGGCCCGTATTGGACTCCTGGCGGGCGATAGCGAGCGACCGGTCATCACGAGGGCGCGCTACCGCGAGGGACTCCAGGCCTGCTTGGAGGGCCTGCAAAGGGCCTTGGGCGCTTTGGCGGCAGAGCGCGAGACCGAGCTGGTGGCCGAGGACCTGCGTCTGGCGGCCCGGTCGCTGGGCCGGATCACAGGGCGGGTGGATGTCGAGGATTTGCTAGATGTTGTGTTCCGGGACTTCTGCATCGGCAAATAATGTTTCACGTGAAACAGAGTCTGGCTCACACGGCATCCAAGGCCTAAGCGAAATGGCGGAGCTACCCGACTAATCCTTTGACCGGGGCCGCGGGCTGGGGATAAAGCTTCGCCGAACGCTGTGAGGCAGAATGAGCTTTCCCGAATTCGATGTGATCGTGATTGGCGGCGGCCATGCGGGCTGCGAGGCGGCCTCTGCGGCGGCCCGCGCCGGCGCGCGCACGCTGCTGCTCACACATAAGATCGCGACCATAGGCGAAATGTCCTGCAATCCGGCCATTGGCGGGCTCGGCAAAGGCCATCTGGTCCGGGAGATCGACGCGCTGGACGGGCTGATGGGCCGGGTGGCCGATGCCGCGGGCATCCAGTTCCGGCTTCTCAATCGGCGCAAGGGGCCTGCCGTGCGCGGCCCTCGCGCGCAGGCGGACCGGAAGCTTTATCGCGAGGCGATGCAAGCCGCCATTCTCGGCCATGCGAATCTCCAGACGGAAGAGGGCGGCGTCAACGATCTGCTCGTCGACGCGGAAGGCGTGGCGGGGGTCATGACCGAGGACGGGCGGCAATTCCGCACCCGCCGCGTGGTTCTCACGACCGGAACTTTCCTGCGCGGAATGATTCATATCGGGACACTACGCATTCCCGCCGGACGGGTCGGCGAGGCGCCCGCCTTGGGACTTTCGGATCGGCTTTACGCGCTGGGCTTCCAGCTTGGCCGCCTCAAGACGGGTACGCCGCCGCGGCTCGACGGGAGTACCATCGCCTGGGGACAGCTGGAGATTCAGCCGGGCGACACGCCGCCGGTGCCTTTCTCATTCCTGACTCGCGCGATCACGACGACGCAGGTCAATTGCCACATCACCCGGACGACCGAGGCCGGGCACCGGATCATTGAAGCGAACCTCAAATATTCGCCGGTCTATGCCGGGCATATCGAGGGTGCCGGGCCGCGCTATTGTCCCTCGATCGAGGACAAGGTCGTGCGCTTCAAGGAGCGCGACAGCCATCAGATCTTTCTCGAGCCGGAAGGGCTCGATGACGACACGATCTACCCGAACGGGATTTCGACCGGCCTGCCGGAGGAAATCCAGCTTGCCTTCCTGAAGACCATCCCGGGTCTCGAAGAGGTCCGCATGGTCCGGCCGGGCTATGCGATCGAATATGACTATATCGACCCGCGCGAACTCCGCCCGACGCTGGAGACCAAAAAGCTCACGGGGCTTTATCTGGCTGGCCAGATCAACGGCACAACGGGATATGAGGAGGCGGCGGCGCAAGGGCTGATCGCGGGAGCGAACGCCGCCCTGGCCGCCAAAGGCGAAGCGCCGCTTATTTTCGACCGCGCCGAAGCCTATCTCGGTGTGCTGGTCGACGACCTCATCACGCGCGGCGTCAGCGAGCCCTATCGGATGTTCACCTCGCGGGCCGAATACCGGCTGACGCTGCGAGCCGACAACGCCGATCAGCGGCTGACCGCCAAGGGCGCCGGACGAGGGCTGGTCGGCGCGGTGCGGGCAGATGCCTTCGCGACGAAACTTTCGGCGCTGGACGCGGCGCGGGATCTGGCGCAGAGACTTCGCATGTCGCCGACGGAACTGGCGCGGCGGGGGCTCAGGATCAATCAGGACGGCGTCGCCCGGAGTGCCATGGACCTTCTGGCCTATCCCGAGATTGGCCTGGGGGAGATTGGCGGCATCTGGCCGGAACTCGGCGCGTTGCCGGGCGATGTCGGAGAGCAGCTCGAAATCGACGCGCAATATGCCGGCTATCTCGACCGGCAGGAGAGTGATATCCGGGCCTTCCGGAAGGATGAGGGATTGGGGCTCCCTTCGGATCTCGATTACACCTCCATTCCGGGACTCTCCAACGAAGTCCGGCTGAAGCTTGGTAAGGCCCGGCCGGCCACGCTGGGGCAGGCGGCGAGGGTGGATGGCGTCACGCCGGCGGCTTTGACGACCCTGCTGATCTATGTGCGGCAGCAGACGCGTCATACAGCTTGAGCAGTAGGGCTCGGCATGACCCAACATCTAGTGCAAGTGGTTGATGCGGAATCCTTTTCGGCCGCGACGTCTGTTTCACGTGAAACAATGGCGCGATTGCTGACCTATGAGGCGCTTCTCCGAAAGTGGCAGGGCTCGATCAATCTGGTTGCCTCGTCGAGCCTCGCGGATGTCTGGAACCGACATTTTCTCGATAGCGCCCAGTTGGTTCCATTGGCACCGCTGGCCAAGGCTTGGGTCGACCTAGGCAGCGGAGCGGGCTTTCCGGGCCTCGTGGTCGCGATCATGCTGGCCGACAGGCCCGGCTTCCAGATGCATTTGGTCGAAAGCGACCAGAAGAAATCCGTTTTCATGCGGGAAGTGATCCGGGCGACCGGGGCTCCCGCGGTTGTCCATACGATGCGGATCGAGGAATTCGGGGCGGGCGGGGCTGTCGCTTCGGCCGATATCATCAGCGCCAGGGCGCTGGCGCCTTTGCCCCGATTGCTCGACTGGACATCATCTTTCTGGGGAAAAGATACGATCGGGCTGTTCCTGAAGGGTCAGGGGGCTGCTGCCGAATTGACGGAGTCGGCAAAAGATTGGATATTTGACAGTGAAGCCATTGCCAGCCAATCCGATCCATCCGGAACGGTGCTGAAGCTTTGGGGGCTCCGACATGCAAATACCGGACTCGAGCGCTGACCTTACTTCCATCGGAGCGCAAGCCGCTCCGGCCGGAAATGTCCTGACGCAGCCGGAGGGGCCGCGTCCTCGCATCCTGGTTCTCGCCAACCAGAAGGGCGGCGTCGGCAAGACGACGACCGCCATTAATCTGGGTACGGCGCTTGCCGCCGTCGGCGAGCGGGTGCTGATCGTCGATCTCGATCCGCAAGGCAATGCCAGCACGGGCCTCGGCATCGGCCGCGCGGAGCGCAAGGTATCGGCCTATGACGTTCTGATCGGGTCCGCCCTGATCGAAGACGCGGTCGTACCGACCAAGGTGCCCGGTCTCGATATTGTTCCGTCCACGATGGATCTGCTTGGCGCCGAGCTGGAGCTTGCCAGCGTGCCGCGGCGTTCGCATCGCCTGCGTGATGCGCTGGCCCGCATGCCGCGCGCTGGCAAGGCGCGCGATGGCAGCGAGAAGGAAGCGGCGATGACGGCGCGTCCTTATACCTATCTGCTGATCGACTGCCCGCCTTCGCTCAATCTGCTGACCATCAATGCGATGACGGCGGCGGATGCCGTCCTCGTGCCGCTGCAATGCGAGTTCTTCGCGCTGGAAGGTCTGAGCCAGTTGCTGCGAACCGTCGAGCGCGTCAAGTCGAGCCTCAATCCGCGCCTTGAAATCCAGGGCGTCGTGCTGACCATGTATGACCAGCGCAACAAGCTTTCGGATCAGGTCGCGTCGGATGTGCGCCAGCATCTTGGCGACAAGGTTTATCGCACGGTGATCCCGCGCAACGTGCGGATTTCGGAAGCGCCTTCCTATGGCAAGCCGGCATTGGTCTATGATCATCGTTGCGCGGGCAGCAAGGCCTATATGAAACTCGCATCCGAGCTCATTCAGCGCGAGCGCGCCTTGCGTCGGCCGGCGGCCTGATCCATTCAGGGGTGCATGCTGCCGGACCATGGTTTAAGAAAACCTGTTAATGCAAAGTAAGATTTGAATTTCCGGTCATACAAGGTAGCGCTGCCGGATGGCGATCATTGGATTCCTGCCGAAAACAGGCTGATCGCGGTCAGACTTTCAAGGCCATACCGCGTACCGGTCGGCAAGAGGGATGAGAGAGGACAAGATGATGGCAGAGGAAAGTCCGAGCCGGCTTGGACGCGGTCTCGCGGCGCTGATCGGCGACGACGCGGCCTTCGCGCTGGGCGACAGCAATGCACCCGCGCCGCGTGGCCTGCGCGAGGTGCCGATCGAATTCCTGCGACCGAACCCCTTTCAGCCGCGCCACACCTTCCGGGAAGAAGATCTTGCCGATCTTTCGAACTCGATCCGCGAGAAGGGCATCCTGCAGCCGATCGTCGTCCGGCCGGTCGCGGGCGATCAGAACGCTTTCGAAATAGTTGCCGGTGAAAGACGCTGGCGCGCCGCGCAGCGGGCGCAGCTCCATCAGGTTCCGATCATCGTCAAGGAACTGACGGATGCCGAGTCGCTTGAAATCGCGATCATCGAAAACGTCCAGCGCGCCGATCTCAACGCCATCGAAGAGGCGGCCGGTTATGATCGGCTGGCGGCGCAGTTCAACTATACGCAGGAACAGCTCTCGAAGCTGATCGGCAAAAGCCGCAGCCATGTCGCCAACACGCTTCGTCTGCTTTCGCTGCCGGACGGCGTGCGAGCGCTGATCGAGGAGGGCAAACTGACCGCCGGTCACGCCCGTCCGCTGATCGGCATCGGCAATGCCGAAGCGCTGGCGAATGAGATCGTCGCCAGAGGGTTGAGCGTCCGCGAGGCGGAGGCCTTGTCGCGCAAGGCGACGACCGGTTCGGAAGCGCCGCGCCGCTCGGCTGCCGCCGCCGCGGCCCGAGCCGAGAAGGACACCGACACGCTGGCGCTTGAGCGCAACATTTCGGAGCAGCTCGGGCTCAAGGTCGAAATCGGCTTTTCCGGCGACAAGGGCGGCGAAGTTCGTATCGAATACAAAACGCTCGAACAGCTCGACGAAATCTGCCGCCGTCTCGCCGGTCGCGGGGGACCGCGCATCAGCAGCTTGAACTGATGAAAGACTGATAATTCGCCGCTTGATATAGATCTGGTGTCAGATTCTTTCGCTATAAGCTAACGTCGACCCATCCGCGCCGCCTGAGCGATGCGGAGCAGCGTCTGTCCGCAGATCGCGTCCTCTGGAAGACCGGTCGTCTTGCACTGATTTTCTGCTTCGAGGAGCAGGCTCAGCGCCTTGTCGAGCCGCCGCCGGTTCCACAGCGACACCTGGCGGCGAATGATTCCGGAGCGGCTGAAATGAACCGGCGGCCGCATCGAGCGGATCGCGCTGTCGGCCGGGGTTCCCGTTTCGACATCGGCCAGCACCAGATGAAGCTGCTGCAGGTGGCGCATCAGCGCATTGATGAGTGCAATCGGGTGGGCGTCGGCGCTGCGCGCCCGGGCCAGTGCCACGTCGAGGGCCGGGAGATCGCCACCCGCCGCCGCATCGACCACCTCGTCGAGGCTCGATCCGGCATTGTCGCCGATGCAGGCGCGGGCGTCCTCGAGGGTCACGCTGCGCTTGGCCTCACCCTTCGGGGCGGGGCCCATATAAAGCGCCAGCTTTTCAAGTTCGTTCAGCGTCACGCCGCGATCGCTGCCGAGATGGGCGTTGAGATAGTCGAGCGCCGCCGGTTCCGGGACCAGATTGTCCTTGCCGAGCTGGCGGCGGATCACCTCTTCCAGCGCCGCCGCGTCGTCGGCATAGCAGGGAAGCGCCGCCCCGTTATCGGCATCCTCGAAGAGTTTGCGCAGGCTCGAACGCGGCCCGAGATCTCCGCCTTCGACGACGATCAGCGCGTCGCCGGCAGGATCGGCAAGAAAGCCGTCGAAGATTTTCGCGACGCTGTCGCCGGCGCCGCGCACACGCACGACACGCCTGCCGCCCAGCATCGAGATGGCCGCCGCTTCATCGGCAAGGCGGGCCGGGTCCTGGCGCAGATCGCCATCGGAAAGATCGGCGATGCGAAACGGATCGGCAAGATCGTCGACGACGCTTTTTGCCAGCGCATTCATCCGCTCACGGACCAATCCGGCATCCGGCCCGTAGACCAGCACGGCAAGAATCTTCGCGTCCGGCTTGCGGGCGAAGCGGTCGGCGTCGGATGCCTTGACCTTCAAGGCTCGACCTATTCCGCCGCGCTCGCCGAATGCGGAAGCTGGCGATCGAAGAAGACGCTGAGCTGCAGCTTGATATCGTCGGCGATGGCTTCGCTG
>CAISYL010000164.1 GCA_903889655.1 uncultured Alphaproteobacteria bacterium | reverse complement strand
TTGCCGAGCTTCGTCGCGGGCCGCCGTCCGGCCTCTTTCTCGATCCGATCCGCCGCTTCGTTGAGGCGGCGCTCATGCACATCGCTGATGAAGACGCGCGCGCCTTCCTCCGTGCAGCGTTTCGCCGTCGCAAAGCCGATGCCCGTTCCCGCAGCCGCGGTGATGAGCACGGTCTTGTCCTTCAGCAGCCCATGTCCGGGCACATAGGGAGGCGGCGCCGGGCGCTTGCTTGCCGTCATCTCAACCCCTCTGCTCTTTCGGCATGCCGAGCGCGCGCTCCGCGATGATGTTGCGTTGAATTTCGTTGGTGCCGGCGTAAATCGTATCGGCGCGCGTGAAGAGAAAAAGCTGCTGGAGCGCCGTGAGCCCGTAAGGAGCTTCCGCGACGATCTCGGCTTCCGGCCCCAATACGTCCATTGCCAGCTTGCCCAGCGATCTGTGCCAGGTCGCCCAATAGAGCTTGCCGATCAGCGCCTCGCGCCCGAGTTCCGGTTTGTCTGCGCCGCTCAGCATCCTGAGCGCATTGGCGCGCATCACTTCGAGCCCGATCCACGCATCCGCGAGCCGCTGCCGGATCACAGGATCCTTCGCCGCGCCATTCCGCTTCGCCACCGCGACGATCTCGCCAAGCTGATTGCGGAACGCCATCTGCTGCCCCAGCGTCGAAGCGCCGCGCTCAAAGGCAAGCGTTCCCATCGCCACCTTCCAGCCCTCGCCGGGCGCGCCGACGATATTCGCTTCGTCGGTCAGGGCCTCGTCGAAGAAGACCTCGTTGAATTCCGACGTGCCCGTCATCTGCCGGATGGGCCTCACCTCGATGCTTGCCTGCTTCATCGGCACGAGCAGATAGGAAAGCCCCTTGTGCCCACTCGACCCTTCCTCGGTCCGCGCCAGCACGAAACACCAGTCGGCGACATGCGCGAGCGATGTCCATATCTTCTGACCGGTGATCGACCACTTGCCGTTAATGCGCGTCGCCCGTGTGCGCACATTGGCGAGATCGGAACCGGCACTGGGTTCCGAGTAGCCCTGACACCAGAGCTCCTCGCCCTTTACGATCGGCGGCAGGAAGCGTCGCTTCTGCACCTCCGTGCCAAAAGCGATGATCGTCGGGCCGGCGAGCCCCTCGCCGATATGACCGACGCGACCTGGCCCTCCAGCGCGGGCATATTCCTCGTGAAAAATCACCTGCTCGCCGAGACTGGCCCCCCGGCCGCCATGAGCGCGGGGCCAGCCGACACAGGTCCAGCCCGCCTCGCCCATATGCCGCTCCCACTCGTGGCGCAGCTCGAAGTAAGCATGTTCGTCGCCGGGTCCGCCGCGATTTCTGAGCGGCGCGAAATCGCCCGCGAGATGCGCCGACATCCAGCCGGCCACCTCGGCGCGAAAGCCCTCTTCCTGCGGCGTGAAGGCGAGATTCATGCCGCCTCCTCGCCGAGACCGATGAGCCGCGCGACGCGCTCGCGATGCCAGACAGGCGTGCCGAGATACTTCTCCGTCGCATGCGCGTTCTTGAAATAGAGGTGGACGTCGAATTCCCAGGTAAAGCCGACCCCGCCGTGAAGCTGGATCGCCTCGCCCGCGCAGGCGAAATAGGCTTCCGAACAATAGGCCTTGGCGAGCGACGCCGCGCGCGCCAGCACATCCCCCGTCGCGCCGTCATCCGCGATACAGGCCGCGTAATAAGCCGCCGACCGCGCACTCTCGACCAGAAGCAGCATATCGGCGCAGGCGTGTTTGACGGCCTGGAAACTTGCAATCGACCGCCCGAACTGCACGCGTTCCTTCGCATAGGCGACCGTCATGTCGAGGCAGCGCTCCGCCGCACCAACCTGCGCGGCGGCAATGAGGATCGCGGCCCGATCGAGCGCCGTCCGCACCGGTGTCAGCGCCGAGCCTTCCTCACCCACCAGCGCGTCCGCGCCGAGCCTCACATCGTCGAAGACGATCTCCGCCTGACGCCGCGTCTGGTCCATCGTCGGCAACCATGTCCGGCGCAGGCCCGGCGTATCGCCCGCCACGGCGAAGAGGCTGACGCCCTTCTCTCCTCGGGCCGTCACCAGCAGAAGATCGGCGCGGTCTCCATCCACGACATGGCGCTTCACGCCGTTGAGCCTGAAGCCGCCGCCTTCCGGCACATATCGCGTCTCACAGGAAGTCGGATCGATGCTCCCGCCCGGCTCGCTGCAGGCGAGCGTCGCCGTGAGATCGCCGCTCGCAATTGCGGGCAGACACTTCCGCTTCTGACGTTCATCGTCCGACGCGAGCAATACGTTCGCAGCAAGGCAGACCGTCGCCTCGAAAGGAGATGGAAAAAGCGTGCGCCCGATTTCCTCCTGGAGGATCGCAAGTTCGACCATGCCGAGCCCGAGCCCGCCATGGACCTCCGGGATCGCCGTCGCCGCCCAGCCGAAGTCCCCCGCGGCGGTCTTCCATGCCGGTTCATCGTAACCGCACTTGCTCTCCATCGCGCGCCGGACGGCAGCGGAGGTCGCGGTGGCGGCGAGCCAGCTGCGCGCCGCCTCGCGAATAAGTCCCTGCTCTTCCGTGACAGCGAAGTTCACCGGCTGGACCTCACGCTATGAAATTGGCATGGCACGCGCCGATGCCCTGTATCGTCACCGCGATATGATCGCCTGCGGTAACCGGAATCAGCGCCGCCAGCGATCCCGACAGCACGACCTCTCCCGCCTTCAGCGGAATGCCGCGGCGGCCAAGCGTATTTGCAAGCCAGGCGACCGCATTGACCGGTGAGTCGAGCGTCGCCGCGCCGGCGCCCGTGCCGACGATCGCGCCGTTCTTCTCGATGACCATTCCGGCGAGCGCGAGATCGAACGACGAAGCATCGACCATGCGGTCGCCGAGCACGAAGACACCGCAAGAGGCATTATCCGCCACCGTGTCCTCGATCTTGATCTTCCAGTCCTCGATCCGCGAGTCGACGATCTCGAGACAGGCCATCACGCCCTCCGTCGCCCGGAGCACATCGGCATTGGTGACGCCCGGCCCCATCAGATCGCGTCTCAGAACAAAGGCGATCTCGCCCTCCGCACGCGGCTGGATCATGGACGACATCGCGATATCGCCACGCTCCGGATAGACCATGTCGGAGAGAAGCAGACCGAAATCGGGCTGCGTCACGCCGAGCATGGTTTGAACCGGCCGGCTCGTCACGCCGATCTTCTTGCCGATAACGCGCGTCTCCCCGACAAGCCGATGCGCGACAAAGTCGGTCTGGATGGCATAGGCGTCGTCGATCGTGATCGCGACGCCCCGCGACGTCAGCGGAGCAACGGTTTTCCGGCCGAGGAGCGCCCGGTGGAGCTCGCCGGCATAGGCCGAAATCGCCGTACTATCCATACCGCCGCACCTTCCCCCAAGAACCAACGAACGAAAGGCCTCAGACGCCGCGACGCCGGAGCCCGTCGACGGTGTAGAAAGATGCCGTCCGTCCGCCTTCGTTGAACCTCGGCTTCTGATCGATCTCGTTGATCAGGCGATCCGCCATATAGGCGCCCGACACGAGATCGTGGTAGCAGGCGATACGCGTCAGGAAGAGCTGCCCGTCATAGGCATAGATCATCGTATTCATTTCCTGACGGTAGAGCTGACCGCGCGTATCGTAGATATCGGCCAGCAGCGGCTGCCACGAATCCTCGTCGGCATAGAGCGTGCGCGCGCCGTAGATGTGGCGGATGCCCGGCTTCAGCTTCGCCTTCACAACCCAGACGCGATGGAGTTCCCAGCGCATGAATTCCGGGTTGAGATGGCTTTTCAGCAGAAGGTCCTTGTAGGTCACGCCCGGCTGGTCGAGCTTGTAGGTATGGTAGGGAACGAAGATCTCCTTCTTGCCCTCCAGCGTCCATTCGTAACGGCGCGGCGTCTCTGACCAGAGGCGCGTATCGTCGACCGTGTGGAAACCGCCAGGCCCGAGCTGGTAATCGCCGGCGATCTCTGGCACCTGGCGCACGCGCCGCGTGCCCGGAAGATATTGCCAGGTCTGCGTCGGCTGGTTCGTATAGTCCCAGGCGCTGATGACGAGGCCAACCGATCCGCGATCCCGCTCCGGGCGCAGCGTCTTGCGGAAGAGGAACGACGACCGAAGATCCCAGCTCGCGCGATCGGTGCTCGGATCGTAGGGCGGCGCCCAGATGTCCCAGTCATTCGTGCCCCATGCGATGTTCCCGTCCGGATAGACGACCGCCTCGTCATAGGCGCCGCGCTCGGTGAACATCTTGGTGGCGGTGTTGATGCTCCAGATCGCCTCCATGCCGCTCTTCGGGAACGGGAACGCCGCGCCGCCGAGGACGTTCTTGAGCCCGTCCTGATTTTCCTGCAGCGTCGTCTGCTGCGCATTGAGCTTGACCTGATCGATCGTCCAGTCGCTAAAACGGAAATCGCGATGGCACGGATAGACGTTCATCTTGAACGTCTCCGGGTACTTCTGGAACATCGCCTTCTGCCCTTCGGAGAGGCGCGCTTCATACTTGGTGTAGTTCTGGGGCGTGATCGTGAAGAGCGGCTTTTCATTCGCGTAAGGGTCCGGATGAACATTGCCCGTCCCCTTGAAGTCGACACCGGGGGGGGCGCTGTTCCACTTGCCGGCCCACGGCACGATCAGCCCATCCGCATTTCCTTCCTTGGTCGCGCCGATCGGCGTCAGGGAGGTGCCGAGCTTCGCCACCTCGTCAGCCGCGGCTTGCGCCCAACCCGCTTTCCGGCTCGCGGTCAGCATGAGCGCCGCGGCGCCGGTCGTCTTCATGAAAGTTCTGCGGTCCATGAGGTCTCCTCCCAACTTGAGTCCCTAGAATGTGTACTTCGCGCTCACGAGTGCGAAGTCGCGGTCGACAAGCGGCCGCAGGATGGGGTCGTAATGCCCCAGAAAAGTGCTGTAGGTCGCACTGAGCTGCAAATTGCTGAGGCGCGTAAACGTGACGCCGACGCCGACGCGGCTGTCGCCATGTCCGGTAAGCGCGCCGAGTTCGCCGTTATAGGCTGGCGAGCCATAGAACGCCGATCCGACATTGATCGGTACCGCCATGTCCCAGCCGCCGGGGAAGACATCCGTATACCCGAGCGTCGCCTGAAGCTGGACGCCGGCCGACTCCTTGTCGCGCCGGTAAAGTTCGGAATATTTCGCGCCCTTGAAGTCGAAGGCATCGATCTTCGTGAGCCGGTTGTAACTGACCTCGCCCACAAGGGTCAGCGAATCCCACATGGACGTGGCCGGAATGATGTAGAGGCCGTTCAGATTGAGCTGCATATCGTCGGATCGCGTCGGTTGCGGCAGCGTCTGGCCCGAGACCATCGTGCCGACCAGCGTCGGCGCGCCCTGCCGATAGGCAAAATCGGCGCCAACATTCACACCGAAGAGGATCGTCGAGAGGCTCGCGCCATAGAGCCTGATGTCGCTGAAATATTTCTGGTGGTAGGTCGTCGGCACATCTTCAGGAATGGGGAAAGTGACCAGACCGCCCGGACTGACGAGCAGCGACTCCACGTCGAAATACGGCAGCGGATTCTTGTCGTGATAGTTGAGGAAATAAACACCCGACGTCGTGATGTCGTTGAGGGCATAGGTAGCACCCAGGCCGAACTGGCCCTGATTGCTGGGACGGATATCGTCGCCCTTGGCGACGTTGAACTGCGGTGGGAGACCGAGAAGCGACCCGATCAGCGAACCGCCCGGCACGCCGGTGAACGGATCGACGGCGCCATAGGCAAAGCTCGCTCCCGGCCCGACGACGTCGGCACGACTGAAATAACTGCCCACACCGTCGAGAAGGTTAGGCTGGTAGTCGAACTGATAATAGCCAAGCAGGCTGAGCTTGTCGGCGACGCCCCAGTTGAAGGAAATCTGCGGCACCGGCAACAGGATATCCTTCACCTCCGCACCCGGAAAGTTCGACTTGGTCGTGTCGACAGGCCCTTGCGACAACGAGATGTTGCCGAAGAAGAGGCTCTCGCCCCAGGCGACGACCTGATTGCCGAGGCGCACGCTCAGATCGGTTCCGAATGGCGAGAATGCCCCATAGGCGAAAAGGTCGTAAGCCTTGAAACGAGGACCGCCATCGACATAACGGGTGCCGCTCGTGAATTCGCTGTTGTCGCCATATTTGTTGACGGTGCCGGGCGACGAGTTCGAATTGTTCTCGTGATAGACCTGATCGTAATAGAAGCTGCCGCTCGCCTTGAAGCCGAAGTCGCCGCGGCGAAAATTCGTCTCGAGAAAGGCACTGCCCGCATTGGTAATGAGATCGCCCTGATGAAAGTTCTGATCCGGGTCGTCGTAATTGGCCGTTTTGGACAAGCCCGTAGCCGGGTCGAGCGGCGCATGCACGACCTTGTCGCTCGGCTTTTCCGTGCGGATGCCCACTGTGTAAGTGGTGGTCAAGTTCGCATCCAGCGAAGTGTCGTCGCCGAAATCATATGTATATGCGTCAGCGGCATTATTGAACCCCAGACCGATTACGACAATGGCAAC
>CAISYL010000163.1 GCA_903889655.1 uncultured Alphaproteobacteria bacterium | reverse complement strand
GATCGATTTCAGATGCAGCTTCTTGGTCGTCACCATCGGGAAGCCGTCGGCGAGGTTGTAACGCGACTGCCAGCCGAAGGTGCTGAGCGTGCCCGTCCCGGTCCGGTCCGTCTTCTTGACGCCGTGGTCGCGCACATGGCGCATCAGGTCGAGATACTGCTTCATCGGCTTCGCTCCGGGGATTCGTCGGATCAGTTTACAGCGCGGGCGCGGGCGGCGCACGGCCCATTGCTGAGCTGTCCACAGCCGCGTGGGGCCGCCACAGTCAAATCACACTCGTCCGATTCGGCCGCGACTCGGTGCAAGCCACTGACTTCAGGGCTCTTTTATCGCGAATCTGCAGATCGAGTCGAAAGCGGGCCGCTATCTTCCCACTCAGCCTCCAGCCTTTATTTTCAGGTGAGGAGCGCCTATATAAAGCCTGTCGGCTTCGGCTGACTATGGTGATAAACGGGCTACATAATAAGCCATTCGGACCCGGGGGCGGTACCCGGCGCCTCCACCAATTATCTTCCGTCGTGGCGGAAATTCCTGGGGGCGAACTAGGATCGACGAGGGTGTAAAAGTAGTTCTTTTGCCCGGCATGGTTCCGCCGTCATCGGGCCGTTTTATAGTTGCCAACGACAACTATGCTGAGGTTGCTCTCGCCGCGTAAGCGGTGCCAGCACTTCGATTGAAGTCCTTGACTTTAGCCGGTTAAGGCGGGGTTCGGGGGTACCTGGCAACAGAAACCCCCACTCTCTCTTCCTGTCAGTCCCCCTGTTTTCCGTTCACAAGTCTTCGCGGAGCGCGTCTCGTGGCGACCATTCTGATGCCCGTTCCCTCGGCGGATTTCGATCCGACCGAGACCGGCGTGCCCTGGACGATCCTCGACGCGCGCGGCCACACGGTCGCCATCGCGACGCCGGACGGACGGCCCGCCACCGCCGACCCGGTGATGGTCACGGGCAAGGGCCTCGGCCTCCTCGCCTCCGTGCTGAGGGCCGACGCGAACGGCCGCGCCGCTTACGATGCGCTGACGCAATCGCGCGCCTTCCTCGCGCCGCTTCGCTACCAGGATCTCCGCGCGAGTGATTTCGACGCCCTGATGCTGCCCGGCGGCCATGCGAGGGGCATGCGGCCCTATCTCGAATCTCCGCTGTTGCAGGCGCTCGTCGTCGATTTCTTTGCCGCAGGAAAGCCGGTCGGCGCGATCTGCCACGGCGCGCTCCTTGCCGCGCGCTCCAGGACGGCGTCGGCCAGGTCGGTGTTGCACGGCCGGCGCACGACGGGCCTCCGCCGCGATCAGGAGCTTCTCGCCTGGGGCCTCACCTGCACATGGCTCGGCAGCTATTACCGCACCTATCCGACGCCGCTCGAAACGGAAATACGCTCGCTGCTCGCCAGCCCCGACGATTTCGATCGCGGACCCCTGGCGCTGACGCGCGACAGCCCCCGCGACCTGACGCCGGGCTTCACGCTGCGCGACGGCAACTATCTTTCCGCGCGCTGGCCGGGCGATGCCCACCGCTTTGGACATGAATTCGCGGCGCTGGTCGAAGCCTATCATCTGGACCTCGATGCAAAACGCTGATTGAATCATCGCCGTCGGCCGACATATCGTCCGAACAGGTTGGTAAGTGGAGAGTCCCGTGGCCGAAGATCTGATGCGATACGACCTGATGGCGCAGGAGGCGTTGCGCAGCGTTATCAAGCGCGCGCTCGAAGTCGCGAAAAAGGGTCTGCCCGGCGAGCATCACCTCTACATCTCCTTTCGCACCGACGCGCCCGGCGTCAACATCTCGGAAAAGCTCCACCAGCAATATCCCGAGGAAATGACCATCGTGCTCCAGCACCAGTTCTGGAACCTCGATGTGCGCGACGACGGGTTCTCGGTCGACCTCACCTTCAACAAGATTCCCGAAACGCTGGTCGTGCCCTACTCGGCCGTTCAGGGCTTCTTCGACCCGAGCGTCCAGTTCGGCCTCCAGTTCGAAGTGAAGAAGGCCGACGGCACGCCTGCCGCCGAGACGCCGAAGCCCGCCCAGGCAAAGGAGGACGCGCCCGCCGCATCGTCGGGCGACGCGGCGGTCGTCAGCCTGGATGCGTTCAGGAAGAAGTAAACAGGCATTTTTTCTTTTTCGTCCGGTGAGGCTCAGAGAGCCCGCGCAACCCAGTTTTGACGGACGCGGTTGTATTTATTGATTCTGACAAATAAGGGTGCGCACCTGCAATTCACGGTCTCTGGTATGCCGGGTCATCCGCTGCCAGACAACGAAATGTGATCTCGGATTCTTGAGGCGTCCAGCCTCGAGCGCCGTGCGTTTTTGTATCTACAACGACGACATTCTTTCCTAGCCCCCGGCAATAGGTGTCCGCCCGCTGCACAGCAAGGGCTTTCACATCAGCCCAACTGGTCATTCCACCACGGACCTCAGATCCGACTGTGTAGGTATCTTTCCCCACCGGCGTGACCTCACTCACGGATGAACAACCGGCGCATATCAGCGCAACAACGACCGGCGCGCATCGCAAAAATTTCAACTTTTTCATTAGCTTCCCCCACCCTGACTGCAACTATGCTGACCCCCAAGCGCTGGAAAAGCAACGAAACACCGTCTTCCCCATCCTTTCCCCCCGCTTCCCCCCGTGCTAAATCAGCGCCCATCAAAATGCCTTTGAGGAGCGCTGCCCCATGACGAAAACCCGCACCGAGACCGACACATTCGGCCCGATCGACGTCGAAGCGGACAAATATTGGGGTGCACAGGCCCAGCGCTCGCTCGGCAATTTCAAGATCGGCTGGGAAAAGCAGCCGCTCCCCGTCGTCCGGGCGCTCGGCATCGTCAAGCGCGCCGCCGCCGAAACCAACATGGCCCTCGGCCGCCTCGATCCGAAGATCGGCGAGACCATCATCAAGGCCGCGCAGGAAGTGATCGAGGGCAAGCTCGACGCGCATTTCCCGCTCGCCGTCTGGCAGACGGGCTCCGGCACGCAGTCGAACATGAATGCGAACGAGGTGATCTCGAACCGCGCCATCGAAATGCTCGGCGGCGAGATGGGCTCGAAGAAGCCCGTTCATCCGAACGATCACGTCAACATGTCGCAATCGTCGAACGACACCTATCCGACGGCGATGCACATCGCCTGCGCGGAGGAGATCGTTCACCGCCTGATCCCGGCGCTGCAGAAACTCCGCAACGCGCTCAACGACAAGTCGCAGGCGTGGAAGGACATCATCAAGATCGGCCGCACCCATACGCAGGATGCGACGCCGCTGACGCTCGGCCAGGAATTTTCGGGCTATACGCAGCAGGTCGAGAACGGCATTGCCCGTATCGAGCAGTCGCTGCCGGCGCTGATGCAGCTCGCGCAGGGCGGCACCGCCGTCGGCACCGGCCTCAACGCGCCGATCGGCTTCGCCGAGGGTGTCGCCGAGCGCATCGCCGCCATCACCGGCCTTCCCTTCACCACCGCGCCGAACAAGTTCGAGGCGCTTGCGGCTCATGACGCGATGGTCTTCAGCCACGGCGCGATCAACACGGTCGCGGCCTCGCTCTTCAAGATCGCGAACGACATCCGCCTCCTCGGCTCCGGCCCGCGTTCGGGCCTCGGCGAACTCTCGCTGCCGGAAAACGAGCCCGGCTCGTCGATCATGCCGGGCAAGGTCAACCCGACGCAATGCGAGGCGCTGACGCAGGTCTGCGTGCAGATCTTTGGCAACAACGCCGCGCTCACCTTCGCCGGCTCGCAGGGCCACTTCGAATTGAACGTCTACAATCCGGTGATGGCCTACAATTTCCTGCAGTCGGTCCGCCTGATGGCCGATGCGGCGGTCAGCTTCGCCGACAATTGCGTCGTCGGCATCGAGCCCCGCACCGACAACATCAAGGCGGCGCTCGAACGTTCGCTGATGCTCGTCACGGCGCTCGCGCCGAAGATCGGCTACGACAACGCGGCCAAGATCGCCAAGACCGCGCACAAGAATGGCACGACGCTCCGCGAGGAAGCCGTCGGCGGCGGTTACGTCACCAATGAAGAGTTCGACGCGGTCGTGCGGCCGGAAAAGATGATCGCGCCGGAGTGACATGACAAAGTCGTGTCATCCCGGCCTTTGTGCCGGGGATCCAGGGGCGGCATGTGTTGAGCAAGCGGCCCCTGAATCCCGGAACAAGTCCAGGGTGACACCGAAGGATGGT
>CAISYL010000162.1 GCA_903889655.1 uncultured Alphaproteobacteria bacterium | reverse complement strand
GTCGTCGCGCCAGCGCCCGAGACGTTTTGCGAAGGCGTCGCTCGGCTCGGCCTTGCCGCGCTCGTCGAGGGCGACGAGAAGCGCGCCGCGCGGCAAGGCCGCTCTGAGCAGGACGGCTTCGCTTTCCTTGAGGGCCGCAGGTTCGAGCCGCCGTTTTTCCTCGACCTCCCTGACCGTGAGGGCGGTGATGCCGATACCGCGGCCGGCGCCCTCGGTACGGGAGACGTAATCGTCGAGAAGAAGCTTTTCGGGGCCGGCGCGAAGCCTTCCGACGGCGCAGATTTCAATGCGCATCAAGAGCCTTTCGTCGGGCGCGCAGACAGCCCCTCGGCGGGCGGTGAGCCCGCATGTGTCCTGCCGGAGAGAAACGTCGTCCCGGAATCGATCCGGTCAGACGGCGATCTGGTCGGCCGGAATATCGGCCAGCCACATTTTCTCCAGCCTGTAGAACTCACGCACCTCGGGACGGAAGACATGGATCACCACGTCGCCGCCGTCGATCAGCACCCAGTCGCCCTGCCGCATTCCTTCGACATGCGCGGCACCGAAGCCATCTTCCTTGAGGCGGCGGACAAGATGATCGGCGACGGCGCTGACGTGCCGCTGCGACCGTCCGCTCGCGACCACCATGTAGTCGGCGATCGGCGTTTTTCCGGCGAGATCGATGGAGACGATATCCTCGGCCTTGTCTTCGTCGAGGCTCTTGAGAACAAGAGTCAGCATGGCGGAGGTTCTGGAGATTTCGACGGGGACCGGCTTCGGCGCGGCTTTTTTCGAGGCCGGCTTCTTGACCGCTGTCTTCCCGGCGGCTGGTGCTTTCGCGGCCGCGACTTTTTTTGTTGTGGCTTTCGGGGTCGTGACCTTTGAGGCCGTGACCTTTGAAGTTGTGGTTGCCTTCAACGCCCTTGCGGGCTTGCGCTGGACCTTCGGGTCCTTCGGTTGACTGCTCAGGTACTGGCTCCTTCTTGTCCTTGTACGAGGATAGAGCCGATCGCCGAAACGGCTTCGGCTCACCCGAAGATAAGTGGGTCGGGCCCCGACTTCAATCTATCTGTTGTGTTTCAACTCTTTGTGACTCTCGCCGCCATTCCGGCCGCGCGTATCGCCGTCGCCGATGCCGGGTGTGTGCGGCCATCCAGAAAAACGAGGACGGGCGGCTCGAGGCGAGCGAGGAGAGATGCGTCGCTCGGCTCGAGCGTGACCGGTTTCAGCATCGCCGCCGCCGGCGAAAGCCGGGCTTTCAGCGTGAAGCCGGGTCGCGGATAGACGGCGAGCGGAATCTCGTCGACGAGGTCGCGCCATTTCGCCCAGCGTGGAAGTTGCAGCAGGTTGTCCGCCCCCATCAGCCAGACGAAGCGGGTGCCGGGGTGGCGCGTCTTCAGTGCGCGCACCGTATCGATGGTGAAACGGGTTCCGAGCCGCGTTTCGATGTCGGTGACGGCAATCCGCCGGTCGCCTGACTTGGCCACGAGGTCATTGGCGGCTTTCATGCGCGTCGCGAGCGGCGCCATGCCGGTCGCGCTCTTCAGCGGGTTCTGCGGCGAGACGAGCCACCAGACGCGGTCGAGCGCCAGCGCCTTCATGCACATGCGGGTCAGATGGAGATGCCCTTCATGCGCCGGATTGAAGGAACCGCCCAGCAGGCCGACCTTCAGTCCCGGCGTCGGCGCTTCATCGCGTTTCACGGTCTGATCTGGCCCGCGCCGCGCACGACATATTTGAAGCTCGTCAATTGCTCGACGCCGACAGGTCCGCGGGCATGGAACTTTCCGGTCGCGATGCCGATTTCCGCGCCCATGCCGAACTCGCCGCCATCGGCAAACTGCGTCGAGGCATTGTGCAGCACGATGGCGCTGTCGACGGTCGCCAGGAAACGATCGGCCGTCTTCTGATTGGCGGTGATGATCGCCTCGGTATGATGCGAGCCATAGCGGGCGATATGGCGCATCGCTTCCTCGACGCCTTTGACGACACGCACCGAAATGATCGCATCGAGATATTCGGTGTTCCAGTCGGCTTCGCTCGCCGCCGTCACGCGGGCGTCGACGGCGCGGGTCGCTTCGTCGCCGCGCACTTCGCAGCCCGCGTCGAGCAGATCCTTCACCAGCGGCGCCAGATGCGTCGCGGCGCAGGCTTCGTCGACGAGCAGGGTTTCGGCCGAGCCGCAGACGCCGGTGCGGCGAAGCTTGGCGTTCATGACGATGCTGCGCGCCATGTCGAGGTCGGCGTCCTTGTCGACATAGACATGGCAGAGTCCTTCGAGATGGGCGAAGACTGGCACGCGCGCTTCGGTCTGCACGCGGGCGACGAGACTCTTGCCGCCGCGCGGCACGATGACGTCGAGATGGCCGTCGAGACCGGTCAGCATCTCACCGACGGCGGCGCGGTCGGTCGTCGGCACCAGCTGGATCGCGTCTTCGGGCAGGTTCGCGGCGAGAATGCCCTCGATCAGCGAGGCATGAATGATGCGGTTCGAATGGCTCGCTTCCGAGCCGCCGCGCAGGATCGCGGCGTTGCCCGACTTCAGGCAGAGCGCGCCGGCGTCGGCCGTCACATTGGGGCGGCTTTCATAGATGATGCCGATGACGCCGAGGGGCACGCGGATGCGCTCGATGTGAAGCCCGTTGGGGCGGTCCCATTCGGTGATCTTCGAGCCCACGGGATCGGGCAGCGCGGCGATTTCTTCGAGACCCTTCGCCATCGCCTCGATGCGCTTTTCGTCGAGCAGCAGACGGTCGAGCAGCGCGGCGCCAAGGCCCTTTTCCTTCGCAGCGGCGACATCCTTCGCATTGGCTTCCAGGATGTCGTCGACATTGGCACGGATGACCATGGCGGCGGCAAGAAGGGCTGCATCCTTCTGCTTCGTCGGCGCGGCGGCGAGCCTTTCGGCGGCGGCGCGTGCGCGCCGGCCCATCTCCGCCATGACGGCGGCGACCCCTCTCCGATCCACACTGATATCCGCGATGCTCACGGGACTCACCCTGTCTCTTTCCTGCCATATGTGATGTGCGGCGCAACTTAACGCAATGGCGGGGCGCGATCATCCGCTTTGTGTCTCGCCAGCCACTCACCCCTCCACGGTGGAGCATTCTGGCATCGGCCGTGTCTTGACCTAAAGGTCTATATCCAAGAAGTTGATTCACGCAACCTTGGGGGGAATGGGGCGAATTCGCCTTTCCTTGGTCATGTCCGGTTTATGACTGAAAACCGCTTAATTTAAGCGATTTTCAGGGACGGCATCGTGTCGTCTCGATAGGCATGACTTCAACCCCAGATTGTAGATGGCCGCAAGGCCGGAACCGATGCTTTGAGCGCGTGGCCGCTGCCCGCGCCGAACCCCTGGGGGAGACGACCATGAGCCGTAGTCTGAAACTTCGCAGTCTGCTGACCACCACATCCATGGTCGCGCTGCTTGCAGCTCCGGGGGCGGCGCGCGCCGACATCACCTACGACAACCCGTTCGGGACGACGATCGATCAGATGCTGATCACGACGACCGTTCCCTATGCCAACAACAGCGGCACGATCGAGAACGAAAACGGTGATGCCGGTATCGACATCGGAGGAGCGACCGTCAACGGCGAGGTCACCAATTCCTACACTGGCGTGATCGATGTCGAGAACGGCGAAGACGGCGATGCCATCGGCATCAAGGTGTACAACTCCTATATCGGCGGCGTAGCGAACCAGTATTCGGACAGCGAGGACTACGGACAGATCACCGCGACCGCGACCGACGAGGAAGGCGGCAGCGGCAGCGACAGTGCGTCTTATGAGGCGGGCGCCTCCGCGACCGGCATCCAGCTCTACGGAACCGTCAACAACGGCTCCATCTACAATGGCGGCTCGATCGCTGCCGAGGCGACGTCGAAAGTCGATCAGTCGGCGACGGACAATTCGGAGGACGGTGCGGACGCCAACGCGAACGGCTATTCCACCGCCTACGCCGCCGGTATCGATGTCCAAAACGACAATCCCATCATTTCGGGACATGACGGTCCGGTCATTGCCGGCTACGTGGACCTCTCGGGCACGATCGATGCGACAGCGACGGCGAGGAGCTACTCGAGCGCCGGCGCCACATCGACCTATATCGATGACGCGGACGCCTATGCCTATGACCAGGCCTATTCCAACAGCTATGGCGTGCGGCTGAGCGGCACGTCCGCCTATGTCGGCGACATCGATAACGACGCGGAAATCACCGCCTCGGCGACGGCCAAGACGGAGAGCAACGCGACGGCCCTGTCGGAGGACGACGAAGCCTGGGCGGCTGCCGGCTGGAATGGCGAATACGACAACTACTGCGACGATTATGAGGGAAGCATCGCCAGCGCCAGCGCGACGGGCCTCCTCGTCGACGTGCTGCATGTCGATGGCGACATCACCAACGAGAACGACATCAGCGCCGATGCAACAGCCAGGACGGAATCCACGGCTCTGGCGACCGGCTACGACTATGCCGAAGCCTATGCGGAAAACGACTATACCGAAGCGACGGCCTACGGCATCGACACCGATACGCTGCTGGTCTCCGGCGACTTCGAGAATTCCGGCGACATCAATGTGAAGAGCAAGGCCTCTGTCGATCTGTCGGCTACGGCCAACAGCAACGGCGAAGCCAATTCCAGCGCCTATGCCGACAGCGTCTCCTCCTATGCCGAAGGCATTTCCTTCGACGTCGACGCGCTCGGCGGTAGCTTCGACAATTCCGCCGACATCGTGAGCGCGGTATCGATCGCCAAATCCGAAACGGAAGCGACGACGGTTGGCGGCGAGTATTCGGACGCCTACGCGACGGGGAATGCCTATTCGAGCGCCGCGGCCCTCGATATCGATGCGGGATCGATCGCCGGCAATTTCGAGAACACGGGCGACCTCGAAGCGGTCGCGATTGCAAAGGGCGAGCAGACCGCGACGGTTTCGAACAACGAAAGCCTGACAGCGGGTGCGGATGGCGACGAGATCCGTGCCGAGGCATATGGCTCCTATCTGAGCGGACGCACCTTGGCCGGCAGCTTCATCAACGAAGGCACCGTGACCGTCAAGGCGGTGTCGATCGGCGACTCGACCGCGACCGCGACGGGCCTCGACGATCTGGAGGCTTACGCAGGCAACAATGTGAGCGCGGAAGCCTATGGCGTCTCCGTCGTGGAAGATGAAATCCAGGACAGCGTCTATAATGACGGCGACATCAACGTCAGGGCGGTCGCCAAGGCAACGCAGGAAGCGACGGCAACCGCCGATCTCGGTCAGGGCGACGCTGCGGCGCTTGCCGGCAATTTCTTCGGCGAATACGGCGAGGACGTCTCGGCTTCGTCCGCGGCGACCGGCCTTTATGTCGGCTCCGAAGAGGGCGACATCGGCGGCAACATCATCAATGACGGCAACATCACGGTCGATGCGATCTCCAATGTCACGTCGACAGTGGAAGCGACCGCCTATGGGACGGGAACGGGCCTGAGCTGGGGCCTGTCGCAGGCCGACGCGGTCGCCTACGGCATCCAGGTCGAGGACGCTTCGGTCGGCTCCTACGACATCACCGACGAGGGTGACTATCCGCGCGGCTATTTCGTCAATGAAAACGACGTTCAGGCGGAGGCTTCGTCGACAATCACGCAGACCGTGACGTCCAACGCCGACGATGGCGATGCGGCTGCGGGCTCCTATGTCGGCGACCTCGGCATCAACATCAACAACGACGAGGATGGCGGGGTCAAGGCGACCGGCATCGAGCTCGACGATGTCGGATTGATGGGCAGCTTCCTCAACGACGGAAACGTCAGCGCGATGGCCGGCGCCCAGGCGACGCTCACCGCAAACTCCAACGTCAACGATGGCGACGAGACCTATTCCATCGCGCTTGCCGGCGGTTCGCTCGAGACCGATGCCTATGGCATCGTGCTCAACGACGTTGGCGTAAATGCCAACTCCGAGGACGGCTTCGGGTATGACGCCTTCTCCAATAGCGGAAATGTCTCGGCGATCGGCTATACGACCCTGACGGCGAATGCGAACGCCTATTCCGACGATGGTGCCGCCGAGGCGATCTCGGGCGTTCCCAACACCGAGGACGGGTTCAATTTCTCGGAGGATTACGTCTATCCGAACTACGCCGACGCTTCTGCAACCGGCATACGTATCGACGACTCCTATATCGATGGCGACGTCTCGAACAGTTCCGTCATATTCGCGGGCGCTCTCGCGCGCATCGCCGGGACGGCCGAAGCCAACGGCGACGAGTATGCCATGGCTGTGGCTGGAAATTCCGCCCACGCAGACGCGGTCG
Source organism: uncultured Alphaproteobacteria bacterium (assembly GCA_903889655.1). GTDB lineage: Bacteria > Pseudomonadota > Alphaproteobacteria > Parvibaculales > Parvibaculaceae > Parvibaculum. The sequence continues at coordinate 25,575 of CAISYL010000162.1, read as the reverse complement.
GTTTCGACATCTCCGATTCGAGCATCGGCGGCGACATCTACAATGACGGTTTGATTGTCGGCGCGGCTGGCGCCACGAGCGATACCACCGCGCATGCCTATGCCCAGCAGGCGACAGCGAGGATCGGCTACGAATACACGCCCTCGTCGGAGGCCTATGCCACCGGTCTCGCGGTCGATCAGGAAGACGGCGCCGCGATCTATAACAGCGAAGACGGGGTGATCGTCGGAATCGCCGGTGCGAGCGGTCAGAACGACGCGCTGGCCGAAGGCTGGAGCAACGCCGATGCCTATGTCGAATACGATGAGTATGCGGGCGCGACCGGCGTCTACGGTTCGAGCGAATATGGCAGCACTCTTTTCAACGACGGCTTGATCATCGCGGGCGCCGTGTCGTACGGAGATCAAACGGCAACGGCCACCGCGAGCTCGGCGAGCGGTTCGTCCGACGCCGAGGCCAACGACTCCAGCGAAGCCGAAGCGACCGGCGTCAGCATTGCCGGCAGCCTTGACAACACCGGCGCGATCTTTGCCGGTTCTCTCGCCCTGTCCAATGCCGACGCGTCGGCCACCGGCGACACGGCTAATGCGAATGCCAGCGCCTATGCGGAAGCGACCGCCACGGCGGCATCGATCAGCAGCGGCAGCGAGGACTGGGAATATATCCAGAACTCGGGAACTATCGCCGCTCTGGCGGTCGCCAGCGCGACGGCCACCGCGACGGCGACTTCGAGCTTCATCGACCCGGATCTTTCGTATGACGCGTCCGCCGAAGCGGACGCCACCGCCATCGGTATCGACGTTCTCTGCGGGACCTATCTCGACGGCATCACGAATACCGAGGACGGTGTTATCTCGGCAAGCGCGACCGCCTCGACGACTGAAAACGATGAAGTCGCTTATGAAGGAACGGCGCGTGCAACCGGTCTCCGGCTCAACGATGTCGGTCTCGATGGCGATATCACGAATGACGGTGTGATCTCCGCCACGGCGACATCCGACGGCTCCGCCTATGCAACCGGCGTCGACATCGAAGGCTCGAGCAGCTATGTCGGATCGCTCACCAACTCCGGTACGATCCAGGCGTCCGCGACGGGCGATTATGCCAGCGCAACGGCCATCCGCCTCGACGACGGCGGCTCGCTCAACACCATTTCCAATACCGGCGACATTCTTGCTTATTTGAATCCCGACGAGCCGAGCGTCCTGAACGACGTGCCTACCGGTGCGGCCGCCATCGACGCCGAAGGCGAAGGCCAGGGGCTCACGATCGAGCAGCTTGGCGGCCATATCGTCGGCAAGATTCTCCTGTCCAACTCCTATTCCGACCATATCGAGTGGAGCGGCGGCACGATCCAGGGCGACATTTCCGGCAATCATGGAGAAGACGGCAACGACGTGCTCGATATCTTCGCCGGCACCGACAATGCCTTCACCTACGCGAACACGATCGACGGCTTCGATGCCGTTCGTCTGAACGACGATGCTTCCGATCCGGTCTCGCTGCGTCTGACGGGTTCGATCAACAACACGAATTCTCTTTATGTCGGCTCGCATGCGACGCTGTCGCTTTCGAGCGAGGCCAGCGTCAACGTGGACTCGCTGACCGTCGCCTCGACGGGTACGCTCTCGTACGACCTCAATCCCGATGGAACCAACGCGGTCATCAATACCACGACCGCAGATCTTGGCGGCGGCACGGTGAATGCGGTCTTCACCGACGTCCAGCATCCGACGGACTATACCTATCGCATCATCAACTGGAACGGCAGCGACACCACTTTCGGCACCGTCTTGTCGAACTCGATCCTCGAGAAAGTCGTCGCCCAGTATAGCGAGGATGGTGTCGACCTGGTCGTCACCAGGGTTTCGTTCGGCGGTCTCGACAATCTTCAGGACGACGCGCAGCGGCTCGGCCACGCGCTTGATGGGATCTTCGACAATATCCCGCTCGACTCGGATCTCGGAAAGGCGTTGACCGATCTGATCGGCCTCTCTCCGGAAGAATATGAGCGCACGATGAACGAGATCGCGGGTCAGCAGCTTGCCGATCTGCAGACGGCGACCACCAGCCAGCTCGGCGATCTCCTGCATGTGATCCAGACGCAGCTCAGCGGAATGCGGGGCAGTCAGGAAGCTTCCCTCGGCATGGACTCGCTCGGCATCATGGTTGCCGACAATCAGGTGACGACGATGAACGACGCGCCGGTGGCGGGCGCCTCCGCACCGGTCTTTGCAGGCAACTGGTCGGCATGGGCCCGTGCCTTCGGCGACTGGGCTTCGCTCAAGCGCGACGGGTTCCGTCCGGGCTTCACCTCGGATGCGGGCGGCGTCGTCGCCGGTGTCGACTACAAGCTGACCGACGATTTCATGCTCGGTCTCGCCGGGGGCTATCAGAAGACCAATATGGACTTCCGCGGCGCGGGCGATGGCGACATCACGTCCTGGAGCGTCACCGCCTATGGCGACTACAGCTTCGGTCCGGCTTATGTCGATACGCTGGTCGGCTACTCGATGCAGTCCTACGACCTCAACCGCTTCCTCAATGTCCTCGGTACCGGCTACACGGCGAACAGCAACTATGACGGTTCGTCGGTCGCGGCCAGCGTCGAGGCGGGCTATGCTTTCGATGTCGCGGACAATACGAAGGTCACGCCCTTCGTCGGCTTCAACTACACGCATACCAATGCCGATGCCGTGACGGAAACCGGCGCCGGTCTCTGGAACCTCGCCTACGACTCACGGAGCGACAACGCATTCGACTCCGTGCTCGGCACGCGCCTCTCCTATGCCTTCAAGACGGCGGACGGTACGCGCTACATGCCGACGGTCGAGCTCGGCTGGAAGCACCAGTATGGCGATGCGACCCCGACGACCAATGCCGCACTCGCCGGGACGCCGGGCAGCAACTTCCTGATCACCGGTCAGGAGGCGCAGCGAGACTCGGCGCTGGTCGGAGCTTCGCTGGGTGTCCAGCTTACCGATCAGATCGACGGCTCGGTCCAGTACAATGGCCAGTACAGCAGCAACTACAGCGACAGCACGGCCTCGGTCCGCCTGCGTCTGAAGTTCTGAGGCTGAAGAACGGGGGCAGGGCGATGAAAAGCGTGGGGGCGGAGTCGACAGCGGCAGGAGGCAAGACCGTCGAACGGTTGATGCCGATCGCCGATGTCCTCCGCCTCGCGCGGCAGCATCTGGAGAGCGGTGCGCTGCATGAGGCGGAGGCGCTCGCCCTTCAGGTGGCGCGGGCGAGACGGCGCAATCCCGACGCCTATCATCTGCTCGGCATCATTGCCCTCAAGCAACGCAAGCTCGACAAGGCGATAGCCTATGTCGAGCAGGCGATCGCCCTGGCGCCGCGCACGGCGGCGTTCCACGGCAATCTCGCCGAAATGCTCCGCCGTCGCGGTTTCATCGAGCGCGGTCTAGCGGCGGGCCGGCGGTCCGTTGCGCTCGATCCACGCAACGCGCAGGCCTGGAACAATCTCGGCATTCTCGAATTCGAGCGCCGCGCCTTTTCCGACGCGGAGAATGCCTATCGTCGCTCGCTCGATATCGATTCGCGTTTCGCGCCCGCCTGGAACAATCTCGGCAATGCGCTCGCCAGGCTCGGCCGCGACGACGAGGCTCACGCTGCCTATACCCGGGCCATTGCATTGATGGCGGGCTATAGCGAAGCCATGATCAATGACGCTCTCTGCTTTCGCGAGGAGAGAAAATTCGAGGCGGCGGAGGGACGGCTTCGTCAGGCGCTTGCGGTCAACCCCCGCAACGCCCATGCGCACCTCGTCCTTGCCACCGTCAAGTTTCTGACGGGCGATATTGCGGAAGCGCGGCGCGAGTATGAATGGCGTCTCGCTCTTCGTCGCGCCCGCCCGGAAATATTGCCCGGCGCGCCTTGGCGCGGACAATCGCTCGACGGCAAGAGCATCTTTCTATTTGCGGAGCAGGGATTGGGCGACACGATCCAGGCGCTGCGATATCTGCGCCGTCTCGGAAAGACGTCCACGGTGAAACTGCTCGTCCAGCGCAATCTGCGGCGGCTGGCCCAGGAGAATTTTCCCGACACCGAAGTCCTGGTTCATCAACCGGACGCGGGCGCGGCCGATTATCACGCCGCCATGATGAGCCTGCCGCTTATTCTCCCTGCCGAAGAAACGGGCGAGCCTTATATTTCCGCCGATCCGGTACGCGTCGCCGCATGGCGCGAGAAGCTGGCGGCTTATCCAGGGCGGAAGATCGGTCTCGTCTGGGCTGGCAACAGCGCCAACCAGAGCGATCATGTGCGGTCGATGCGCACGGAGGATCTGCGTGCGTTGACGGATGTGTCCGGATGCAGCTTCTTCAGCCTGCTGATCGGTCCTGCAGCGTCGCAAATCGCAACGCTCAAGGACCGGGTCGTCGATCTTTCGGATTCGGTCGCGACGATGAGCGAAACGGCGGCCGCAATCGCGGCCCTCGATCTCGTCATCAGCGTTGACACCTCGATTGCCCATCTCGCCGGTGCGCTCGGCACGCCGGTCTGGACGATGTTGTCGCATGTGCCCGACTGGCGCTGGGGGCTTGAGGGCGAGACCACGGCGCTTTATCGCTCGATGCGGCTCTTCCGCCAGTCCCGGAGAGGGGATTGGAGCGGTGTCGTCGACGTCGTGGGCAAGGCGCTCGGCAAATAGCGGTGCGATGAACAATGGGATCGAGCGGTGACGCGCGACGACGCGTTCCGCGCGCAACAAGCGGGGTGAGGACATGACGAGCATCGACAGTCGTATGGCATGGATGCGGGCCACCGATACGAAGACATGGTTGAGACGCGGTGGCCTGCTTGCGCTGGGGCTCAGCATCGCCTTCGCGATCGCCTTTCTGATGGGATGGATCGATGCGGCGGGGCCCCGGCTCACAGCCGCGCCTGCGGGTGCGATCGAGGGATTCCGGTCGGCGCATTTCGGAGCCGATGAAGCGGGCGTCCGCGCCGCCATTGCCAGCGATTTCGGCAAGAGCGGCGATGACATCCGCACCGTGGACAATTCGAGAGAGCGGACGCGCATCCTGCTCGTGCGGGTGACCGATCTCTTCCCGAATTCGGGCGACGCCGAGGTCGGCTATGTGTTCGGCTATCAGTCGCAGCGCCTCATTCAGGTCAATGTGCTGTGGGGAACGCCGGTTGTCGCCAGCGCCACGCCGGCGGATATGGGCCGCATTTCGATGCTGCTTCAGAGCTATTTCGGGTCGCTCGATCTGCCCGTTCATGTGAAGGACCGCAAGCTGCCGAATGGCGGTCTCATTGCCTTCCAGGGCGTCGATGGAAAAGGCCACTCGGTCCAGCTTCTCTATCGTGCCGGCAACATCAAGCCGAAGGACGACGCCGGCAAGAGCGAGGCGGCACCGAAGAAGTTCGTGATGCTGAGGCTCGCCTACGTCGCCGATCCGAAATCGCCGGATATCTTCAAGCTGCGTCCGGGCGCCTTCTGACGCTCAGACCTTCATCATGACGAGGTCGTCGCGGTGGATCATCTCCGCGCGGCCGGCAAAACCCAGCAGCTCTTCGATCTCGCTGCTGTTGTGGCCCTTGATCTGCGCGGCGTCGTCGCTCGAATAGGCCGAGAGACCGCGCGCGATCTCGTGGCCCTGCTCATCGACGACGCTCACCGCATCGCCACGCTCGAAGCGGCCGTCGACGGCGATAATGCCGGCGGGCAGAAGGCTCCGACCCTGCCTCAATGCGTTGACGGCGCCGGCATCGACCGTGATCGCGCCCATGGTCTTCAGGCTGCCCGAAATCCAGCGCTTGCGCGAGGCGACCGGCGTCGAGCGCGCGGTGAACCATGTGCAGCGCGCGCCGTCCTCCAACGCCCGCAAGGGATGCAACGACCGTCCGTTCGCGATCGCCATGTTGCAGCCGCCTTCGGTCGCGATGCGGGCGGCTGCGACCTTCGTCTTCATGCCGCCGCGGCTCATCTCGCTCGCGGCATCGCCCGCCATGCCCATGATCTCGGGCGTGATGTCGGCGACTTCGGGAATATGCGTCGCGCCGGGCTCTGAAGGCGGTGCCGTGTAAAGCCCGTCGACGTCCGACAGAAGCACCAGGCAATCGGCCGAGATCATGCTGGCGACGCGGGCGGCGAGGCGGTCATTGTCGCCGTAACGGATTTCGCTCGTCGCCACCGTGTCGTTCTCGTTGATGACGGGAACGGCGCCGAAGCGGAGCAGGGTGTTCAAGGTCGAGCGCGCGTTGAGGTAACGGCGGCGCTCCTCGGTGTCGTCGAGCGTCAGCAGGATCTGCGCGCAGTTGCGGCCATAGGCGCTGAGGATTTCCTGAAAGGCATGGGCAAGACCGATCTGGCCGACGGCGGCGGCCGCCTGGCTCTCCTCGAGCTTCAGCTTGCCTGAAGGAAGGCCGAGGGCGCGGCGGCCGAGTGCGATGGCGCCCGACGAGACGATCAGCATTTCCTGGCCGCGGGCGCGCATCGTCGCGATGTCCTCGACGAAAGCGTGCAGCCAGGTGCGGTTGAGCTTGCCCGTCTCCTTGTCGGTCAGGAGCGCTGAGCCGATCTTGACGACAACGCGCTGGGCATTGCTGAGACGCGCGATCATTTCGTTGCCCGCTCCATCATGGCCGCCAACCTTCTTCCTCGTCCGGCGCCTCTTCGGCTTTTTCCTCGGCATTGGCGGCCGCGACCTCGTCGGCCACCAGATGCAGCACGGCGTCGACGCCTTCGCCCGACACGCCGGAGATCACATGGACCTTCTTGCGGCGGCTCGCTTTTACAAGAGCCTTGCGCTTCTCCTCGCGCTCCTCGGGCGAGAGCGCATCGCATTTGTTGAGACAGAGAATTTCCGGCTTCTCGTCGAGGCCGGCCCCATAGGCTTCGAGTTCGCCGCGAATGACGTGATAGGCCTCCGCCACATCTTCCTGTGTGCCGTCGACCAGATGGATGAGAACGCGGCAGCGCTCGACATGGCCGAGAAAACGATCGCCGAGACCGGCGCCTTCGCTCGCCCCTTCGATCAGGCCCGGAATGTCGGCGAGCACGAAGGTCCGCGCGGCGATGCGCACGACGCCGAGGCCGGGCGTCAGCGTGGTGAAGGGGTAGTCGGCGATCTTCGGCTTCGCGGCGCTTACCTTGGCGAGAAACGTGCTCTTGCCGGCATTTGGCAGACCGACGAGGCCGGCATCGGCGATCAGTTTAAGCCGCAGCCATATCCACAATTCCTCGCCCGTCTGGCCGGGATTGGCGCGGCGCGGCGCGCGATTGGTCGAGCTCTTGAAATAGGCATTGCCGAAGCCGCCATTGCCGCCCTTCAGCAGGACGACGCGCTGGCCGACTTCAGTCATGTCGGCGAGCATGGTCTCGCCATCCTCGTCGAAGACCTGCGTGCCGACCGGCACTTTCAGCACTGCGTCCGCCCCATTATAGCCGTGGCGATTCTTGCCCATGCCGTGCATGCCGGTCTTGGCCTTGAAGTGCTGCTGATAGCGGTAATCGATCAGCGTGTTGAGGCCTTCGACACATTCGACGACGACGTCGCCGCCCTTGCCGCCGTCGCCGCCATCGGGTCCGCCGAATTCGATGAACTTCTCGCGGCGGAAGCTGACCGCGCCGGCGCCGCCGTCGCCTGCGCGGACATAGACTTTCGCCTCGTCGAGGAATTTCATCGTGCCATCTCACTTGCAGGAAGCAGTTTCGCGCCCGCCCGGGATCGCGATAATTCCATCTTCAACCCGCGCAGCTTTTCCCGCCGGGCTTCGGACCAGATCTCAGCTTCCGCAATATAGCGGAAGCCGAGCTTCGTCAGAACGCGGCCAGAGGCATGGTTCTCGACCAAATGGCTCGCGGTGAGCTTGGCCAAGGGCAGGCGTTGGAAGGCATGGGCGACAAGCGCGCGGCCGGCCTCGGTCGCGATGCCCTTGCTCCAGTGACGTTCGCCGACCCAGTAGCCGAGCTCATAGGCGCCATCCGCGCGGTCGAGGCCGACCGTACCGACGAGGTCGCCATCCTCGGCGATCGCATAGGCATAACCTTCGCCCGAAAGCCGGCGCGCCTCATGCGTCGCGATCCATTGCTCAGCCATGCCGTCTTTATAGGGGTAGGGCACGCGGGCCAGCATGCGCGCCACTTTCCAGTTGCCGACGAGCGCCTGCACACGCGGCGCGTCGTCCGGGGTGAAATGTCTGAGGACCAGCCGGTCCGTTCTCAACACATCCTGCATCGGGGACTCCCTGACCCCGAGTGCCGGTCGAGAACGGCACTCGGTCAAACGCAGAGAGGGAAGCCTGCCCTTTGCAGACCTTCCACCGCCGCCTGCAAGTCTGCGAGGGGTGGGGAAGGCATTAAAAAAGGGAGATGGCGGTCCATCTCCCTCTCGATTTCGATGGTCGCCACCTTGCGAGGTGGCGGAGCCTCGCGTCGTCAGTCAGCCGCCTGAGCCGGTGCGCCGGCCGGCATCACCGATACATAGGTGCGGCCGTTTTTGCGCGCGCGGAACGACACGACGCCTTCGGTCGTCGCGAAGATCGTGTGGTCCGTGCCCATGCCGACATTGGCGCCGGGGTGCACCTTCGTGCCGCGCTGGCGGATGATGATGTTGCCGGAGATGACGGCTTCGCCACCGAACTTCTTCACGCCGAGACGGCGTCCGGCGCTGTCGCGACCGTTGCGGGATGAGCCGCCTGCTTTTTTATGAGCCATTTGTCTCTACTCCTTCGTCCGCTTCAGCCTGCGATCTCGACGATCTTCACCAGCATCAGATCCTGGCGATGGCCGTTCTTGCGGCGATAATTCTGGCGACGCTTCTTCTTGAAGACGGTCAGCTTGGGGCCGCGCGTCATTTCGACGATCTCGGCCTTCACGCTCGCGCCTTCGACGAGGGGCGCGCCGATTTTCGTCGCGCCTTCGCCGCCGATCATCAACACCGGAAGCTCGATCTTGTCGCCGGCCTTCGCGTCGACGCGCTCGACTTCGAGCAGCTCGTCTTTCGCGACTTTGTATTGCTTGCCGCCGGTCCGGATGACTGCGAACATTTGGAAACCACCATGTAACGAAATAAGGCCATGCGCACCGCGGAAACCACGGTACGGGCCGGATTGGCGCGCAATATACAGGGGGAAGAGGGCCTGTCAAGGCGCGAAGGCCTTGAAATCCCGTTGTTTCAAGGGGTTTGCGGCGGCCTGAACGAACGCCAGAGACAAAGCCCCAGGAAATAGAGGGATGCCCACAGAAAGGCCCAATAGGCCCAGGGGCTCGCTTCGGCGGGGGAGAGGTTCGGCCCGCTCCCCAGCACCAGAACGACCGTCAGAACGCCCCAGGCGCCTGTCATGACCAGCGTCAGGGAGCGCAAAGCGGTCACCCGGAACGGATGGATGAATTTCAGCGGAACGAAGGTCAGCGCGCCGAGGGCGGCGATGACCGCCAGATTGGTCCAGTGGCCGCTGGAGGTCAGGTAAAAATAGAGGATCACAAGGTTCCAGACCGCCGGAAAGCCCGAGAAATAATTGTCGGAGGTCTTCATGTCCTTGTTGCCGAAGCAATAAAGCGACGTCGTCATGATGTAGGCGGCGGCGGGGATCGCAAATCCCGTCGGCACGAGACCGAAGCGGTAGACGACCAGCGCCGGAATGACCGTGTAATTGAGGTAATCGATGATGTGGTCGAGCACCGCGCCATCGAAACGAGGCGCGAACTCGGTGACGCGGACCTTGCGCGCCATCGGCCCGTCGAATCCGTCGATGACAAGGGCCGCACCGAGCCAGAGCAGAACCATCCGGAGGTCGCCGGCGATCAGGGCCGAGATCGCCAGAAGGCCCATGACCGCGCCCGACGCCGTGAAGGCATGGACCGCCCAGGCTGCGACGACGCGCGCCTTCAGCCGGTCGATGATCTTGCGGCGGCCGAACTTGCCGGTTTTTGCGTGGGCCCGTGTCTCGCTCATGGGGCGCAGTCTAGCAGAACCCACGGCCCCGCTCGACGGCTTGCTTGGGGGCTTGCTTGGGCCAGAAGCGGCCGGTCCGGGGTGCGGCGCAAAAAGGAGGTCGCTGAGGCCGATCAAGCCCTTGTGCGGGCGCAAGGGCTCGGTCTACATTCCGCGCCGCTTCCACATGGCAGCCGGGCGCTTCCGCGCCCCTGGCCCCATACCTCGCGGAGAGGTGGCTGAGTGGTTGAAAGCACCGCACTCGAAATGCGGCATGGGGGCAACTCCATCGGGGGTTCGAATCCCTCCCTCTCCGCCACGAAGCCACCGATCGCCGCAAAAATCCGTCGCCGCGCTGCGTGGCCCCCTTGTTCGATCGATCGGGTGCAGGTAGTCGCGGAAGCTGACATTCGTGTGCTCGATCTTCTGGTCTGATAGGGATTTTCTCGATCTCTCATTTCGGAAATCGATGCCGCAGCTCACGGTGTCCTGTTTAAATCATGCTATCGTGAATCATTCACATTCCTTGATTGGGTCTGGCTTCCGCGGTCGGGCCTTGTCGATCGAGAGAGCAAGGGGCTTCCCAAGCATGCAGACCAGATCAGTCCATGAAGTCTGCGCGCCGGACGTCGTCGCGGAAGATTTCGGCGGGGAAATCGTCGTTCTGAACCTGCTGAACGGCAAGTATTTCAGCCTTCTCGACGTTTCCGCCGATATCTGGCGCGATCTGGCGTTGGGTTACCGGCCGCAAGACATCATCGATCACACAGCCGCCGCCCGGCCGGACCTCGAGGCATCGGTGGTGAGCCTTATCGAGGGCATGATTCAGGAGGAACTGATTCGACCGCGTGCGGAAGCCGTCGGCTGGATCGCGCCGGCAGAGGTCGCGAGCTCGGCGGCATCGCTCGCGCTCTGCGCCACGGTGCCCCAGATCGAGGCCTTCGACGATATGGCGGAACTCATTCTTGCCGATCCGATCCACGACGTCGAAGCCGATATCGGCTGGCCTGTGCGACGGGATCCGGCGCAATCGGCCTGAGGCGCGATGCTGACGCGCACCGCCGATGCCGACGATGTCGCCGAGTATGGACACGAGCTTCTCGATCTTGCGCGAAAACTGCCTCGTGCCTCGCTTCATCTTCGCAGGTTGCAACTGCACGGCCTCGCCATCGAGGCCTGGTTCAGCGATCCGGCCTATGCCGATCTCTGCGAGCGGAATCTCGCGCGCGGTTCGGCGGCGGCGGACGACGTCCGCATCACGCTCTTTCTGCTCGATGCGCAGTCGCCCGGTTGGCCGCCCCCGCGCCGCTGGGGCAGCGACATTCTGGATCGCCGCGCGATCAACGACGAACTCGCGCGGACAGGCCTGCGCGGCAGCTATCTGCACGATCCGCGCGTCTGGCAATTTTTCTCGCGCGATATGCATGTCGGGGTTCAGCTGATCCGCAGTCCCGGCCTGACGCCGGACTGGGAGACCGGTGGGCCGCTGCGCGTTTTTCTGCACTGGGCCTTCGCAGAACGGCGGGCGCGGCTCTGTCATGCGGCGACACTCGGCCTTGACGGCAGAGGGCTTCTGCTGGCCGGTGCGGGCGGTTCGGGAAAATCGGGCACGACACTCGCGGGCATTGCCGACGGGCTCGCCACCGTGGGCGACGATTACAATCTCATCGCCGTGGAAGAAACGGTCCGCGCCTATCCGCTCTACCGGATCCTGAAACAGGATCCTGCTGGTGTGACGCGCGCGCTCGGGCCGGACGCCGCCGACAGATTCGGCGCGACCAACTGGCAGGGGAAGTTCGAGATTCACGCGTCGTCGCTGCCGCATTCACCCTTTGTCGAACGTCTCGATATCGGCGCCATCGTCATTCCGAAAGTCGCGCGGCGGCCTTCGGCCGAATTGCATCCGGTTTCGCCGGGTGTCGCAATGCGCGCCTTCGCACCGTCCAGCGTCTTCCAGTTGCCTGACGACGAACATGAAGGAATAAGGTTCGCGGCCGATCTCTGCCGGCGGCTTCCCTGTTTCGAGCTTCTTCTGTCCGAAGACCGCAAGGACATCGCGGGTGTCCTTCGTTCATTCATCGAGCGGAACTTTCCATGAGCGACGACATGATCAGCGTCATCATGCCCGCTCTGAATGCCGAGAAGTTCATCGCATCGGCGCTTCGCTCGCTCCTGCGCGAGAAGGAGCTTTCTCTCGACATCATCGTTGTCGACGACGGCTCAACCGATGCGACAGCAGAGATCGTGCGCGAGACGGCCGCCTGCGATCCGTGCATCCGGTTGATCGCGGGCCCGCGCGTCGGTGTCTCCCGGGCGCGCAATGCGGGACTTGCCGCCGTGCCGGCCGAAACTGCCTTCATCACTTTTCTCGATTCCGACGATCACAACTCCCCGGGCCGGATCGGACGGCAACTGGCGCTCCTGAAAGAAAATCCCCATATCGATTTCGTCATGGGCCTCTTGCAGATCTGCGAGCAAATCGACGAGGAGAGAAGCGCGCCCGTCGAAGGATCGCGGACGGTGACGGTCGCCGGCGTTTCGCTGACGACGACGCTTTTCGCCCGTCGCGTTTTCGACAGGTTGGGCGGCTTTGACGAGGACATGCAGCATGGAGAGGACACGGATTTCTTCCTGCGCATGCTGGAGACGCGGACGCCCTACATCGCCGAAGCCGAAGTCGCCGTGCTCTATCGCCGCCATGCGAACAACATGACCAACGACGTCGCGGCGACCCGCCGGGGTTTCGTCGATGCGATCCGCAGATCGCTCGTTCGTCGCCGGGCCAGCGGCGGCGTCATGGACATCGGCGATCTTTTCAGGCAGCGCGCCGTCGCCGAGGAGGCATTCCGCAATGAGTGAGGTCCTGGTGCCCAAGGTCTACAGCGTCGTCATACCGGCCTGGAATGCGGCGGCGACCATCGAGGAGGCGCTGCGTTCGATCGTCTCGCAAAGCGTGCCGCCGGCGCATATCGTCGTGGTGGATGACGGCTCGACCGACGAGACGGCGGCACTCGCCGCCGCCTTCGATCCGCGCGTCGACGTGATACGGCAGGAAAACCAGGGCTGCGGCGCGGCGACCAATCGCGGCATGGCGGTCGTCGCGACACCTCTCGTCGCCTTTCTCGATTCCGACGATCTCTGGCTGCCGGGCAAGGCGGAACGGCAGCTTGCGTTGCTGGAGACGCGGTCCGACCTCAGCGGCGTTTTTGGGCGGGGGCAGATATTCAAGGGGGCGTCTTCCGCGCCCGAGCTCGGCCCTGTCAGCGATCTCTGGGGCCGTACTACGCTGATGATGCGCACCGAGGCCGCACGGCGCATCGGCCCGGTGATCGATCCGCTGGGCGGACGCGGGGACATGATCGACTGGATCGCGCGTGGCCGCGATCTCGGTCTCGAATTCGAATTGGTGCCCGAGGTTCTCTCGATGCGGCGCATCCGGCCCGGCAGCCTTTCCTACGGCCGCGATGCCGAAAAGGACCGCGGTTATCTGCTGACGGTGAAGCGGGCGCTGGAGCGCAAGCGTGCCGCCGCGCGCGCTGTCGCGGCCGGGGATGCTCATGAATAGCCTGCCCCGCTTCATGCTGCGGCAGGCCTGGCCGCGCGGCGATCTCGATCTGCTGCTGAAGACGGTTCTTCTGCCCGATGCGCAGGCCGCCGAATGCTGGCAACGCTGGAAGGCGCGCCGCGATCTCGACGATGTGACATGGGAAGAGCACAAACTGCTCGCGCCGGTTGCCGCGCGGCTGGCGAGCATCGATCCCGCCTGCCCTTATCGACCGCGCCTGCAAGGCCTCGCCAAGGCGCATTGGACGCAGTCCCAATTGATGCTGCGCGCGTCGGCCGGAGCGCTCGACATATTGCTGGCCGCGGGTCTGCCGGTGATGTTGCTCAAGGGCGGCTCCCTTCAGGCGGTCGGCCTCGGTGCATCGGGGCCGCGCATCAGCGGCGATCTCGACATTCTGGTTCCGCGTACCCTTTATCCACGTGCCATCGCGCTCCTCTACGACCATGGATGGGCGGCGCGGGATTCGTCCGAATATGCGCAATCCTCATGGCGGTTCCATTCCGGGCTCAATCTGCGGGACGGCCGGCACGGCGATATCGACGTCCATCACCAGCCGGTGCATGCGCCATGGCTTTCTGACGCGGTTCTCGATGCATTCTGGCGGCGCGCGCGGTCCGCCGTCTTCCACGGACGATCCGTACTCGTCCCTTCTCCGGCCGACATGATCGTCCTGATCGCCGCCCATGCCATGCATCCGCCGGCGCGCAAGCAGGCGAGCGGTGCCTGGGCTTTCGACCTCGCCGTGCTCATGAAGCAGGACGGCATCGACCTGTCGCAGGTGGCCGACGATGCGGTTGCCTTCGGCGCCGTTGTGCCTTGCCTGGCGAGCCTCACCTATCTTCAGACGCTGGCGCCGCTCGACGCCACCGCCCGGCTGATCGAGGCGCTCGAAGGTCGCGATACGGACAAGAGCCGTCGCGTGCATTTTTATGCCGGTACGAGGGGCTCAGCCTGGAGCGCGCCGCTGCGCGGGCTTGCGGCCCTCGTCGCCGGCAGACCGAAGACGGGCTTCGAGCGGGAAAAGGAAGTCGTGCCCCGTGTGCACCGGCTGAAATTTCAACGCCGGAACGGACGCTCCGTCCTGCCGGAGGCGGCGGCGCGCGAGCATCGTTTCAGGCATGAATTCGACATCGGCCATCTGAACGAGGGGGCCGCTCCGGTGCTCCGGCGTCTGATCGTCGAAGTCGAGTTCGAGAGGCCGCCGGTGGCGCGGCGCTTTCGTTTCGATCTTTCCGCCGATGGCGTTCCGGTCGCCCGTCTGGCAGCGCGGCCGAGGCCGCTCGAAACCGCGCCGACGATCCGCCTTGCCTTCGCCGTGCCTTTGCCGCGGGGTCGTGGCGCGGCGGCACGTATCGCTATCGAAGCGCTTGCCGAAGGCGAGTTGCAGGCTCACGCAAGCCAGCTGGATATCCTGCGGACGAAGCCGGTGCCGTTTCGGGTTGTCGGTGTCGCGGGCGGATGATCCCGGATTTGCCCCTCGCCTCGTGTTGAGGAACCAAAACCGTCAAGCGGCGTTTCACTTCATCGTATCGGGATGGCGATTTTTTGGAGCGGGGCAGGGGGTTCGATGGAAGGTGCCGACCAACTCGAAGTGTCGCTGCCCGACGAGAGACGATACAGGCTTCTCGTCGATGCGATCACTGATTATGCAGTCTACATGCTCGACGTGGACGGCCACGTCACGAGCTGGAACACGGGGGCACGGCGGTTCAAGGGCTATGAGCCCGCCGATATCATCGGCCATCACTTTTCCCGGTTTTATACCGAAGAGGATTTGAAGGAGCGCCTTCCCTGGCGCGCGCTCGAGACGGCAACCCGCAAGGGGCGCTTCGAGGGCGAGGGTTGGCACGTCCGTAAGGATGGCTCCCGGTTCTGGGCGCATGTCATCATCGACCCTATTCGCGATCCCTCCGGACGGCTTATCGGATTTGCGAAAATCACGCGCGATCTCACCGAACGGAGAGAAGCCGAGAACGCCCTCCGGCACAGCCAGGAGCAGTTCAGGCTTCTGGTGCAGGGCGTTACCGACTACGCGATCTATATGCTCGACCCGGACGGGCGGGTCACCAGCTGGAATTCGGGAGCCCAGAAGCTCAAGGGCTATACGCCGGACGAGATCATCGGCGAGCATTTCTCCCGTTTCTACACGGACGAAGACCGCGCCGCCGGACTTCCCTGGCAGGGTCTTGAGACGGCCGCGCGCGAAGGACGTTTCGAAAAGGAAGGCTGGCGCGTCCGCAAGGACGGGACGCGCTTCTGGGCCAATGCGGTTATCGATGCGATCCCCGGCGAGGACGGCCGGATCATCGGCTTCGCCAAGATCACGCGCGATATTACCGAGCGGCGGGAAGCGCAGCGCGCCCTCGACGAGGCGCGGGAAGCTCTTTTCCAGTCCCAGAAAATAGAAGCGATCGGACGTCTCACGGGCGGCATCGCGCACGATTTCAACAATCTTCTGATGGCGGTGCTCGGCAGCCTCGAACTGGTGCGCAAGCGTCTGCGTGCCGACTCGCAGATCATGGCGCTGATCGACAATGCCATTCAGGGGGCCGAGCGCGGTGCCGCACTGACGCAGCGCATGCTCGCCTTTGCGCGGCGGCAATCCCTCAATCCGGAATCCGTCGATGTCCCCGCGCTGGTTCACGGCATGATGGGTTTGATGGAGCGTTCCATCGGACCGTCGACCATCATTGAGACCGATTTTCCGCCGGCGCTCGCGCCCGTTCAGGTCGATGCCAATCAACTCGAATCCGCGATCCTCAATCTCACCGTCAATGCACGCGATGCCATGCCGGACGGTGGCCGGATCGTCATCGCGGCGCGCGAAAAGAGCGTTCCTCCTGGTCACGGCAGCCGCCTCGCGGCAGGCCGCTATATCCGCCTTTCGGTGACGGACAATGGCGAAGGCATGGACGAGGAAACGCTCGCCAAGGCAATGGAGCCTTTCTTCACGACAAAGGGGCTCGGCAAGGGAACGGGCCTTGGCCTTTCGATGGTTCACGGGCTGGCCGAGCAATCGGGAGGCCGGCTTATTTTGAAAAGTCAGAAAGGCGAGGGCACGCTCGTCGAGCTCTGGTTGCCGATGGCCGAGACGGCGGTTGGAGTTGCCGGCACGGAACGGCGACCGGCGGGCATGGAACAGTCCCCGCAGGGGCCGAAGCTCGTGGTGCTCGCGGTCGACGACGACAGCCTCGTCCTCATGAACACGGTCGCGCTCCTCGAAGACATGGGACACAAGGTCTTCGAGGCGACCTCGGCCAGGGAGGCTCTCGACTTGCTTCGGCGCGAGACGGTCGATCTCGTCATTTCCGATCAGGCGATGCCGCAAATGACCGGGACGCAGCTTGCCGCGGAGATCCGGACTACATGGCCGGAGCTTCCGATCATTCTCGCGACCGGCTATGCCGAATTGCCGTCGGACAGCGACCCCGGCCTGTTGAGGCTGCTGAAGCCGTTCCGTCAGGAAGACCTCCGGCGATCGATAGCCAGGGCGACGAAGCAAGGTCCGTTTGCCGATCCGAGCTGAGCGGGGCCGTCGGCCTCAGGCCGCCGCGTAGACGCGCCGCCCGCCGACCCAGGTCTCCAGAACCTCGATGTTGCGAATGTCCGTCGGATCGACGGCAAGCGGATTCCTGTCCAGCACGACGAAATCCGCGAATTTGCCGGGCTCGAGCGTGCCGATCTCATGTTCCGAATGGCACTGCCAGGCGGCGTCGCGGGTCAGCGCAACGATCGCCTCTTCGACGCCGACGCGCTCGGCCGCATTGAGCACGCTGCCGGGCTCCTTCCAGAGCGTCCGGTTGACTGCATTGTCGATCAGCCGCAACGGATCCATCTCGCTCACCGGCTCGTCCGAATGCACCGTCCAGCGGATGCCTTTCTTTCCGCAGGAGGCGGCGCGTCCGAGCAGGTTCGTTTTCTCCGGCCCGAAGATCTCGTCGCGGAAGGCCTTGCCCCAGTAGTGGACATGGCCGATCAGGAAACTCGGACTGACGCCGAGTTCGGCGATGCGGTCGATCTGCCCGTCATGCAGGATCGAGCAATGCTCGATGCGGAAGCGAAGCTCGCGCGAAGCGCCGGCGACATAGGCCGCCTCGAAGGCGTCGAGCGCATGATCGATCGCCTTGTCGCCATTGGCGTGGACCGTCACCTGCCAGCCCTGAAGCGCGCGCTTCACGACCATCTCCGTCAGCGCCTCCTTCCCGACATAGGCGATGCCGTTGTCGTTGCGGCCGAGATAGGCGTTGCGCTGAAGCCCCGTGCGGCCCTGATTGGAACCATCGCTGACGATCTTCCATCCCGTCGCCCGGGCCATCTCGTTGCCGTCGCCGAAGGCGATGGCCATTTCGTCCCAGTGCCGCTCGCCAGACTGGATCAATGAATAGCGCAGCCGCGCGGTCATATGACCCGATGTGGCAAAGGCCTTGAAGGCGTCGATCTCGCCCCGGCCGCGAAAGCCGCCGCTCGCCTGATCGCAGAAGGTGGTGATGCCGACGCGATTCGCCTTGTCGCAGACCGCCTTGCTGGCCGCCGGCACATCGTCGATGGCCAGCGCCGCCATGTTATGGGCGAGCACGCCGAACATGGTCGCCTGTCCCTGCAGCACGCCGTTGGGCGTGCCGTCCATGTCGCGGCCATAGGCGGCACCGGCTGGATCGGGTGTTTCCTTCGTCACGCCGGCGATCTTCAGCGCGCGCGAATTGCAATAGGCGATGTGGAGCGAGGCGTTGAAAATGAAGACGGGGTTATTCGGCGCGACCTGATCGAGCGTGTGCCGCGTGATGCGGTCGGCGCCGGGCTGGAGCGAGGGATCGAACTGCCGCGCAACGATCCATTCGCCGGGTTTCGCCTCGCCCGCGAGCATGCCCATGCGCGCGATGACGGCATCGGCGTCCTCGCATTCGAAAGCGCCGACATTCGCGAGCTTCTGCATCATCGCGATAGGGAAGAAATGCATATGCGGTTCGATGAAACCCGGCAGGATCGCGCGGCCGCCGCAATCGACGATCTCGGCATTTTCGCCGGTAGATGCTTTCACGCCGTCGAGCGACCCGACGGCGACGATCCTGCCGTTGCGGAAGGCCAGGGCCTCGACGATGGAAAAGTCCGCATCCGCAGTGATGATCGTCGCATTCGCCATGATGACGGTGCCCGTCTGCGGCTCTGGCCGGGGGCCGAGCCGCTTCCAGTCCGAGGCGCGGGCTGCATTGGCGAGCGATGGCAAGGAAAGAAGCCCGAGATCGCGGAGCACCGGCGCACAGCAGGGGCAGCCGAAGACATCCGGATCGTGTCGAGGCTCGGCGGCTTGGTCATGATCCGCATCGCCGCATTCGCAGGGCGACGGCATCGGGCCGTCCCCGTTCGTCTCTTCCGTCCGCATATGGCCTCCCGCCGGTTCTTTTCCCACAAGGTTGACGCAAGGGCGCCGCCTGTCAAATGCCGTGGGCAAAATCCCTTTCGGCGAGGCCCCCGGAATGCGCTAGTCTCGAACAAAAGAATTCAACGACATGCGATCCCGGGAGGAACGGTCAATGAGCGAGCGGATTTCGGTCACCATCGAGGGCGGCGTCGCCGATGTGCGTCTGACACGCGCCGACAAGATGAACGCCCTCGACGATGCGATGTTCGAGGCGCTGATCGAAACGGGCGAACGGCTGTCGAAGGATAAATCTGTGCGTGCCGTCGTCATTTCGGGCGAGGGCCGGGCCTTCTGCGCCGGCCTCGACATGGGCAATTTCGGCAAGATGGCGGCGCCGAAGTCGGACGATAAAAAAGACGAAAGCATTATTGGTCGTCTCGAAAAGCGAACGCATGGTATCGCCAACCGGCCGCAATATGCCGTCTGGGTCTGGCGCGAGCTGCCGATGCCGGTGATTGCGGCCGTCCATGGCGTCGCCTATGGCGGCGGCTTCCAGCTGATGCTCGGCGCCGATATGCGCTATGTGGCGCCGGAGACGAAGCTCTCGATCATGGAAATCAAATGGGGCCTCGTGCCGGATATGGCCGGCACGCAGATCATGCGTCATCTCGTGCGCGAGGATATCGTCCGGGAGCTGACCTATACCGGACGCGTCTTCACCGGCGAGGAAGCCGGGCGCTACGGTTTCGCGACGCGCGTGACACCCAATCCGCTCGACGAGGCCCTGGCGACGGCGAGAGAGATCGCTGGCAAGAGCCCGAGCGCGATCCGGGCGTCGAAGCGCCTGCTCAATGCGGCGGTCGTAGTCGAACCCGTCGAGGGGCTCATCATGGAATCGGTGGAGCAGGACAGGCTGATCGGCAGTCCGAACCAGATCGAGGCCGTGATGTCGAACCTCGAGAAGCGGGCCGCCAGTTATACCGACTGAGCTATTTGACGCCGGCAAAGCGGTACGAATTCAAAATCGATATGTCTCAAAACTCTCTGGGAGGAGATCATGAGCAGCAAAACATCCGTTGCGGTCATCGGTGCGGGGCTCGGTGGGCTTTGTGCCGCGATCAGGCTCAAGGAAGCCGGTTTCGATAACGTCACCATTCTGGAGAAGGCGGAGAAGGTCGGCGGCACCTGGCGCGACAATTCCTATCCGGGCTGCGCCTGCGACACGCCGGTCGCGCTCTATCAGTTCTCCTTCGCGCCGAGCCTCGGCTGGAGCCATCTTTTCCCGCGCGCGCCGGAGGTGCAGGCCTATACGGAATATATGGCCGACAATTTCGGCCTGCGACCGCATCTGAAGCTCGGCACGGAAACGACATCCGCCGTCTGGGATGAAGCAAAATCCGTCTGGCGGCTCACCACCAAAACCGGTGAGACGATCGAGGCCGATGCGATCGTGCCGGCGCTCGGCCAGCTCAACCGGCCGATGATCCCGGAGATCAAAGGGCGCGACAGTTTCAAGGGGCCGGCTTTCCATTCGGCGCGGTGGGATCACAAGGTCGATCTCAAGGGCAAGCGCGTCGGCGTCATCGGTTCGGCGGCAAGCGCGGTGCAGCTCATTCCCGAGGTCGCGAAGGAGGCGGGCCACCTGACCGTCTTCCAGCGCACGCCGAACTGGGTGATCCCGCGTCTCGACCGCGCGATCACCGAAGAGGAAAAGGCGCTGATGATGACGGCGCTGGAGATCGCCCATCTCGGCCGCGAAATGATTTACGCCAATGCCGATCATCTATTCTGGCAGGTTTTCGCCTGGACCAAGGAGGGTCGCGCCGCCTATACGCGGGTCGCGCTCAATCACTTGGAAGAGCAGGTGCCGGATGCCGCGCTCCGCAAGAAGCTCACCCCGGATTATCCGATCGGCTGCAAGCGCATTCTCATCACCGACGATTTCTATCCGGCGTTGATGCGCGACAATGTCTCGCTCGTCACCGAGCGTATCGACGGCATCACTCCGGAAGGCGTAAAGACAGCTGACGGCGCGATGCATGATCTCGACGTCATCATCTATGCGACGGGTTTCGAGACGACCGGCTGGCACTGGTCGATGGATGTGGTCGGCCGGGGCGGCAAGCGTCTCGACGACGCCTGGCGCGAGGCGCCGGAGGCCTATCTCGGTATCGCGACCGCCGGCTTCCCGAACATGTTCATGCTCTACGGCCCCAACACCAATCTCGGCCACAACACGATCACCTTCATGATCGAGCGCCAGGTCGAATATGCGGTCAAGGCGCTCCAGGAGATGGAGGCGCGCGGGGCGGCTTCGATGGAAGTGACGAAGGCCGCGCAGGACCGCTTCAACCACGAGCTTCAGGCGGACCTTGCCAAGACCACCTGGGCCGATCCGGGCTGCAACTCCTGGTACAAGACCGCCGACGGCCGCATCACCCAGAACTGGGGCTCGCATACACGAGACTACGCCAAAGCGACGGCAACCGTGGTGCTTGACGACTACACGCTCGGCGCGCGGCAGGCTGTGCCGGCGGAATAAACACTCTGGCAGATGCCATCTGGTGCGGCATCTGCCCCCTTATGCGTGAGTAAAATGGTGATGCCGCGGGCCGCCGTTATATTTTCATCTGCAGTCTGACCTTTCGGATTTGCCGCAAGCGAAGCGAGGGGAGTGCGCTCGCGCCACAGTCGCTGCTTTTTTTGCAAATCATTCTCCAATAGAGTTCACAAGGCGGATGAATTTGCTGTAATGTTCTAGCCAGCTGATGGTTTCGCGGGCGCCTCTCTCAGAGGTATCGCGGGATAATTTGAATTGTTGTGCGGGAAGCTTTTCCCGGAAGTTCTCGTCATTTTCCGGCAGGAGGGTGTCTGTCGCTCCGGTTCGACGTTGAGCCGTGGGAGAAGTGCGCCCGCATGCACCCCGAGAAGTGGCCTGAAATGGTGATTTTTACAGGCTGTCTTCAAGTGCGGATAAACGCATGAGCATTTTGACCAGAACCGAACTATTTCAGATCAATTGTTTGTGGGTCGGCACATCTCTCCGATGGCTTGAAGTTGCCTGCATTCTGTCGATGCAGAGGGCAGGTCATGCCGTTCGGCTTTGGGTCTACGATCCCGTCGCGAACGTTCCGGCTGGCACAGAGATCGCGGATGCCAATGAAGTGCTGCCGCGAGAGAGGTTGTTGTTTCATCGGAAAACAGGATCGCCCGCCCTCGGCTCGGATATCTTCCGGTTCGAGCTTATGCGGCAGGGGCTCGGCATGTGGCTCGATCTCGATATGCTTTTGTTGCAGTCGATCCCGCGCACCGAACAGCCGGTATTCGGCTTTCAGGACCGCGATCTGATCAATGGTGCCGCCCTGTACATTCCTCAAGGCCCCATGCTCGCCGATCTCTGCGCTTTCGCTCAGCAGCGTTATCCGATCCCGCCTTTTTTTCGAATAAGAAAAAGGGCTTCTCTTCGGCTGCGCAAGGCCGTCGGACGGCCGAAAGATGCGACGATGATGTCCTGGGGAGTGTTCGGGCCAAGCGCCATCACCTATTTTGCGCGCAAGCACGGATTGGACCGGTCCGCTCTGGACATACCGTATTTCTATCCGATCCCGACCGCTGAGGCTCTGGTTCCGTTTCAAACAAGCGGCGACGTCGGACAGTATGTCCGTCCCGAGACCATCGGAATTCATCTGTGGAATGAAATGCTTGGCAAGCTGGAAGGGCCGGAGCGAGGAAGTTTTTTCGACGTGTTCGTACGCGAGGAACTGGGATTGCGAAATTCGCCGCCGATCCCGGCGGGCCAGGTCGGTCGCGTCGTTTCGTCTCGCTATGCCTAACGAAGATCATAAGGTGGCACATATGGGATATCTGGAACGGCTGAAGCGCATATTGAGAGGCGAAGCTCGCGGGTTCATCCCGTACAGAAAGGCCCGCTTCCAGGCCTATAAGCGGCATATTCTGGCGAGGATCGAGGCGACGCCCGTCGGCCGCGAGCCCTATTTCCATCTCTATATCGATCGCATCTTTCCCGACGAACTCTATCGGGCGATCGAAAAGCGAATGCTTTATTGCCGGGATCACCGAAAGGTCAGACGGCGTGATCAGGACAGCGCCGTCTTCGTCAATCGCCGGTTCAATCTACGCAGGAATATCGATCCGGAAACGCGCTATCTACGCAACCTGTTCAGCGATCCCGATATCAAGCGGGCCTTCCTCTCCAAATTCTATGTCGACGCCAATCAGGCGCTTGTCGACGCGATCAAGATTCACGATGAGGAATTTGAATTCGTCTATACCGCGCCGGGTCTCTTCCAGAACATCCATACCGATATTCCGCCGAAGTTCCTCTCGATGGTCTTCTACATTCCGGGCCGTGAAGTGACGGCGGATGATGCCGATCGCAACGGCACCATCTTCTATGACAAGGATCTTGTGCCCAACTCCAAGGCGAAATATCTGCCGAATTCGGTTGGCATATTCGCGCAACATTTCCATTCCTATCACGGCTTCGCGTCGACTGTGGAAAGGCCGGCGCTTGTGCTCTTCTACGTTCATCCCGAAGTGGAGAAGGCGTGGAACGCCGTAAAAGATTCGGAAGGCGCTACATTCGATGAAATCAGGGATCAGACGGCAGCCAAGCTCGTAACCTATCCGTTGATCGAATATGGAACGGACCGGAGCGCGATCGAAACGGCATGGGCCGAATGCAGAATCAATGCGCCCTCAGGCAGGGTGATGGTCGACAAGCCCAAAATGCTGGAGCCGGCCCGCGAGAAGCTGGCGGTCTGACGGCATATGGTGGATCCGAATCCGGACGCGGAAGTCCGGCCTGAGACGGTTGGCGGGGCCGGGCGCCCGCCCTTTCACGGACGGCTCATCGCTCTTTTCGACACATCCATCGCCAGCCCGAATATCGGCGACCAGATCATCATGGATTCGGTTCGACGGCAGCTCGGACCGCTGTTTCCCGGTGCCTATTTTGTCAACCTGCCGACCCACGACATCATTTCGAAGATCTCCCGCCGTCTGGTCGAGCGGTCGGATTACAGCTTCGTCGGCGGGACTAACCTGTTGTCCTCCGACATGGATCGGCACAACCAGTGGAAGATCGGTCGGCCTGACGCCAAACAACTGAGCGACATTCTGCTGCTCGGTGTCGGCTGGTGGAAATATCAGGACGCAGCGAACCGCTATACGCGCAAGCTGCTGAAGGCGGTTCTCCATCCGACATTGCTCCATTCCGTGCGCGATTCCTACACGCAGCGAAAACTCGCGGAAGCGGGCATCGAGAACGTCGTCAATACCGCCTGCGTCACAATGTGGGGGCTGACACCAACTCATTGCGCGCAAATCCCGCGGGAAAAAGGCGATGCCGTCGTCGCGACGCTGACCGACTACAGTCGCGATCACGTCCATGACGCGGCTCTTCTGGACGCGTTGCGGCGGAATTATTCGAAGGTGTATCTATGGCTCCAGGGCGTTGGCGACTTTGAATATGCCCATTCGCTCGATTTGCCGGCCGGCGTGGAACTCGTCGATCCATCGCTCGTCGCCTATGACGAACTGCTCGCTTCCCGTCTCGCTCTCGATTATGTCGGAACGCGTCTGCATGCGGGCATAAGAGCGATGGAACACAAAAGGCGCACCCTTATTCTGGCCGTCGACAACAGAGCCTCCGAAATCGGGCGAGACTTCAATCTGCCGGTTATCGACCGTATGAGAACCGATCTTCTGGACGACAGGCTCACATCGCCGGGCCCGACCGAGCTGTCTCTTCCCCTGGACAAGATCGAAATGTGGAAGGCTCAGTTCGCGAAGCTATCTTGATCTCGGTAGCACACCCTTGGTCGTGAACTTCTGCATCTTGTGTTTCTTGCCGAGGCGCTTGCCTTCGCCGCCACTGAGGCCGGTGCCGGCGGGTTGCCAGGCGGGGATCAGCTGGTGCTTGCCGGGGCCGATGAGGTCGGCGCGGCCCATGCGCTTCAGCGCGTCGCGCAGGAGCGGCCAGTTCTCGGCGTCGTGATAGCGCAGGAAAGCCTTGTGCAGCCTGCGCTGCTTCAGCCCCTTGATGGTGTCGACTTCCTCCGACGCGCCGCGGCGGACAGCCTTCAACGGGTTCTTGCCCGAATGATACATCGCGGTCGCCAGTGCCATCGGCGAGGGCAGGAAAGTCTGCACCTGGTCGGCGCGGTATTTGTTGCGCTTCAGCCAGAGGGCGAGGTTCATCATGTCCTCGTCCGTCGTGCCCGGATGCGCGGCGATGAAATAGGGAATCAGGAAATATTCCTTGCCGGCTTTCTTCGCCGCCTCGTCGAACATCTTCTTGAAGCGGTCATAGGTGCCGATGCCTGGCTTCATCATCTTGGAAAGCGGGCCTTCCTCGGTATGCTCCGGCGCGATCTTGAGGTAGCCGCCGACGTGATGCGTCACCAGTTCCTTGATGTAGGTCGGGCTCTCGACCGCAAGGTCGTAGCGCACGCCTGACGCCACCATGATCTTCTTGATGCCCGGCAGTTCGCGCGCCTTGCGGTAAAGGCCGATCAGCGACTCATGGCTCGTGTTGAGGTTCGGGCAGATGCCTGGATAGACGCAGGAAGGCTTGCGGCACAGAGATTCCGTGCGCTTGTCCTTGCAGGCCATGCGGTACATGTTGGCCGTCGGTCCGCCGATATCCGAGATGACGCCGGTGAAGCCTTCCACCTTGTCGCGGACCGTCTCGATCTCCTTGATGATCGAGGCTTCCGAGCGGC
>CAISYL010000161.1 GCA_903889655.1 uncultured Alphaproteobacteria bacterium | reverse complement strand
CGGGGTACAGCACATATGGCCCGATCATATTTCCCATATCAGAGGTTGGTCCAAAATAGGGCCTTTCCTTCCCGGGTCGATTGGCCTCCACAATGATAGAGCTACGTACAATCGTCGCCTCACCTTCTCCCACATTCGACAAGCGATAGAATACCGCTATTGGTTCACCTCCGAGGTGGGTTCCGATATAGGCCTCTCGCAAAATGATCTTAGGCCTATGGGAAGCAACGAATTCCTTTCGGCCAAGATCGAATTGCCTCTCACCGGCAGCCCAGAGCTTATTGGTGCTCCGCCACAAACCAGCAGTGAATATCGCCAGCCCTATCGTGAACAACGCTATCAGCGCGTCCGTAATTTTGATGTCGCAGATAAAGGCCTTCCGCCAATTTCCTGGTTCCTGCTTGGGCTCTTGGAAATGGCGTGGGGTGTCTACTTCATCGCGAAGAGCGAGAAGATAATCAACTTCGCCATTGGCGTCGCGCTGATCTCCGCCGGTCCTATCGGCCTCATTCTCGGCAACATTATTTTGTCCTTCTTCGGACTGTGACGGCACGGAACAATAGGTGGGCAGGCGTATTATTGCCATCAAGACGAAAATAGCGACGACCACTGCAACAAAAGATAGGAGCCAGTGGCTTCTGATCGCGGCGACGGCTTTTTGCAGCCACATTTTCAGAGCCGACATCACACCCCCCGGCGTTAAATATCCTCCAACCCTATCCGCCATGATGCGTCCGATTCAATGTCGGCAGCGCAAGGGCTTGTGAATTGACATTCGAATCCAGACCGACTGAGTCAGAGTCCGCTGTCCTACCGCTAGACGATTCTCCAAATATAGCGTCGGACTCGGACTTCCCCGAAACGGGTACGCTTGATCTTTACAGCGCTTCCCGGCACAACCGGTAACTCGAAAATCCAGAACCGATCGTGCCGGGGAAGTCGCTTGGACGTCTACGTCATCAATCTCGATAGTCAGACGGACCGTCTGGAGACGATGCGCAGGCGTGTGCCCGGATTGAAGCGCATCGCCGCCGTCAATGGCTGGGCGCTCGCGCCGGACGTGCTTTCCCGCGGACGTCATTTTCCATGCGGTTACGATCTCTCTCCGCCCGAAATCGGCTGTCTGATGAGCCATCGCGCGGCCTGGACGGCGCTGATCGAAAGCGGCAAGCCCTGCGGCTGCGTGCTCGAGGACGACGTCCTGATCGCACCCGACTTTACCCGCCTGATGGCCGAAGACGACTGGCTGCCCGCCGCCTACGATATCGTCAAGATCGAGACCACGCAGAAGGGCATCCTGCTCGACAGGCTACCGGCGGGTCGCGTCGAAAATCGGAAACTCCACAGGCTTCGCTCCCGCCATCTGGCGGCCGGCGGCTATATCGTCAGCCGCGCCGGGGCGGAGAAGCTTCTGGCATTGTCCGAGACATTTCCCTACCCGGTCGACGTGTTGATGTTCGACCATCGCGTACCTGAATTCTGGCAGCTGCACATCTATCAGATGACGCCGGCGCTCTGCGTGCAGGCTCCATATATCGGCATCCATCAAAGCGACAGCACCATCAGGGATCATCGCGGGCGCAAGCCGAAGCACACGCTGCGGCACCGCCTTGCAAAAAGACTTCACGACATGAAGTCGTGGGCGATGCGGCCCCTGAACCGTTCGTTGAGCGTGCCCTTCGCCTGACGTATGCGGGGCCTGTCCCGTTCACCAGGGAACGTGGAGAACTTCGACATTCGGCAACCCCACGATGCGGATGCCGAGATCGGTCGCGAGGCGGCCGAAGCCTTCCGTCTCGATCAGATGTTCGTAGGGCATTTCCGGAAAACGCAGGCCGCCGCGATGTAGGGCGGCATCGACCAGCAGCACCGTCCCCCCGACCGAGTCGAGCGGCACTTTCTCGCTGTGACGCAGATCGTCGAGATAGAGCCTGCGCCCGCTCGTCGTCCGCGGCATGTAGAGCCCTTGGCGCATGTCGCGGTAATAGGCGTGGTCGCGGTCGGCATTGACGGTGATGAAGGTATTGTAATCGAAACAGGGGCCGCCCGGCCGCTTGACGCAATGCGGAACGGCAATCCGCGCGCCGGTCGACCTGAGCGTCGCCACGATGTCGGGCGGATAGCGCCAGACATCGACATCGATCCAAAGCGCCCAGTCGTCCGAAGCGTCGATGCCCTGATCGATCATATGATTGCGGACCTTCGCAATCCCCCCGCGCCGCGCTCTCTGGATCGAGTCCCTCCAGCGCGGTTTGTGCCCGAACCGCGTTCCTACCGATTTCCGCAGCAGGATCACGTCGCGATATCGCGCGCGGATCGGCGCGACGAGATCGTTGAGGAGTTCCCAGCTTCCGTCGACGCTGTCGCCCTCGCAGAAGACGAGCTTGATCCGCTCCGGCGGAATATCGAGCCGCGCGACCTGCTCGAGGCACGGAGCGAGATGCCCCGCCGCGTCGCGTAGCGGGATCAGGATCGCGAGATTGTCGCCGGCGGATGGAGGCGCCTTGACGGCCGCCGGATCGACGGCCGCGCGTGCCTGAGCGGGATCCAGATACTCGCCTCGCGTCAGCAAATGCCGGGCGCGGCGGACGTGCGTCTTGATCGCGTTGACAACGGGCCGCCGGCGCAACTTGGGCAACCAGCTTCCCGCCCAATGATGACGGGCGAGGACTATCGCCCCGTCCTCCCGGTCGGGCTCCTTCCCGAACCGGTCGAGCCCGTTGAAAAGAGACGACGGCGCGAGACGGATGGAGGCCGGGTCCGAAAATGAAAGCTGCGCCGCGGTCAGGAGGCAGGGGCCCGTTGCATCCAGGATATTCCGCGCCAGCCTGTTCCTTCGCATCAGGTCGAGGACATGCAGCCAGAACGGATGGCCGGCGGGGCTGGCCATGATGCCGTTGAAGACCAGATGAGGCATGCCGCGCCGTGTCGCGAGCGGATGCCAATGCGTGACGGGTTCGAGGCTGAGGACGACGCGCGTCTCCGACGCAATGGGCTCGAGCCGCCCGAGGCATTCCGTGTCGATATCCGCATAGAGCCCGCCGAAACGATGCAGCAGCATGTAGCGGGCCGCGTCCGCGCGCATCACGCCCTGCGGAAGGGCGCAATAGAGATCGAGAAAATCGGGATAATGTTCCGCCACGAATTCGAGCAGGCGGCGGTCGGACCAGACCTTCCTCTCCCAATCAGGATTGAACCCGGTCCAGCTCTCGCACCACGCCCGGAAGCGTTCGGGAACGATCTCGGTCTTCCAGGTCTGGTGGATGAGACGGGGGATCAAGCGGCACACATGCGTCGGTGAAGAGGCCCCATCTATAGGACAGGAGCCGGTGCAGCGCCATCGGCGGGCACGCCTTCGATGGAAGGCGTCTCCGCGGGTATCAGGAACTGCGACAGAAGAAGCCTGTGCCCCTCTTCCGCGATATGCTTCCGCAAGGCCCCGTCCTCGATGAGCTTCCGGCACGCCTCGACAATATCATCGGCACTGTCGGCGACCAGCGCATGGCGTCCGGGAACGACGCCAAGGCCGCGCACGGCATGGCTTGTCGCGACGACCGCGCGGCCATAGAGCCAGGCTTCGAGAATTTTCAGCTTCGTCCCGCTGCCGCCTCTCAAAGGGGCAATGACGATTGTCGCTGCCTCGTAAACCTCGCGCAGATCGTCGACATAGCCCCTCCAGTCGAGCGCGGATGCCTTGAACCGCGCACCCGTCTTCCTTGGCGCATCGCCGACCACCGTCACGGTCACGCCCGGCACCGCCGCGGCGAGCCGCGGCTCAATGCTCTTCATCAGCCAGAAGACCGCATCCCTGTTGGGCAGATAGGCGAGCGTACCGACGAAGAGGACTGAGGCACGGCCCTCCGGCGCACGATCCGGCAGCGGAGAGGCCGGACCGGCGATCCGGTTCGGCGTGGCCCGCACCGTTCCGCCAAATCGCGCTCGTAACACGGCGGCGTCATCGGGCGAGGCGATATGCACGACGGGGAAACGCGCCAGCGCCCTTCGCTCCAGCCGCCGATAAAAGAATGAACCGGCCGCAAATTGCACAGCGGGCCAGAGCGATCCGGCCCGCATCGAAAGCCCGGCAAGGCTCCAGCATCTTTCGGATTCCCAATCGTCGAGATCGATCTCGGCACGATCGAGCCATGACACCGGCAATCCGTCGACAGCTGCGGAAATGCCGAGCCGAAACACGAGCACTCGTTCAGGCGCGCCGGCAAGATCGGCGACGGCCGCCCGAACCCTTGCGACATCCGGCGCGTTCCAGCCGATCGCCTTTTTCCATTTCGACCGGCCCAGGGCGGGCGGAACGCGCAGTATCCGTCCCGGCAAATTTTCAGGAGCCGACGCCACGTCCTGCGTCCCGATGACGAGCGTGACGAGATCGCGGTCCTGCGACAACTCATGTGCCCACATCCACGCACGCCTCGCCAACCCGTTGCCTCTGGCGTCGGGAACGACTGGCGAAATGAGCAAGGACCAGGACCGCATGTAATTTGGGTTTTCCGACCGGGCCGGTCACTCGGAGAGTGATAGGATTCGGGACTTGATGCAGCGACTGCCTACGCATCGCAGTCCTTCGAAGAAGTTCTATCCGACATCGCATATTCAATCTATGCCGGCCCGATCGTCAGGAACCAATGTTTGAGAGAAAAGCCCACTCGTCGGCACTTGCTTCGTCGACAAATGCCTCGAAGAGAGCCCCAGCCACGTCGAGAGAGGGCTTGAAAGAGCAATCGACGCTGGAACGAATCTCGATCGCCCGCTTGAGGTAACGCAAGGCCCCCGCTTTCAGATCGCGGCGCGCGGCGCCGTTTCCGTCTGCTTCCTCCTCGACCGCCTCGCCGAGTGCGCCAAGCAGGTTCTCCAGTTCGGAAAATCGCCGGCGAATTGACGACGTTCTCTCCCTCTCTGAAACGCAATCGAATGCGGCCAAGATGCTCATGGCCCCATCATCGATGCTGAGGGCATTTCTCTCCCCCCGCACCGGGTGTTTGACATATCGGGTGCGCGGCGCGCGCTCGATCCCTGCGGACCATTCGTCATAGGCCCATTTCAGCGCCTGACCGTCGCGACCGGAAAATGAAAGCATGTCCACACCGAGCGACGCCGCACGATCCATGAGCCATTGACTGAACGATGCCAGCAACGGCCCGAGCACGCAAAATCCGACAAGCGCGGGCGACGTATTTAAAAAGAGATCGTCGGGCTTTGCGTTCGGGAAGTCCATGCCGCGCCACGCTTCGTTGACGACCGGCCCCAGCGTCAACTGCTCATCGACGCCGGCATGACGATAGCGCTCAAGAACGGGCCTGAAGCGAACCGAACTCGAGGCAATGTCCGCAGGCCGGAAAACATGAAAGGTCTTCAAGCCGAGCACCCGCGGGATATACCAGTCGTTGCGGGGATGATCTCCGACGATGATTGTTTCCGCGGCGGTGACGGCATGCGCCGCCAGAATATGTCGAAACAGCGCCCCACCCTGGTCCTTCCGTACGCCCGCAGAAGAGGCATACATCGGGAGGGATCTATCCATCCCCACCCGCGCCAAAATTTCATACAGCACGGATAGGTCGAGCATCGTATCGCTGACAATGACGATTTCCTTCTCGCCCCGTCCCGCCTCCCGAATAATATCGAGAATATCCAGACGCCTCTCGGCAAGCACGACTTCGAGACGCGCCTCGATTTCCTGCAGCGCATCTCCATCCTGCAGGCCATGCGCTGTTCTTGCCGCAATGGATTTCGCAATCTCCGGATCAATCGACGGCCGCGTGACGAGGGTGTCGAAGAGATCGACAATAACGAGCTTGATCGCCGGATCCGAGACAGCCTGCTTTAAAGATGTCGTGTTGATTGAGGCGAAATACTCATCGACGCGGAATTCTGACCAGGATGACTTCAGCGGATCGGCGATGACGGCAGCCTTGTAACCCAGCGCCTGCGGCACTGCGCCCAGCAGCCGCTCCACAGCATGGGCCAGCGTACCGTCGATCTGGCCGGTTTCGGCAGGAAAATCGCAATAGTCGATGGAGGCCGTGAGCATGGAGCCTATGGCATCTCCGCGAGCCCAGAACATTGAACCCGTCGGAAAGCTCAGCATGCCGTTCGGCAGCGCCGACACGCCGAATCTCCTCACGTAGCCAGGCGCGAGTGTCTCAGTCGCGAGCCATGTGCACGCCTGAATCGGAATGCTCGAGAAAGGCTGCGGATAGACCATCCCGAAGTCTTCGACCAGCAGCAACTGAAACACGCGCCTGATGTTTTCGCCGGTTCCCAAAAGACTATCGAGAAGATAGTCCAACCAGCCGTCGGTAATCCCGTTCGCATAGGTCGACTTCTTGGAATGGACGTGGCAGACGACATCGTAAGCCGCAAGTCTTCCGCCAAACTGCACAAGCATCGGTCCGATATCGCGTCCCTGGTTGGGCACGATTTCGACAACGAGCTTCTGAAGTTTGGGCAGCGCCAGAAATATTCTCTCGCAGTCGAGCTTCGCTTTTTCGTCGGGCACCGACACAAAGAGATCGAAGCCGAAAGGCATCTCCGCAAAGTGTCGTATAAACTTCAACGCAAGATCCGGATAAAAAAGATGAAGATGAATGGCTGTCGTGACGGATGCCGCCCGCAGCGGAACGATCTCCTTCATGTCGACAAGCTGGCTTAATGCAGACTTGAGGAAGCGTGGCTTCGAGTAGCGATTTGAAGATAACGAAGACCTGCCGAACATGCAGCGCACCACCGCCCGGCCCACACGTGCGCCCCGCCTGAAGCACACGCTTCCCCATTGAGGACGGTTTCCCCTTCCCGTATCGCCCTGCAATTCCTGCCTCTCAGCGCTGCCTGGTTTGACCTCGCAGCATTCCCCTTAGACGATGTACGACCGCCGCAAAAAAACGCGAGCCCTGCATGGATTTGGGTTGCCGAAGCTCCGTCGTTTCCGCGTCAGCGTTTTCCGCAATGAGTTTGGCGGATTTCTCCACTTCGGCCGCCAGAAGCGCTTTCAACCCGGCTATTTCTTCTTTCGCTTCAGCCAGCGCATTTTGAAGATCTGCCGAAAAAGCAGCATCCGAGGCAGGCATTAGCCGCAGCGATCTTAGCCCCTGCGCCGGTAGAAACGAACAAAGCCGGGAGAAGCTGGAGACGTCTGCCGTCGTGCCGGACAAGACCCGCCTATAGGGGGCGTCCTTCGTCTGCCCAAGCTTGGTAATTGCTATGATGGAGTCAAAGAAGGAAATGCTCTGGAGATATTTCCCGAAGGCCTGAAGCTCATCGACACCCGGCCGAGCGATATCCACGGGCCGGAAATGGTCCGTGTTCAACGCATCGGCGAGCCCTTTGAACCATTCCATCGCGGCGCCTGCAGCCCGAAATCCTCCACCGAATTCCGGCCAGTAGCTGGCATGAACGTCTTCGACAAAATAAATGCCATCCCCCGCAAGACGTGGAAAGCAGGCCCGGAACGTCGAAATGATGTGCGAAGACCGATGAGAACCGTCATCGACAATGATGTCGAACTCGGCATCGCCCAGCAAATCCTGCAGCACTTGCACATCGCTGGCATCGCCGATGCGTACGCGCACGTTCGGCGGCAACTGCAGGCTGGCACATTTTGGATCGATATCGATACCGATAATCGTCGACCCCGTTGGCAACACTTTCGACCACATGTCCAAAGAGCCGCCATTCTGAACGCCTATCTCGAGCAAGCGAATGGGAATGCCAGCCTCTATACGCTCACGCAGGAAGGCGTCGTAGACCTGAAGATATTGCTCCCACTTGTCGGAAACCAGACCGTCATGGCTAAGGAACGCCTGCGCCAAAAAGTTATTCATGTCCCTCCCGTTACCCACAGCGACCGACGTCCCCTTCGGCAACCGGGTCCGGATCCGGTCACTCCATGATTTTCCAATATTATAGCGTCAACCGGCGGCCCATTCCAATCGGGTGGGCTGGCAGCGTCAGATGTTGTAACTGGCGCGACGGAAGACATCATTGACGCCGTGTGATCAAGCGAGCATTTATGCGCCGCCGCGCCCTGCGGTTCGCCATCGTCAATATCGGAGTTTCCCATAGTGTCGTCCCGCCTTCTCCTCGCCGCAGCGATTCCCCTGCTTCTCGCCGGCTGTGCCTCGACTGAAACGGTCATAGCCACGCAGGCCGTGACTCTCTCCTGCACCTATGTGAAGTCGACCAGCGTCGAGCCCGCCGCTGGTGGCCTCGAAGTCGAAGTCCCGACCACAATTACGATCACGAAAACGGCGACCACGGCCGAAGATGCCGCCGAAGCGATCAAGAAGGAGACCGACGGCAAACCCTGCACGCAGGTCTCCGTCAACACGAACGGCGCGGCCGCTTCGAAATAGTAAATAAGCGGCGGCGAAACGATGATCGCCGTCGCTTATTCACCACCGCTTCGCGCCGCACGAAACGGCTCCCACCACCGCACCCCTGGATGGGTCGACTTCAAATCGGACGCGCAATTCGGAACGTCGACAAGGCGGGCGACGATGCGATCCCATTCTTCCCGCAGCCGATCGGATGACCAGGAATATTGCTCACCCCATCCCATCGCGAGATCCTTTTGCCTTTGCCGCTTCAGATAATTCTCATGACGCGCCAGGGTTCGCTCGAAGCCGAGATAGCGATAGTGAAGCAGCATTAATTCGTCGCACGGCGGCGCGACGACGCGACCTGTCGGCGCGGCCATATGTCGACCCGGTTGAAAGTTCACCGCCTCGATCTCGTCGGGCGCAAATATGCTGAGCTTGTTCATCATCGGCCACGGAGCGCCCCGGATCGGCGTTTCACAAAGCCATTGCCCGCCTCCGGGAAACGCGTCGGTCAGCATCTGAAAGCCGAGCGCCGGAACGATTGTGACACCCTGAGCCTTGCAGCCAGCAAGATAGGCCGCGAAGTCGGCATGATGCAGATGCTCGTCGATGTCGGTCACGATCACCCAGTCGGCGGTACCGCGGCTTTCCGTCCAGCAGGTCTCAAGAACCGACAGGTTCGACGCGACGCGCGATTGCGGGTCGCTATAGTCAGGCATGCGGCGCAGCTCGACCTTCGGATGCGCCTGAAGGATTTCCTGCGACCCGTCCGTCGAGCCATCATCATAAACGAAATAACGCGCAACCATGCGGTCATAGTGCCGGAAGAAGAATTCCAGCATCTCCGCGTCGTTCCAGCATCTTGTATAGAGGTCGATATGCATCGATGCGGCCTTGCCCGAACTCACCTTTACTTTTGCTCACATATCGGACGACGATACGTCGCCGCAGATCAGGGATGCTCTATCATTCCATGGATTGCAGATAAATTTCCCCGATAGGAGACCTGTCGCAGATGGTCGGTCTGAAGGATCCGCAAACCGTGACCGCCAGTGGCAGCCGAGCAAAGCCGCCGGGCATTTCCGGCGTGCAAGTCCGCGAACTCGGCAACATTCTCACGCGCAGCGGTTTCATGACCGAGATTTTCCGCACCGATTGGCCGGTTGTCGATATTTCCGTGCAACAGGTCAACTGGGTGCAACTCAATCCCGGCGCGGTCACCGACTGGCACGCTCATCGCAAGCAAACCGATCACCTCGTCGGCGTCGGCGGCAACATCAAGCTCGCGCTCTGGGACGGCCGCCAGACCTCGCCGACAAAGGGCGCAACCGACATTATCCGTATCGGCGCTTTGCGCCCCGTGATGGTCATCGTGCCGCCGGGTGTGTGGCATGGGCTTCGCAACGAAAGCGGGGAGCCAGCGGGATATCTGAACATTATCGATGAACTCTATATGCATGAGGAGCCCGACAATTGGCGTCTCGCATCGCAATCGACAGACATTCCGGACATCCTGTGACGCCACGCCCCGCATTGACGCCTGGATTCGGCGACACCTTTCGTCTCACCCTGCTGACGAACGATCCGGCGCTTGCGCTGAAGGCAGATCACGCCGGCGTCGATCGTATCGGCATCGATCTTGAACGACTCGGAAAGGCTCAACGGCAGGCGGGCCTCGATACGCGGCTTTCGGGACACACGATCGACGACCTTGCCGCCGTCGCGGGAAAGCTCGCAAGGGCTGAAGCCTTCGTTCGCGTCAATCCACTCAACACCGACACGGAATGGGAGGTGGATGCGGTACTGGAAGCAGGTGCCCAGGTGCTAATGTTACCATTTTTCCAGACTGCAACCGAGGTTCGGAAATTCGTCAGTATCGTCGGAGGGCGCGCGCGCATCGTGATCCTGCTCGAAACCACCGCGGCGGCCATTCGCGTCCGCGAAATCGTATCCGTCCCGGGTCTCGACGAGGTGATGATCGGACTTAACGATCTACGGCTTCAATTCGGCGTTCGGAGCCATTTCGAGGTTCTCTCCTCCCCTCTGCTCGACGCCTTGGCTCAGGAAGTTCGCCGCGCAAAGCTCGCCCTCTCGGTTGGCGGCGTGGCGAGAACGGACGACACCTCGCTCCCCGTCCCCCCCGATCTGGTCTTTGCGCAATTCCCGCGCCTCGGCGCCACCGGCGCCTGGATAGCGCGATCCTTCTTCCGCGACACGCCACCAGATTGGGATTTCGACGACGCAATCGCCAGCCTGAGACAGCGGCTCACCGAATGGGCTTCCGCATCGCCCAAGACGTTGGAAAAGACGCGCGACCAACTCGCCGGAAGCGCGTCCCGCGTGACGTTCCAGATCCGCCCGGACTGACGATCACATCAGCCAGCATGCACGGTCGGCGTCGAGACATGGAATTTCGGATCGTCGAAATTGGCGCGCTTCTCGTCGTAGTAACGTTGATACCAATCGCCCTCGCGCACCGCGTTGAAAGTAAGGAACATGGCGCGCCGTGAAGCACTGCTCATGTTCGGCGCGGAACGATGCGGCGCGAAGGAGTCGAAGAGCACGAGATCGCCGGGCGATGTCTCGACCGTCTGCCAGTCAAGGCCGTCGGCAATCTCGGCCAGAATATCGCCATTCTGCGCGCCGCCCTTGTGGAACCGGAGCAGCGGCCGCCCCTCCACAAAGCTCTCGGCCGCGCCCGATGCCATGCCGGCAAAATGCGACCAGTTCGACGCAAATTCGAGGCAGCCGTTCTCGTGCGTCGCCGCATCGACCGAAATCATCGCCGTCACGTTGTAGCGCGGGCCGAACGCCTGATAGGCGGCGAAATCCTGATGCGGACCGAACGCGCCGCC
This sequence comes from uncultured Alphaproteobacteria bacterium, assembly GCA_903889655.1. Classification (GTDB taxonomy): domain Bacteria; phylum Pseudomonadota; class Alphaproteobacteria; order Parvibaculales; family Parvibaculaceae; genus Parvibaculum. The sequence goes on along the minus strand of CAISYL010000161.1, from coordinate 3,626 downwards.
GCCCGGATGCTTCTCGTTTTCCTTATCCTTGAACGGGACAAAAGGTTCGCCGGCAACGGCCTCAATGACTGGCGCGATCCGCGCTTCGACAAGTGCGCGCATCTCGGCGCTGCGGCCCAGCAGATACTCGAAGCGACAGAGCTGCGTCGGGTCGGCAGCTTCCGGCACCGCGATCAGCATACCCGCCTCACGCGCCAGTTCTGCCGGCCGCTGGCCGCTTTCCCGCGCATGATGCAGCATCGCTTGCGCCTCCGCGCCCAGCTGGCGCGACAGGCGGTCGATTTCAGCGATCTCGTCGGTATCGAAGAAGTTCCGCAGAACGAGAACACCGTCCCGGCGGAACATGGCGCGCTCCGTCGCGCCGATCCGCGCGGCCGCAAGGTGACGGAGAAAATGCGAGACCGGCGGCGTCTCCATCTCAGGGTCTTTCGCTTCCTCGTCAAGCAGCCGCAGCCGCAGTGCATCCTCCGCGTGAGGTTTGACACGAAACGTCGCGACCTCATCGTCGTTCATCGGCCCGCCCTGAAGAGACAGGCTCAAGACGGAATCTGGCGCGAGCCGGCCGAAATAATCCGGATCGACGGCACAGAGATAACGCTTGGCCTCGACGTGGAGCCGAACCGGTTCCGACACAGATTCGGGAAACCGTTTCGCCAACCACTTTGCGCCGAGAATTTCATGATGGTCGTCGACACCCTCCTCCGCCGGATTCTCGCCCAGCTTGTGGATCATGTGGCCGACATCGTGAAGCATCGCCGCCAGCACGAAGGCTGGTGCCTCGCCATTGGCCTCCGCCAGCGTCGCGGCCTGCAAGGCATGCTGAAGCTGGTTGATGTCCGATAATCCATAACGCCGCGTAGCCCGCTCGGTATAAATCTCCTCGATCTCGGCACGAAGCGCGGAACGGGACGTGGTCTGATCAGTGGACATTTTGGACCTTGAATAAAAGAAGCGAGGCCATCATCGCGCCTCACGCCCCGAGTCGATGTGAAATTTTCGTTGCGGCCCGTCCTCAGGCCGCTTCGAGCAGGGCGACGGTTCCCTGCCCACCATCGGCGCAGATGCTGACGATGGCGCGGCTACCCTTCGGCCTGGCCGCCAGCTCCTTGACCGCCTGGCTGAGAATGCGCGCGCCCGTCGCGCCGAACGGATGACCGATGGCGGTGCTGCCGCCGTTGGGGTTCATCCGCTCGCGCGGGAACTTGCCGATGTCCCGATCGACGCCAGCCTTGTCGCGCAGGAAATTCCGATCCTCCAGCGCCTTGATGTGACAGAGCACTTGTGCCGCAAAGGCTTCATGAATTTCCCACAGATCGATATCTGTGAGAACGAGACCGTGACGCGCCAGCAGACGCGGGATCCCATAGGCCGGCCACATCAGCAGCCCCTCGTGCCAGAGGTCGATCGAGCCGACCTCCCAGTCGACGAGGCGGACCCGCGGAAGGTTCGACGGCAACCGATTGAGACCCTCATCCGTCGCGACCCAGATCGCCGCCGCGCCGTCGGTCAACGGGCTCGAATTGCCTGCCGTCAGCGTACCCTTGCCGCTGGTCCTGTCGAAGGCTGGCTTCAGCTTCGCGAGCTTTTCGAGCGTCGTGTCGGCCCGCGGAATGAGATCGCGCGTGACGCCGCCCACCGGGATCACGAGATCGTCGAAGAAGCCGCCGCTCCAGCCCTTCACCGCACCCTGATGGCTCGCCAGCGCGATCGCGTCCTGCTCGTCGCGAGGAATGCCCCAGGTCTTGGCCATCTCCTCCGTATGCTCGCCCATGCTCTTGTGCGTGGCCCGGTTCTGCACAGACGGAATATCGAGACGGATGTCGCCGAATTTGAGGTCGCCCAGAAGCTTCGTCCGGTCGCCGAAGGAGCGCGCCTGGATCATGTGGCGCAGCCAGTTCGACAGGCGATGGCCGAGCCCGACCTGCACATGGCTCATGCTCTCCGTGCCGCCGATCAGTGCAAGTTCGCGGCCGCGTCCATCGAGCATGCCAGCCGCAGAGAAGACGCTCACCATGCTGGTCGAACAGGCAAGAATGGTCGTGAAGGATGGAATCGCAAGATCGATTCCCGCCTCGACGCATATCTCACGCGCAAGATTGCTGAAACCGAGATCCGGGGCGACCGAACCCCATGTAACGAAGTCAGGCTTCTTACCACCCAACTGCGCCATCATCGCCTGCACCACCGGAACGGAGAGGCCGAATACATCGAGCTTCGAGAGCCCGCCATCGACCTTGGCGAAAGGCGTTCTCAGGCCCGCCGCAAGCCAGATGTCGCCCCGTCTTGCCTCACCGCTCATTCCCACTCTCCATGTTCATGAATGTTATGTTCACAGATTTTCGATCTCGCAACCGACCGCATCGCAAATCCGAGCCGCGACGATGGCGCGATGGCAATGCGAGACATCCGCTTCGAAGCAGAGAAGTGCCGCCTTATGCGCCTGCACGATCTCCGCCGCGCGCAGCAATTCGAGTTGCGCCGCCGGCTCTTCAAGTTGCCTTTCGAAAATCTCGCGCATCTCGTGGAAGCGTCCGGCGCGCGCCGCCATGCGGCCTTCCTTCGGCGTGCCGAGCGCACGCAGATGCACATAGTCGATACCGGCTTGCCTGAGCGAAGCCGCCAGCATGGTCTTGGAAAAACCCGCCCGGCGCGAGGCAGCGATCGCCCGCACGTCGACAAGCGTGTCGACCTGAGCCGCCTTCAGCCGTTCGATGAGTTCCGGCAGGGTCCGGCGTTCATAGCCGATGGTCGCAAGCTTCATGGAGGCCTCCGTCACCGACAGACTGCCTTTCACGCGGGCTTACGACAAGTGGCCTAGCCCTGCTTCGGCCCTTTGTGTTTCGGCCCCTTGTGCATCGGCTTGTCGAAGCCGCCGGAAGCGCCCGGCTTGCGGCCTTTGGCGCCCTTCTTCGATGCCCAGGCCGGTTTCCCTTCACCCTTGTGGGAATTCCCCTTGTGAGGATTGGGTTTGTCGTGAGGTTTGCCATGCGGCTTGCCTTCGGTCGCTCCGCCATGCGCCTTGTGCGGGGGCTTGCCGCCTTTCGCCCCGGCGGGACGATCGGCCTTGGGCTTCCATTCCTTAGGCTCGTGCCGTGGCCGTTCGGGCTTTTGCTCCACGACAGGCTCACGACGGGAACGCTCAACCCGGGGCGCCTGGTCCCTCGACTCGCGTCGGGGGCGTTCTACAAGCTCCGCGCGCGGCGCGGCGGCTGCGGCTTCCGGCGCCGGCGCATCCTCGCGCACCCGTTCGATGCGGGCTTCGCCTTTCGGCACGCTGCGAATGGAGGCTTCGAACTGCTCGGCCACGGCGCCGTCGACTTCGAACCGCGTCTCCTGCTCGAAAATATCGATGCTTCCGATTTCGCGCCGCGTGACGCCGCCCTGGCGGCAGATCATCGGCAACAGCCAGCGCGGATCGGCATTCTTCTGCCGGCCCACATTGAGCCTGAACCACACGCTGTTCGACAGGCCGGACACGCCGGTCTTGCGGCGTGGCGTGGCGGCGCGCGACTCTCTCGGTTCGCGCTCCTTGCCCTGGTTTCGCTCACGCCGCCCTTTGGGCGCGCGTTCTTCCGCGAAATCGCGCTGCGGCCCGGCATCGAGTACTTCCTCCGGCGCCGGCAATT
>CAISYL010000160.1 GCA_903889655.1 uncultured Alphaproteobacteria bacterium | reverse complement strand
TTTTCTCGAGAACGATGGGCATAAAATCTCCCATCAGGATCACTCCGCCCCACGCCTTATAATTTGATGCGTCTCTATAAAGATATTCAAACGCGGCGTGGTACATAGCACCTCACTCTTTGAATAAATTCTCGTTGTGCCACCTCAGAAATTCGGGCGCCGGCCAAAATTTCCGAGGCATCGTGATCTTGTGACCTTCAAGCGCGGCGAGAAGCGCACCCAACTTACTCCCGGTGGCCAGTTTGGCGACCTTACGCGACACACGCACAACCATATTCGGAGTAACCGTGATCAGTCCACGGTCAAATGCCCTATCGTGAATAGAAGAAAGGCACAATCCATTATGCGGATTGAGCCGATTTTTTACATCCTCGGCCCAGGGAACGATATGGCTGGCGACGATCAACTCATCGGCGGATAAGCCACTCATGCAACAGCGGCTCTCATAACTTGCAAGCACAGAGCGTCGAAAAAAATCTTGTTTAAGCCGAACATCAACACTAGCGGTACGAACCTCACCCACATACTCCACTTGAGGTTCCGCGAAAGAGTTTATTTCTGGGGCGAATGACCGGGTGGCATTTAGGCGGGCCAGCATATCGAGACATTGAGAATCCAAACCCTCCCAGTCCATGTGAAACTCGTCCCAAACAGCTCGATCCGCTACTGACGCATTACTCAACCCCCGGCGTCCTGAGCCGGTAATGTCAGGATCTAAACTGGCAAAGTTCACCAACTTCATGGCAACAGCCGACGGCGTCCGTCCGATAAGATTCGCGAGCGCCACTACTTCTGGAGTCCGGGAGTGCAGCCTCCCAAAGGGGAGCTGACAATAGAGATGAAACGCGAGCTTCAGCTGCTCGCTCGTCCACAATTTTCTAATCCCGCTATCAGCTATACTCATGGATACGTCGCTAACGAATATTGCTCTCTCTGTGTACGCTTCTCCGGTGATATTTGTCAGCAACCCTCTTCCGAATAGAACATGATCTGACAGATAGGCTTACATCCTTCACCCTTTTCCCCACCACGCCCCCCGCCCTCTGTGGCAGGATCGTTCCTGCCGCGGGGGTGCGGTTTCATCAGCGGGGGCTCTCGATGGATATCGTGTCGTTTCTTTTTTCGTTCAGCGGGCGCGTCAACCGGCGGGCCTATTGGGGCTTTGCTCTCTTCTATTCCGCGATCAGCCTCGGTTTTCTCTATCTGACGATGCAGCAGGTCACGACCGCCGGTCTCCAGCCCGGCATGACGCCGGAAGAGGCTTCGCGCGCCATGCAGCAGGGGATGCATATGGGCTGGCTCAATCTCGCCAGTCTCGTCCTGCTCTGGCCGTCGCTCGCGATCGGCGTCAAGCGGCTGCACGACCGCGACTATAGCGGCTGGTTCCTTCTGGTGCTGCTCGTGCCGCTGGTGCAGCTCTGGCCGTTCGTCGTGATGCTCTTCCTGCGCGGCACGGAAGGCGACAACCGCTTCGGCCCCGATCCGCTGGCCGGGCGGCCGGCCGAGAGCTGGAAGAGCTGGGCCATCTTCGCCGGCTTCCTCGTCGTGCTGAGCCTGCAGGGTTCGCTGCTCTTCCAGTGGGCGATGTACATGAAGGACCACATGCCGCAGATGCAGCAGCCGGGGACGCCGCAGGCGCAAAATCCGGTCTGAGCCTCGTCGCCGGGGACTGGCGCGGGCGGCGCGGCCGGGGCATAGTCCCCGCCCGTCCCCACAGACCCGCCGTTTCATGACCCGCCTGCGCGCCGACCTTCTGCTGCTCCTTGCCTCGCTGATCTGGGGCGGCGCCTTTGTCGGGCAATCGACCGCCATGGCGCATATGGGGCCCTTCACCTTCATCGGCGCGCGCTTCGTGCTGGCGTCGCTGGCCTTGCTGCCCTTCGCGCTGGTCGAGGCGCGCAACGCGGTCGGCCCCATGCCGGCGGGCCGCGTGCCGGCGCTGATCGGCATCGGCGTCGTCTTCTTCTGCGGCGTGGCGTTGCAGCAGGTCGCGCTGGTCCGCACCAGCGTCACCCATGCCGGGTTCCTCACCGCGCTTTACGTCGTCATGGTGCCGGCGATCGGCGCCGTCTTCCTGCGCCACAAGCTGCCGGGCGTCATCTGGCCGGCGGCGGCGCTGTCGCTTGCCGGCACGTTCCTGCTCGGCGGCGGGCGCATCGACGGGCTCGGCTGGGGCGACGCGATGCTCGTGGTCGGCGCTGTCTTCTGGGCGGGGCAGATCATCGGGCTCGGGGCGCTCGCCTTCGATCTCCGCCGGCCGGTGATGATCACACTGACGCAGTTCGCGGTGACGGCAGCGCTCGGCCTTGCGGCCGGGTTCGTCTTCGAGACGCCGAACCTTGACGCCGCCCTCCTCTGCTGGCGCGAGATCGCCTATACGGGCTTTCTCTCGGGCGGCCTCGCCTTCACGCTCCAGACCATCGCGCAGGCGCATACGCCGCCCGCCGACAGCGCCATCCTGCTCTCGATGGAAAGCGTCTTCGCCGCGCTCTTCGGCGCGCTGCTGCTGGGCGAGCGGCTGACGCTGATCGGCTGGACCGGCGGCGCCATGGTGCTCGCCGCCGCGATCCTCGTGCAGGTGACGCCGCTGATGAAGCTCAGGCGGACCTGAGCCCGGTCAGCGCGCGCGGCTCTTGTCGAGGGCGACGGTGCCCATGCGTTCGAGCTTGCCCCAGCCGACGAAGGGGCCGCGGATCGCCGTCATCAGCGAGCGCACCACGACGTAATACATCAGCTGGCGATAGCCGAAGCGTTGCAGCACCAGCCACCAGAGCAGGCTCCACTGCTCGCGCCGCTCCATCAGGAAGCCGAAGATCGCGGCGGCGAGATCGACCAGCACGAAGACGCAGTAATAGATGCCGACGAGCTTCAGATCGTTGTTCTGGAACTCCGCGCCGTGCTGCGCCCAGGCGATCCACTGGCCGATGAGCTGCCAGACGAGAAGGAGATCGGCGAGCGGCGCGATCGCGGTCAGCAATATCTGGAAGAGCCAGACCTGCGGCAGCGCGATCATGCCCAGCGCGCCGTAGCGCGGGTTGAAGGTGAGCGCGCGATATTTCCACAGGCATTGCAGCGTGCCGTAGGACCAGCGGAACCGCTGCTTGGACAGGCCGCCGAAAGTCGCCGGCGCTTCGGTCCAGGCGAGCGCCGAACTGTCGAAGATCACGCGGTAGCCCGCGCGCTGCAGATTGATGGTGAGGTCCTGATCCTCGGCCAGCGTGTCGCCGCGGAAGCCGCCGAGTTCCTCCAGCACCGAACGGCGCCAGGCCCCGACCGCGCCGGGCACCACGGTGAGCGTCCCGAGCGCCGCCAGCGCGCGACGCTCGAGGTTCTGGGCGGCGATATATTCCAGCGCCTGCCAGCGCGTGATCATGTTGATGCGGTTGCCGACCTTGGCGTTGCCCGCGACCGCGCCGACGGCCGGGTCCGCGAACCAGCGCACGAGGCGCGAGATCGTGTCGTGCTCGAATTGCGTATCGGCGTCGAGCGCGACGATCACCTCGCCCGTCGCCTTCGCGATGCCGACATTGAGCGCGTTGGCCTTGCCGCCATTCGGGATCGAGACGATCTCGACGCGCGGCATGCCGTTGAAATTCTCGGTGAGCACGGCGAGCGTGCGATCCTTCGAGCCGTCGTCGACGACGATGACCTCGATATTGGTGTAGTCGCCGGCGAGAATGCCCTTCACCGTCGAGACGATGACGTTCTCTTCGTTGTAGGCCGGGATGATGACCGAGACGCGGCGACCCGCCGTCTCGACCGCGGGCTCGGGCGTCGTCAGCTCCTTGTAGCGGCGCCAGAGGCTCATGCCGACGAGGAACAGAAGCCGGCCGATGCCGAGCCAGATCGCGACGAGGAAGCACCAGTAGAGCGTATGTCCGAGCGCGCTCAACGTCAGGAAGACGGCGCGATCGGTCAGCAGCGACAGCGTCAGCGGCAGATGCGGCATCGCCTGATCGGCGGTGAGCGGGATCAGCTCCGACACCGGCACGAATTCGTAGCCGTCCGCGCGCAGCCTGTCGATGATCTCCGGCAGCGCCTCGACCGTCTGCTCGCGGTCGCCGCCCGCGTCATGCAACAGCACGATGTTGCGCGGGAAATCGGGCGTCGCGCTCTTCACCTGCGCGATCGTGTCGTCGATGACCTTCTGCGTGCCGGGCTGCATCCAGTCCAGCGGATCGACATGAAGGCCGACGGTCAGATAGCCCATGTCCTGCGCGATCTTCACCGGCACGATCTCTTCGTAATCCGTCGGTTCGGAATCGCCGAGATAAGGCGGCCGGAAAAGCCGGAGCGACCGGCCCGTCAGCGCCTCGAAGAGCCGCTGCGTCGCGTTGAGTTCCAGCACCACGGCCTGGCCGTTGGTGACGGCAAGGTTGGGATGCGTGAAGGTGTGGCTGCCGACCTCGTGGCCTTCCGCGATTTCGCGCTGGATCAGGCCCGGATTCGATTCCGCATTCGCACCGATGGCGAAGAAGGTCGCGTGGACGTTCTTCTCCTTCAGGATGTCGAGGATCTGCGGCGTCCATTCGGGGTCGGGGCCGTCGTCGAAGGTCAGCGCCAGCTTCTTCGGCGAGGCCGCGCCGTACTGCTTGATGACGTAGGTCGTCGGCAGCTTCGTATAGGTCTCGTCGTCGATGTCGCCAGTCTTCGCGTCGACTTCGTATTTGCGCGCGCCGGTCGTAGGCTCGGCGGCGACGCTCAGGAATTCGCCGCGCCCTTCGAAGTCGATGTCGTCGATGATCGGAATGGTGCCGATACTCGGCGGCGCCGGTGTGTCGTAGGGCTTGCCCATGACGTTCCAGATCGTCGGGTCTTCGCCGCCGAGACGCCAGATCGCGTAACCGGCGGGCTCATAGGGATCTGCCGCGTGGATCTGGTTGTAGGCCGTCACGCCATCGAGGAACCAGATGTCGTGGCGGACATTGTCGTCCTCGATATAGGAGAAATGCGGATTGTTGCTCGCATCGTCGAAGTCGATATCGGCGCCGGAGTCGTGCGCCGCGATCACAGCGTCCTCGAAGGAGAGGTTGTCGACGTCGCCGCCGTTCCAGTCATAGGCATAGGCACCGAGCGCGATGATGGTCTGGGTCGGGTCGAGTTCCTTCAGCCGCTTGTCGAGCACGTCCTCGTACCAGCCCTGGCTGGCGATGGGTCCGGCGGTGCCCGAGCCCCAATGCTCGTCATAGATCATCAGGATCGTGTAATCGACGAGCTTTGAAATATCGGCGAAGGGCCATGTGTCGTCGCCGACCGGCGTCGCGATGGCGACGACCCAGCCATGCGGCGCGAAGGCGTCGCGCAGTTCCTTCAGGAAGGTCTCGAGGTTCTTGCGCGCGGGAACGGGCAGATCCTCGAAGTCGACGACGAGACCCTGCAGCTTGTGCTGACCGACGAAATCCGTGACCTGCGCGACCAGCGCCTGACGCCGCGTGCGATCGGCGAGGAGCTTGCCGAGGCCGGGCCCGTCCCACTTGCCCTGAAAGGCGTTCTGAAGCGTCGGCAGGATCGCCACGCCGGGCTTGGTGTCGCGGATGTAGTCGTTGACGTGCTGGTCGAAGGCGGACCCCAGCGTGAGCTGCGGCCCCTGCAGATTGAGCCAGGTCGGCATCACCCAGTCGAGTTGCGGCAGTGCGCGTTGCAGCGAGGCGAAGGCGGTGCTGCCCCAGGTCGGGTAGAAAGCGATCGACAGCGGCCGCCCCTCCTGCGGCTCGAGGATCGCGGCCATGTTGTTGCCGCGCGCGACCCGCTCCAGCCGATGTTGCTTTTCGCGGGCGAGCTTCTCGCGGCGGGCGCGCGCTTCGGCGGCCAGATGCGCGGCCGAGCGCAGCAGGCCGGGGGACTGCGCCTTCTTTTCGAGTTCGGCCGTCGGCACGGCGCTCAACTGGCCGGGCAGTTTCAGCGCCTCGAAGCGCGGCACGATGACGATGCTGGCCAGAAAGGCGATGCCGATCAGCGTGCTCAGCACGGCCGCGGTCCAGCCGATGAAGGAGATCTGCGCCGCCCGGCGTCCGGTGGCGTCGAAGAAAATCGGTTTGTGCGGTTTTTGCGGCTTGTTCGGCATTCTCTGGACCTGCTCCGGCGCTATTCAGCCGAGGCTATCCTATCCCTCGGAGCGCAGCCGGGGATAAGTCGATATCCCGCACCGACAGCCGCACTTCGCGCCATTCAGTCGCATGCCGGATTGCCGCCGTCACCTGTTTTTCCGGGGGGCGGGCTTAAGTTTGTGTAATCCCGAGCATACCGGCCCCGACGTGGAGCGGATTTCCATGTTCCCCCTTTGATCCGTGCCGAATTCGCCCCATATTGTCGCCAATGGTACGCAAATCCTTCAAATCCTTCGGGCGGAGTTCCGACAAGCAACTTCCGTCGAGCGTCGCGGCGGGCTTCGCCGAGGCACCCGGCGCTTCGTTCATTCCGGCCGAGCGCGAAGCACTGGCCCAGGCCGACCGCGATTCGTGGGCCGGCGCGCTTCAGGGCGACCCGGAACACTGGCCGCTTTTCGAACCGCACCGGCCGGCGCGGCCGGAAAAATCCGAAGGCGGGCAGCGCTTCAAGCTGGTCTCCGAATATGAGCCCGCCGGCGACCAGCCGACGGCCATCGCCGAACTTGTCGAAGGCATCGAACGGGCCGAGCGCGACCAGGTGCTGCTCGGCGTCACCGGCTCGGGCAAGACCTATACGATGGCGCAGGTGATCGCGCGGACGCAGCGCCCCGCCCTGATCCTGGCCCCCAACAAGACGCTCGCCGCGCAGCTCTATGGCGAGTTCAAGAGCTTCTTTCCGGAGAACGCGGTCGAGTATTTCGTCTCCTATTACGACTACTACCAGCCGGAAGCCTATGTCCCGCGCACCGACACCTATATCGAGAAGGAAAGTTCGATCAACGAGCAGATCGACCGCATGCGCCACTCGGCGACGCGCGCGCTGCTCGAACGCGACGACGTCGTGATCGTTGCCTCCGTCTCCTGCATTTACGGTATCGGCTCGGTCGAAACCTATTCGGCCATGACCTTCTCGGTGAAGGTGGGCGAAAGGCTCGACCGGCGCCAGCTTCTCGCCGATCTCGTCGCGCTCCAGTACAAGCGCAACGACGCGGCCTTCGGGCGCGGCACCTTCCGCGTGCGCGGCGATACGGTCGAGGTCTTCCCGGCGCATTACGAAGATCGCGCCTGGCGCATCACCATGTTCGGCGACGAGATCGAGGAGCTTGCCGAGTTCGATCCGTTGACCGGACAAAAGACCGACAAGTTCGAAACGATCAAGCTCTATGCCAATTCGCACTATGTGACGCCGCGTCCCGCGCTCAGCCAGGCGATGGAGGAGATCAAGAAGGATCTCCAGATCCGGCTTCAGGAACTGAAGGGTCAGGGCAAGCTTCTCGAGGCGCAGCGCCTCGAACAGCGCACCGCCTTCGACATCGAGATGATGGAGGCGACGGGAAGCTGCGCCGGCATCGAAAACTATTCGCGCTATCTCACCGGCCGCAAGCCCGGCGAGCCGCCGCCGACGCTGTTCGAATATCTGCCCGACAACGCACTGGTCTTCGCCGACGAGAGCCATGTCACCGTGCCGCAGATCGGCGGCATGTTCCGCGGCGACTACCGGCGCAAGTCGACGCTTGCCGAATACGGATTCCGCCTGCCCTCCTGCGTCGACAACCGGCCGATGCGCTTCGAGGAATGGAACGCGATGCGGCCG
>CAISYL010000159.1 GCA_903889655.1 uncultured Alphaproteobacteria bacterium | reverse complement strand
CGGTACCGGCGAGATTTCGAGCTTTGATGCCGAGAGCCAGGCGTCGCAACCCGACGCCGAGACATTGCAAAGCGAGATTCAGGTGCTGACCTCGCGGCCGTTGCTGACGCGCCTTGTGACGGATCTGCATCTCGACCGCGAGCCGGAATTCAATCCGTCGCTCCGCGACGGTGCCAAGGCGCAAATTCTTTCGCTGGTCGGCGTGCGCGGCAGCACGCCGGACGAAGGTGACATCGCCGACAATGTGCTGACCAAGCTCAACGTCTATCAGAAGGGTTCCTCGCGGGTCATCGCGATCGACTTCACATCGACCAGCCCGCGCATGGCGGCGCTGATCGCGAACCGCCTTGCCGAACTCTATATCGCCCAGCAGATCGAGCAGAAGACGAGCGTCAATAGCGAAGCGACAAAATGGCTTGGCCAGCAGATCGAGCAACTTCGCCAGAAGGTCCAGACCTCGGAAGCCGCAGTTGAAGCCTTCCGTAGTCAGTCGGGACTTTTCCTCACTAATGGCTCGACCGTTCCGCAGCAACAGCTTACGGATATCAACTCGCAGCTGACACTGGCCGAAGCCGCGCGCGCGGAAGCGCAAGCCAAGCTCGACAATGCGCGGAGCCTTATCGCTTCGGGCAATTCGGTTAATTCCGCCGCCGCTGTTCTCGAGTCTCCGCTCATCCAGAACCTGCGGCAGCAGGAAGTCGCGTTGCGCGCGCAGATCGCCCAGATGTCGGAGACACTGCTTCCCTCCCACCCGAAGATGCTGGAAGCACAGGCGAACCTCGCCGATCTCGATCACCAGATCGAAAAGGAAGTCGGCAAGATCATTCAAGGTCTCGAAAACGAATCCCGCGTCGCCGCCGCGCGCGTTTCTTCCCTGCGTGCCAGCCTCGCACAGCTTCAATCGCGCATGGGTGCGCTCAATCAGGACGAAGTGCAGCTCCGTTCGCTGGAGCGCGACGCCGCGACCAATCGTTCCCTGCTCGAATCCTTCCTCAAGCGCTACGAGGAAGCGAATGCTCGCGCGCAGGCAGATGCGAGCGCTGCCAATGCGCGGATCGTCTCGCGCGCGCAGGAGCCTTCCGAGCCGACCTTCCCGAAAACCGGCGCGGTGCTGATGCTGGCCGTCGTCGCGGGCCTCCTTCTTTCGCTGATCGTCAGTTTCCTCTTCGAGGCTTTCGCGCCCGGTTTCCGCACCGCCGAACAAGCAGAGCGCATCACAGGCATGCCCTTCCTCGGGCTCATTCCCGAGCTTGAAAACGGACCGCGCGGCAGCCCGGCCGCCGACCTCATGCGCGAACCCTTCGGGCTTTACGCCGAAGCAATCCGCGGACTTCAGGGAAGTGTGCTGACGGCGCGCATCGGCGATCGCCGAGCCAAGAGCGTGCTCGTCGTCTCCGCGCATATGGATGAAGGCAAGACCTCGACGGCGGCGAGCCTCGCCCGGGTTCTCGCCATGGGCGGCTACAAAACTATTCTGGTCGATGCCGATATGCGCGCGCCCTCGGTTCATCTTGCACTCGGTATGCCGCCTCAGGCCGGGTTGTCCGAATTGCTAACCGGCCAGGCCGGTTTCGCGCATGTGATCCGTCAAGACTATGGCAGCTACGCGCATGTCATGCAGGCGGGCGGTCCCCTGCCCAACCCGACCGCGGCGCTCGCCTCCTCGCAGATGGCCTGGGTGTTGAAGGCGCTGGAACAGACCTACGACTTCGTCATCATCGACTCGCCGGCAGCCATGGCTGCTGCCGATGTTCAGGTGCTCGTCAAGATAACGGACCTGTCGATCCTCGTCGTTCGCTGGGCGAGCACGAGCCGCCGCGTTGTCGCGCGTGTCTTGAAGATGCTGTCGGCGGTTAGCGGCCGCCGCGTCGGCATTCTGCTGACGCGCGTCAATCTCCGCCGCTATCGCCGCTATTCGGATACGGTGATCGAAGAATATCCGGCGCGCCCGCTGCGGGCGCCGCAGAGCCAGGGCTAACCCGCGACAGCCGTCTTTCCAAAGAAAAGTGCGACGGCCTTGCGCCGGTCGCCGACGAACTTCTTCACCGCGTCGTAGATCGGCCGCGCAATGTCGTAGGCCGCGACCTTTATCCCGTCGAGTACCGGATACGTGCCGGCGGGGGCTTGCGGAAAGCCGAGCTTGCGCAGGCCCGCGTTCACATAAGAGAGCTTCACGAGCTTCTCGGACGTGTCCGTGTGCCATGTGATCGAGAAAGACACCGAAACCTCCGGCCCGTTCTGCACCCAGTGCGGATCGAAAAGCGGCACGAAGATGGAATCGCCCGGCATCAGATGCTGATGCGTCGCCTTCGCCTCGAAAGCTTCCTCGTAAGGCAGGTTGCGGTGCTTGCCCGGGAAGAGTTCGAGATTTTCCTCCGAGACGATGCCTCGGTCCTTCTGATCGAAGAGGCTCATGCGCTTCGAACCGCGGATCTGCAGCAGGAAGTTATATTCCGGGTCCATATGAAGCGGCGTCACATTGTTCGGCGAGGTGACGAAGATGAACGCCTGACGCCGGCGCGCGCCGCCCATGACGCCGCCGGTTTGTTCCGCCACCTGATCGAGACAGGCATCGAGCAATGCCTTGTATTCCGGGTCCTGCTCGGAATTCTTGATGACCATCCAGGACCGGCATTCCTCGATCCGGCGCACGGTCTCCTCGGCGCTCAGCCCGTTCGACGGCGTAAGGCGTGGATCCTGTCCCGGCAATACCGGCCCATTGAACTCGACGCTGTCGGCCGGAAGCGAGGCTGCAAGGCGCGCCAGACGGTCGAGTTGAAAAAGCGGATGGCCGGCCAGATGATGCTTCAGCCGGAAGGTCTTCGTCGGCATCGTCTTGCCGACGGTTCCCGGCTGCACTTCGATCAACTTAGTCATGCTCCACCTCTTTGCGGATGCGGTGATAGACGGCGCGGGCTTTGGCCCAGGCAAAATCGGCGACGTGCGTCGCGCGGGACGCATAGGCGACGAGCGCGTCGCTCAGCGGGTGAACGGTCGCGGCGTTCACCGCGCGGATGCCGCGGCGCTCCGCCCAGATGTGATCGATCATCGGATGGTTCGGGATCGCGCAGGAATCGACCCATGCGATGCGTGGGTCGCTCTGGAAGGCGCCGATGGCTTTCATCATCAGCAATGCGCCTGGCGAGTATTTCGCAAAGGCCTCGTCGTAGGCGATCTTGAAGCTATAGGCACCGCCTCCTGACAGAAAGCTTGCCAGCATTGCGACCGGCTTGCCGTCCAGGCGTATTTCCGCGCAATGCAGTTTGCTTTTCGAATAGGCCCGGCCCGCGAAGCTCTCGAAGAATTGCCGTTCCTCGGGGCGTTCAGCCAGCGCCGTGCCGCGCCTGCCTTTCCAGCCGCTGCGTTCGAGGCGAAGGAACTGCGCAAGCCAACCGTGGAAATCGGGGCCTCCGTCATGCGCCACGAATTCGACCGCGCCGTTGTCGGCAAGCCGGTTCCAAAGGCGGCCATATTCCTTGCGCTTCTTCTTGCGCATATGCGTGGCGAGATAGGCTTCGCCATCGAGATCGGATTTGAGAAAAGCGCGTTCGTGCCTTTCTGTCTCGGCGTTCGGGAGTCCGCGCTCGGCGAGCACGTCGTTAAGCGCGGCATCGAATGCACCACCGGCCTCAAAAAGCGGGAAGCGGACGAGCGGCGCGCCGGATTGATCGGCATAGCCGAGAAAGCGGCGGATTGCCGTGCGCTCGTAGCCGGTACGCACGAGTGGCGTCGCCAGGAAGCTGTGAATATGCGTCCACACGCTCCAGACGGCGATCGGCAGGCCGAGGTAAAAGCGCCACGCCCGATACGGGAAGGCTCCGATCAACAGCCGCGTCCCGTCGGCTTTGGGTTCGCTCCAGACCAGAGCGACGCGGACGGCGCCTTGCGGCGTCAGATGGGTCATGGCCGCCTGCAGCGCCGCGCTTTCGAAGAGCGGATTGCTGTCCGTCGCGGCGGCGGCAAGTTCATCGACGGCACCGATATAAGGCGTCAACGCGTCGGCGCTTTCGAGCAGGACGATATCGGCGCGCGGCGGATTGTCGATCAGGAAGCGTGCCGCATGGCTCAGCGGATAGACCGAAAGCGAGGATTCCATCGGCGCGGGCCTTTGCCGCCGCGTCCAGAATAGAGAATGATGCGGATGATTGAGCTCGGTCATTTCGACTCCAGTGCCGCCGTGGCCTTGCCCGAGGCGAAGACGAAGGCCGTGATGCCGAGGCGGCGGCGGACGATAAGGAAAAGGCAGAAGCTTGCGACCACGAGCGCCGTAGCGGTCGCGGCGGCAGCGCCCATCAATCCGAAATGCGGCACGAGAACGAGGTTCAGCGCGATGTTGAGCAGTGCCGCGCCACCATAAACGGCCGAGGTGATATTCTGATGGCCGGTCATGTTAAGCAGATATTCGATCGGTCCCGTTGAGGCGCGGGCGATGAAGCCGAGCATCAGCACGGCCAGCAGCGGAAAACCGGCGCTGAAATCCTGACCGAAGAGGCCGAGCGCGAATTTTCCACCGAGCAGGATGATTGCGGCGGCGGCCAGCGTCGGCCAGAAAATCCATTGGATGATGTTGTGAACGAAGGTCTGGAGGCCGGCCCTGTCGCCCGCCGCGTGCAGCTCGCTGAATTTCGGAACGGCGAGCGCGGCGACCGCGAAATAGATGAAGACGATAAGGTTCACGATCCGCGTCGCGGCGAAATAAATGCCGACGTGATCGGGATCGACGAAATAGCCGAGCAGCACTATGTCGGTATTGAGGAGAACGAGATAAAGACCCTCCGCCAGCACCAGCGGCATGGAAGCGGCGATCCAGTATTTCGTATGAAGAAATGGTTTGGCCTTCGGCACTGTCCGGGCGATGCGGCGCGAGAGCACAAAGCGCTGCACGGCGAGCGTCGCGAATGTCGCGGCCAGCGCGCCGCCGACGGCTGCGACGCCGGTCAGTTCGCCGGCGAACAGATAGACCAGTCCGCCCACGACGACGATGCCGAGCGGACGGACGATATAAGCCGGCAGATACGCAAGACCGACCCAGCCGAAAGCGCGTGCCGTGCCCTCCAGCGTGTCGCCGAGCGCGAAACCCGGCACGCAGAGCATCGCGAGAACCAGCGGCAGCACGTAATAGGGTTCAAGCTCGTTGCGCAGAATGAAGATCGCGAGAAGTCCGACCGCCATGAAGCCGATGCCGAGCACGGCGACGACGCGCCACGAGGCATCGAGGATACCCGCGAGGCGGCGCCATTTCCTGTTGATCGTGTAGTCCGGCACGAAACGCAGCGTCGATGTGCCGAAGCCCATTGGCGCGAGAATGCCGAGAATGATGACCCAGACCCAGACATAGGCGAAAATGCCGTATTCGAAGGCGCCCATCCAGCGTGCAAGCAGCACCTGGCTCAGGAGCGCGATGGCCGAACCCGCGATGCGGATGGCCATGACGAGACCAGCCCCGCGAACGACCGTCGCGAGATGGCCGTCGGCAAGCCGGGCGGCGATCGTCTCGCCGATCCGCTTCAGGGGTTGTGGAAGCACCATGGCGTCCATCTTGGCTTACATCCTTCGGGCCGTCGTCAGCCCTGGGCGGCACCCAGGCGCGGCAAAGCGCCCACGGCGGCGCGCAGGCGGGTGAACGCCTCCCAAAGTACCGGCGTCTGCTTGATGAAGCGTTTAGCCCGGCGATAGGCGAGCGCCGGAAGAAGCGACAACCAGCCACGGACGGTCACGGCCTCGACATGGTCGTAGAGGCGAATTTCGACCTCGCACCAATCGCCCTTGTAAGCCTCGTCACCGATCGTGAAGTCGAATTCGGTGTGGCCGGCCTCGGTTGCGTGACGCATAAGATCCATCAGCTGGATCATTCCGGGACCGCGGCGGGCGAATTCTTCCTGCTCGGCATAGCTCGCCAGAACGTAGTGGTAGCGACCGCCGAAGCTGACGCCCCAGTTCGCTGCCGCGACCTTGCCACCGACTTCGAGGCGGCAGACATGGATCAGGCCTTCAGCTGCTGCGTCGGTCGCGAGTTCCATGTAGAAGTCGCGCACGCCGGGCTTCTCAAAGGGGTTGGCGACACCCATGCGGGCGAAGGTCGCGGTCTTCTGCTCGATCAGCATATCGACGGTGCGAGCGATTTCCTCGCGGCTCTCCGGCGTGATCAGCTCGACCGCGCCCGATTCCTCAAGCTTGCGGCGCTTCTGCTTGTCGCGCTTCTTGCTGCCCGACGAGCGCTTGGCGCCGTAATAGGCATCCCATGTCGGCTGGAGGCGCGTCATATGGGCGTTGGAGGCGTGAGCCGTCACGTTGCCGAGAGCGAGAAAGGGATTGCTCTGGCCGCCGATCATTTCGGGCAGGCGGTTCAGTTCGACAATGTCATGGTCCGGCAGCGCGGCGCGGATTTCGGTCCATAGCGCCTTGAACTGGTCGCGGCGCACCTGACGCGAAAAGCTTCTGGCGAGCACGGGCGCCTGGTAGTCGCAGAAGCTGCCGCCGAGCCAGACGAGGCGCGTACCGAAGACGCCGCGCTTCAGGCCGAGCGGCAGGATGAATAGAGCATCGCCCTCGCCTTCGGCGTTCCAGCCGACGACGATTGCTGGCTCGACACCTTCCCGGGCGCCGATATTGCGGAACCAAGCCGAGAGCCACGCATAGGTCTGGAAAGCGGTGCAGTCGGCGTCGCGCTCGAGCGACGTCCAGGCGGTGCGCAGCGCCTCGAAATCGGCATGGACGGACAGGAGCACCTCAGGCTTCGCGCCCCAGGGCCCGCTGATGACGCGGCCGGTGGCTCGATGAGCCGGGCCCGCGCCGGCAAGACCGGACTGGTTAATTCGGGTGATCGCCTCGATGGCGTCTCTGGTTTTCTTCAGCGGCTTCACGGGGGCCTCGCCTTGCTGATGGATCAACTTGGAACGTTTATTTTTTTATTGGCTCGCCGCGGTCCGTCTGGATCAATCTTTTCTCAATTCCGGACGCGCATTCTCGCCATGCCAGGCTGATTGCAAACGCCGTGCTAGGATTGGCCGTTAACCGAAAGGGCTGGAATGAGCGAGGTCGCGAAGGCCCCCATGCTGCGGTCGCCGGCGGTCCGACCGGGCGGCTGGACAAAAAAGGCCCTGCTCGCCCTTCACGCGAGCGGTATGTATCGGCTTGCGCCGAAGTCTCTGGCGGGCGTCGGCGCAATCCTGATGCTGCATCGTGTTCGCGAGCCGGACGGTTCGAATTTCACGCCGAACGGCATCCTCGAAATCACCCCCACCTTTCTCGACGCCACGATCCGGCGACTTGGCGAGATTGGTTATGATTTCGTCGATCTAGATGAGGCTGTGCGCAGGCTTCAGGAGAGAGACTTCGCAAAACCCTTCGTCGTTTTCACGCTGGATGACGGCTATCGCGACAATCTGACGAACGCGGCGCCCGTCTTCTCACGGCATGACGTTCCGTTCACGGTCTATCTGGCGACTGACCTGCCCGACGGCACCGCCGAATTGTGGTGGGTGGCTCTGGAACGGGTCATCGCGCGCGCGCATAAGCTGCGCGTCCGGTTCGCAGAGGGCGATGAGACGATCGCCTGCGCAACGACGGTGGAAAAGAACGCCGCATGGTCCGCGATCTATTGGCGTCTCCGGTCGGGTTCCGAGGATGCGATGCGAGCCGAAATCCACCGCCTCGCGGTGGAGCAGCGCGTCGATATGAGCACCCTGACCCGCGAACTGGCGATGAACTGGGACGAAGTACGGCTGCTTGCCGCCAATCCGCTCGCCCGCATCGAGGCACATACGGCAGGCCACTTCGCACTGGCCAGGCTTCCCGAGAACCGAGCGCGCGACGAGATCGCGCGCGGTCTTGCCCGTCATGAAGCGGAACTGGGCCGTCGCCCCCGGCACTTCTCCTACCCCTATGGCGATCCGGCTTCGGCCGGCATCCGCGACTTCGCGCTGGCGGGGGAATTCGGCTTCGCTTCGGCGACGACGACCCGCAAGGGGCTTCTGCATCCAAGCCATGCGGCGCGGATGACGGCGCTGCCGCGCGTCTCGCTCAATGGCGATTATCAGGATGTCCGGATCGTGGAAGTGCTGCTGAGCGGCCAGCCCTTCGCGCTGGCGAAGCCGCTTGCCGGAGCGTCCGTCGACTAGGGCGCCGGCTTGTCGGTCCGCCGGCGGCCCCACCAGACCTCCGTCCGGCGCCGCGCCCGCCTGATCGGATGCGAATCAACGGACAGCACGGCGACGCCAAGCGGCAACATCCAGAAGCCCAGAATCGGCAGGAATCCAAGGACACCGCCGCCGACAAGAGCCACGCCCGCCGTCTTGCGCATCCAGGGCGAGCCTGGAACCGCTATTTTTCTGCTGCCAACCCGTACGAAGGCCATGTTTTCCTGCACCCGAGGTTCTGGTTTACGTCGCTTCAACAGGACTTGGTTATAGTTGCGTCCGGTGGCAAGATTTGGGCTGGTACGGCCCGGACGACTTTGCTATAGCACCGCACGTCCTCACCGGCTTGATCCGGCGGGATATTCCTCGGTAGCTCAGTGGTAGAGCAATCGGCTGTTAACCGATCGGTCGCTGGTTCGAATCCGGCCCGGGGAGCCAGTTTCAAAGGGCCTGATCGCGCCAAGCGCGGTCGGGCCCTTTATCTTTCCGACAGGACGACCGCCACGAAGGCTTCCCCGTAGCGCGCGATCTTGGCGCTGCCGACGCCGGGGATGTCGGCCATGTCGTCGACGCTCGACGGGCGGCGGCGCGCCATCTCGCGCAAGGACGTGTCGTGGAAGATCACATAAGGCGGCACGCCCTGCTCGCGTGCAAGGCGCAGGCGTTCGGCGCGCAACGCCTGGAAGAGTGTTTCTTCTTCCGGCGAACCCGAGGCCTCGGCATCGCCTGACCTCGATGCACGCCGTTTGCCGGATGAAACCGGATCGCGGCGGAACTCGACCTTCTGCTGGCCCTGCAGGACAGGTCGCGCGCTTTCCTCCAGCTTCAGCGCGCCGAAAGCGGCGTGATCCGCCGAGATCAGCCCGCGCGCCGCGAGCTGGCGAAAGACCGATTGCCAGCCCTTCTGGTCGATGTCCTTGCCGACGCCGAAGGTCGGCAGCGTGTCGTGACCGAAGCGTTCGACCTTCTCGCTCTTGTTTCCGCGCAGCACATCGATGACGTGGCCGGCGCCGAACTTCTGGCCCGTCCGGTAGATGGCCGAAAGCGCCTTCTGCGCGGCTTCCGTGCCGTCCCACATTTCGGATGGGGTCAGACAGGCGTCGCAATTCCCGCAACGGCCATCATGGGTTTCGCCGAAATGCGCGAGCAGCGCCTGACGGCGGCATGCGGCGGTCTCGCAGACATGGAGAAGCGCGTCGAGCTTCGCGCGCTCGACCTGCTTCACCGCTTCAGGCGAGCCGCCCTCGTCGATCATCCGGCGGCGCTGCGTGACGTCGCCCATGCCATAGGCCATCCAGGCGAAAGACGGCAGACCGTCGCGTCCTGCCCGGCCGGTCTCCTGATAATAGGCCTCGATGCTCGACGGGAGATCGAGATGCGCGACGAAGCGCACATCCGGCTTGTCGATGCCCATGCCGAAGGCGATGGTCGCGACCAGCACGGGGCCCTCATCCTTCAGGAAGGCATCCTGATGACGGTCGCGAATGCTGCGGTCGAGGCCCGCGTGATATGGCAACGCGCGGATGCCCTGCGCAGTCAGCCATTCCGCCGTCTCCTCGACCTTCTTGCGGCTCAGGCAATAGACGATGCCGCTCGCGCCGCGATGATCGTCGAGGAAGGCGCGAAGCTGATGCTTTGCATTGTCCTTGCGCACGATGGTGTAGCGGATGTTCGGCCGGTCGAAGCTCGCGGAGAAGATGCACGCGTCGTCGAGTTGCAACCGGTGAATGAGGTCGTCGCGGGTCTGCGGATCGGCGGTGGCCGTCAGTGCCAGGCGCGGCACGCCGGGAAAGCGTTCGCGCAGGACCGCGAGCTGCATGTATTCCGGGCGGAAATCGTGGCCCCACTGGCTGATGCAGTGAGCTTCGTCGATGGCGAAGAGCGCGACCTTGACGCGCGACAGGAACGCCATGAAGCCGTCGCTGACGAGGCGTTCCGGCGTCACATAGAGAAGGTCGAGTTCGCCCGCCGTCAGCGCCCTGCGGATGTCGCTCGCCTCGTCCTGCGTCAGCGTGGAGTTCAGTGCCGCCGCGCGCACGCCCGACTGGCGCAGCGCCTCCACCTGATCGCGCATCAAGGCGATGAGCGGCGAGACGACGATACCGGTACCATCGCGGCAGAGCGCCGGGATCTGGTAGCAGAGCGACTTGCCCGCGCCGGTCGGCAGCAGCACCACGGCGTCGCCGCCGTCGACCGCGTGGCGGATGATCTCGCCCTGCTGGCCGCGGAATGAGGGAAGGCCGAACACCTCCTTCAGCACCCTTTCGGGGTGAGGCGTCGTTTCTTTCGTTTGCTCTGCGGCGTGAAACATCAGGCGACTCAGTGGGGCGCGGCATCCGCGCGCGCCGAAACTAGCATCCGGGGCGGGCAAAAGAACCCCTGAACCGTCGCCGCCTCCGGTGCGTAACGAGATGGAACGATGGCGATACCGCCGTTATAGTGATCCCGTTGACGCAAGGGGGCTGACATGACCCGTATCTCCGTTGACCACATGCGTAAGGGTGCCCTCGCCGATCCGGTCGAGGTGACGAGTGCCAATATCGGGCTGATCGACGGACTGCCGCGTCTCGCGCGCCTCGCCTTCCGCGTGCTTCTCAACATCAAGCGCGGCGTCCTCACCATCGTCCTTCCCGACGGGCGGCGGTTGCGTTTCTCCGGCCGTGAGCCCGGCGAGGAAGCGGTGATGGAGATCAGGGATTTCGGTCTCGCGCGGCGCTTCTTTGCCGGCGGTGATCTCGGCGCGGCCGAAGCCTTTCTCGACGGCATGTGGGACAGCCCCAACATTACCGCCTTTCTCGAACTCTTCGCGCGCAATCGCGACGCGCTGCGCGAAAAGCTTGCGGGGCTTCCCTTCGTCCGGTTCGGCGCGCGGATCTATCATCTCTTCCGGCGCAATTCGAAGAGCGGTTCGAAGCGTAACATCGAAGCTCACTACGACCTCGGCAATGCCTTCTATCGCCGCTGGCTCGACCGCACCATGACCTATTCCTCGGCGCGCTTCACGCATCCGGGGCAGGATCTCTCCGAGGCGCAGACCAACAAGTATCGCTCGCTCGCCGAGCGTATCGGCCTCAGGCGCGAGCATCACCTGCTGGAGATCGGCTCCGGCTGGGGCGGCTTTGCGGAATTCGCCGCAAGCGAGATCGGCTGCCGTGTGACCGGCATCACCATCAGCAAGGAGCAGCTTGCTTTCGCCCGCGAGCGCATCGCGGCGAAGGGTCTCTCCGACAAGGTCGACATCCGCTATCAGGATTATCGCGACGTCGGCGAGACCTACGACCGCATCGCCTCCATCGAGATGTTCGAGGCGGTCGGCGAGGAATACTGGCCGGCCTATTTCTCGAAAGTGCGCGACTGCCTGAAGCCCGGCGGTATCGCCGGGCTCCAGATCATCACCATCGAGGACGGCGTCTTCGCGAGCTACCGCAAGGGCGCGGATTTCATCCAGCGCTACATCTTTCCGGGCGGCATGCTGCCCTCGCCCACGGTACTCAAGGAACAGGTCGCGAAGGCGGGTCTCACCTGGGTCGGCAATCTGGATTTCGGCCTCGACTATGCCGAGACGCTGAAACTCTGGCGGCAAAGGTTTCGCGCCGCATGGCCCGAAATCCAGCCCCTCGGCTTCGACGAGCGCTTCCGCCGTATGTGGGAATATTATCTCGCCTATTGCGAGGCGGGTTTCCGCGCTGGCCAGATCGATGTCACGCAGGTCACTCTGGCGAAGCCGTAAAGAGCGGATGTTGGTGCTGAACCAACCCTCCGCAGGATGAGGAAGCGAATTGGACACCCCGATAAAACTTTTGCTTGTGTGCGCATTTATTGTTGCCGGCTTTTTCATAGTGATCTTTGGCGACAAGGATCCGTGGAACAGCCGCAATCTCGGCCCAGGTTGGGAATGCGGCACAACAAGCGGCGGGGCCACTTTCTGCACCCAAGACGTCCCGCCGGAGCTTCAGTCCAGGCAGAAAGCGAAATAGACCGGAGCGCTCTGGCGAAGCCATGAGGCGCTGACTAAACTCCGACTCCCATTGTCTTCCGCACGGAAGAAGCCGGAGCCACTCATGGAAGACCGCCTGATCCCGACGCCGCGTACGCTTGCCGACGTGGAGATACGCTCACGCGAACTTATCGGCCGGGGTTGGGGCAAGCTGGAGCGTTTCACCTTTCGCCATCGCCGTTTCGACGGCACATGGTCCGACGTCGTCCAGCGCGACATGTACACGATCGCCGAAGTCTCGATGGTGCTGCCTTACGACCCGGTGCTCGACGCCGTCGTGCTGATCGAGCAGTTCCGCACCTGCGGCCTCGTCTGGGACGAGGCGACATGGCTCATCGAGGCGGTGGCCGGCATCGTCGATCCCGGCGAGACACCGCCCGAGGTCGCCAGGCGCGAGGCGCTGGAAGAGGCCGGCTGCGCCATCGACGAGCCGGTGCTGATCGGCAAGCTCTATTCCTCGCCGGGTGGCTACGGCGAGCGCACCTATGTCTATGCGGCCAGGGCCGACCTTTCCCGCATCGGCGGCATTCACGGCCTCGCCCATGAGCATGAAGACATCCGCGCCGTCGTCGTGCCGCTCGCCGAAGCGCAGCGCGCAACGGAAGACGGACGCATTCGTGATGCAAAGACTTTCCTTATGATTCAGTGGGTTGCAGCCAATAGATCAAAGTTTAAGTAAATCGGGGCTGCAAGGCGCTCGCAGCTTGAACCCTCCTCCCTCCGTCCGTATGTTGCGGATCGAACCTCTCGCCGCCGCCTTCACGACAAGAAGCAGAAGAAAATGGACATCAGACAGGGCCTCGTGGACTCCATCGGCAACACGCCGCTGATCCGGCTGAAGGCCGCCTCCGAAGCGACGGGCTGCGAAATTCTCGGCAAGGCGGAGTTCCTCAATCCCGGCCAGTCGGTCAAGGATCGCGCCGCGCTCTACATCATCAAGGACGCGGTCGCCCGAGGCGCGCTGAAGCCCGGCGGCACCATCGTCGAGGGCACAGCGGGTAATACCGGCATCGGCCTCGCGCTGGTCGGCAATGCGCTCGGCTTCAAGAGCGTCATCGTCATTCCGGAAACGCAGTCGCAGGAGAAAAAGGACATGCTTCGCCTCTGCGGCGCCGAGCTGATCGAGGTGCCGGCGGTCCCCTACAAGGACCCGAACAACTACGTCAAATATTCCGGCCGCCTCGCCGACGAACTCGCGGCGAAGTCGCCGAACGGCGCCATCTGGGCGAACCAGTTCGACAATGTCGCGAACCGGCAGGCGCATATCGAGACGACCGGCCCCGAGATCTGGGCGCAGACCGGCGGCAAGGTCGACGGCTTCACCTGCGCCGTCGGCACGGGCGGGACGCTGGCCGGCATCGCCATCGCACTCAAGGAGCGCAACAAGGACGTCACCATCGCGCTGGCCGATCCGATGGGCGCAGCACTCTACAATTTCTACAAGCATGGTGAGTTGAAGGCCGAAGGCAGCTCGATCACCGAGGGTATCGGCCAGGGCCGCATCACGGCGAACCTCGAAGGTGCGCCGATCGACGAGGCCTATCAGATCCCCGACGAGGAAGCGCTGCCGCTGATCTTCGATCTGCTGAAGCATGAAGGCCTCTGCCTCGGCGGATCGAGCGGCATCAATGTCGCGGGGGCGATCCGCCTCGCGCGCCAGCTCGGGCCGGGACATACCATCGTCACCATCCTTTGCGATTACGGCACGCGCTATCAGACCAAGCTCTTCAACCCGGCCTTCCTGAAAGAGAAGAATCTTCCGGCGCCGGATTGGCTCTAGTTTCATCGTCACCACCGAAGGACCCCATGCCGCAGACCGTAGAGTCCCCCCTCGTCACCACCGAATGGCTGGCCGCGCATCTCGATGCGCCGGATGTGCGCGTCGTGGACGGCTCGTGGTACCTGCCGCAGGCGCAGCGCGATCCGCGCGACGAATATGAGCGCGGGCATATTCCGGGCGCCGTCTTCTTCAACATCGACGAGATCGCCGACACCGACAGCCCCTATCCGCACATGCTGCCTTCGCCTGAAAAGTTCTCGTCGCGCATGCGGGCGATGGGTCTCGGCGACGGCATGCGCATCGTCGTCTATGACGGCGCCGGCCTCTTCAGCGCGCCGCGCGTCTGGTGGATGTTCCGCGTCATGGGACATGACGATGTTGTCGTGCTCGACGGCGGGTTGAAGAAATGGAAGGCCGAGGGCCGGCCGCTCGACGACATGCGCCCGCGTCACAGCTCGCGGCACTTCACGGCGCGCCGCAACACGCTGATCGTTCGCGACAGGGAAGCGATGCTCCACAATCTCGACACCTGCGCCGAGCAGGTGCTCGATGCGCGCTCGGGCCGCCGCTTCCGCGCCGAGGAACCGGAGCCCCGTCCCGGCCTCAAGGGCGGCCATATTCCGGGAAGCCTCAACCTCCCCTCCGCAAATCTCGTCAATGCCGACGGCACGCTGAAGTCGCGCGAACAGCTCGTGCGGCTCTTCGACGATGCCGGCATCGACCTCGCGCGCCCTGTCATCACGACCTGCGGCTCCGGCGTCAGCGCCTGCATCCTCGCCCTCGGCCTTGCCGTTCTCGGCCACGGACGCACCTCCGTCTATGACGGCTCATGGGCGGAATGGGGCGCGGCCAAGGGCCTTCCCATCGAAGCCTGAGGCGGATCGCAGCGGGATGGGCAAGCTTCACAGAACGACGGTCACCCATCTCGAGATGAAGGCGCCGCCACGGCTCGCGCCCGCGCCGCGCCCGCTCGGCAAATATGCGCTGCTCCGGGCTGAGAAGCCGCCGCTGCACTTCTACCGATATCTCTACATGACGGTCGGGCGGCCCTATGTCTGGGTCAGCCGCCGTAACCTGCCCGACGAGGCGCTGGCCGCCATCGTCCATGACGATGCGGTCGAGATCTACGTCCTCTATGTCAACGGCGCACCGGTCGGCTATTTCGAACTCGACTTCCGAAACATGCCGCAGGCGGAGCTTTCGTTTCTGGGGCTAGTGCCGGAATTCACCGAACAGGGCCTGGGCCGGTTTCTGCTCGGCGAAGCGATATCGCTCGCCTGGACGAAAACCCCCGACCGCCTGATCGTCCAGACCTGCACCCTCGACCATCCCGCCGCGCTGCCGCTCTATCAGCGAATGGGGTTTTCACCTTATGGGCAGAGCGAGGTCGAGGTGGAGGAGTGAGTTTCTAAGAATAGTCTCTGACGAGTTCAGATGGATTTATAGTAGATGGGATATATTCCCTTGCGATTTGTTCCAGCAATCATGGCCATAATTTTACTCCTGCCGATCGGAGTTTATGTTTGGCCTTTAGTCAGACCGCTAGAATCGCAAGATCGTTGCGATTTCGGTCCTGTCAGTAACGCTCAGTACCGCCTGGCGCTCGCAGAAGTTCGACGCCTGCAGACGCAGGAATGGCCCAGCTTACTACCGAGCGGAAAATCTCAATTTGATCAAGAACGATTGAGTAAAGAACTGGCTAGACGAGTCGACATCATCGAGGCGACCCTTCCACAGTCAATTTTCGGACGTATCGCGGCTGTTCATGCGGTCATGCGTGGGGCGGGCGCAGAATATCTCACGACAATGGCTGAAAATCGCGATTCAGCCTTACCATTCGAAGAAGCTCGCAGTGTGGCGATCGTCGGCTATCGTCTCGACATGAATCGACTCGGCTATTTTCGGCCAATTCGGCGGTGGATTAGTGTCGGAGTCGGATTTCGCATCGCAGACGGATACCAGATTTTGACTATCAGTGCGCACATTCCCAGCCTCTTGTATTTTCACGAATATGCCCGCTCGAAGTATCACGCAATATGTCCGGCGATACCCTCTACCAGTCTAGCCCCTGCATGATTTGGGCTTTCCCGGGCATTTTTTCCCGCCACGTCAGTGTCCGTTTCCTCGATTGTCAGCGTCTTCATTTTCTGTGGGGAACTCACCCCCTCAAAATCTGCGCCAGAAACGCCTTCGTCCGCTCGCTCTTGGGCGCGGTGAAAAACTCCGTAGGCGGTGCTTCTTCGACGATCTCGCCCTGATCCATGAAGACGACGCGGTCGGCGACTTCGCGGGCGAAGCCCATTTCGTGGGTGACGCAGATCATGGTCATGCCGTCATGGGCGAGGCCGACCATCACGTCGAGGACTTCCTTGATCATTTCGGGGTCGAGCGCGGAGGTCGGTTCGTCGAAGAGCATGATCTTCGGGTTCATGCAGAGCGCGCGAGCGATGGCGACGCGCTGCTGTTGGCCGCCTGAAAGCTGGCCCGGATATTTCGATGCCTGTTCGGGAATACGGACGCGTTCGAGGAAGCGCATGGCGGTCGCCTCCGCCTCTTCCTTCGGCTGCTTCCTGACCCAGATCGGCGCCAGCGTGCAGTTTTCGAGCACGGTCATGTGCGGGAAGAGATTGAACTGCTGGAAGACCATGCCGACCTCGCGACGCACCTCGTCGATGCGCTTGAGGTCTTCCGTCAGCTCGATGCCGTCGACCGCGATGCGGCCCTTGTCATGCGCCTCCAGCCGGTTGATGCAGCGGATCAGCGTCGATTTGCCGGAGCCCGACGGCCCCGCGATGACGATGCGTTCGCCTTCCGCGACGGAGAGGTTCACGTCCTTCAGCACATGGAAATCGTCGAACCATTTATCGACATGCTCGATGGCGATGATCGGTTTTTTCGTGTCGGCCATTCCTACCTCACCATCGTCAACGTATCTGGCCGGCATTCAGTCGCTTTTCCATGAAAACGGAATAGCGCGACATGCCGAAGCAGAAAACCCAATAGACCAGCGCCGCGAAGACATAGCCGGTCGCGGCGCCCTGCGGCGTCGACCAGTGCATGTCGCTCAGCTGGATGCGCACCTGCCCCAGGAAATCGAACAGGCCGACGATCAGCACCAGCGTCGTGTCCTTGAAGAGACCGATGAAGGTGTTGACGATGCCGGGGATGACGCTGCGGAGCGCCTGCGGCAGCACGATGAGGCCCATCGTCTGCCAGTAGCTGAGGCCGAGCGCCCTCGCCGCTTCATATTGCCCGCGCGGCACGGCCTGCAACCCGCCGCGCACGACTTCCGCCATATAGGCCGACGAGAAGAGCGCGACGCCGACGAGGCAGCGCAGCAGATTGTCGAGATGGACGCCCTGCGGCAGGAAAAGCGGCAGCATCACGCTGGCCATGAAGAGGACGGTGACGAGCGGCACGCCGCGCCAGAATTCGATGAAGACGATCGAGAGCGTGCGGATGACCGGCATTTCCGAGCGGCGGCCGAGCGCCAGCAATATGCCGAGCGGAAAGGACGCGACGATGCCCGTGATCGCAACGATCAGCGTGACGAGCAATCCGCCCCAGAGATCGGTGTCGACGCCGACAAGGCCCGGCCTGTCGCCCGCGATCAGCACGATGGCGATCATCGGCCACGCGACGACCAGGTAGCCGAGATTCCAGAGCTTCGCCGGCACGCGCGGGATCAGCATCGGCACGAGGCCGGCGAGCCCGAGCAGGAAAGCGAGATCGACGCGCCAGCGCAGCTCGGCCGGATAGCGGCCATAGGCGAACTGGTCGAGATTGGCGAAGATGAAAGGCCAGCACGCGCCCTTGCCCGGCCCGAGGCAGGCTTCGCGGCCCTCGCCGCTCCATACCGCATGGACGATCGCCCAGTCGAGGAAAGGCGGAATCGCGCTCCAGACGATGTAGAGCACAAGCAGCGTCAACGCGCCGTTCCACCAGCTCGAGAAAAGGTTGCGCTTCAACCATTTGACGGCAGCGTTTACGGTCATGTCAGCGTCCCACGATCGCGACGCGCGCGTTGTAGAGGTTCATCGCGAAGGAGATTGCGAGGCTGATGATCAGATAGACCGCCATGGTGATCGCGATGACCTCGATCGCCTGCCCGGTCTGGTTGAGCACGGTGCCCGCAAAGACCGAGACGAGGTCGGGATAGCCGATGGCGACGGCAAGCGAGGAATTCTTGATGAGGTTGAGGATCTGGCTCGTCAGCGGCGGCACGATGACCCGGAGCGCCTGCGGAACGGTGACGAGGCGGAGCGTCTGGCCGCTGGAGAGGCCGAGGGCATGCGCCGCCTCCGTCTGGCCACGACCGACGGACTGGATGCCCGCGCGGACGATCTCGGCGATGAAGGCCGCCGTGTAGAGCGTGAGGCCGAGCAGCAGCGCCAGGAACTCCGGCAACACGCGCCAGCCGCCTTCGAAGTTGAACTTGCCCATGACGGGCGGCGCGAGTGCGAAAGCCGCGCTGGCGATCAGCCAGACGAGCCCCGGCAGGCCGATAATGATAACGGCGTTAACAATGAGCGTCGGGAAACTTTCACCCGTGCGGAGCTTCCGCGCCTTTGCCCATCGGCCAATGAAGATGGCGGCCGCAATCGCGGTCAGCAGGCACAGGACGAAGGCCGCGGTCGAGGGCGTCGTCTCGACGGCGGGCATGACGATGCCGCGATTGCTGAGGAAGATGCCCGGCAGCAGCGTCAGGCTGTCGCGCGGGCCGGGCAGCGGCTGCAGGATCGCGAAGTACCAGAAGAAAAGCTGCAGCAGCAGTGGAATGTTGCGCAGCGTCTCGACATAGACGGTGGCGAGCCTCGCGATCAGCCAGTTGGTCGAGAGCCGGGCCACGCCGACGACGAAGCCCAGCATGACGGCGAAAACCGTACCGAGGGCTGCCACCAGCAGCGTGTTGCAGAGGCCGACCAGAAAGGCGCGGCCGTAGCTCGATTCCTCCGAATAGGGGATCAGCGTCTGGACAACGCCGAAGCCCGCGGTGTTGTCGAGAAAGCCGAAACCGGTCGCGATGTGCTGGCGGGCGAGATTTTGATGCGCCATGGCGGCGAAGTACCAGAGCGTGACGAGGGTTGCGGCCAGCGCCGCCACCTGCCAGACCAGCGCCCGCATCCGCGGATCGGTCCAGGACCAGCGCATGCCTCGCGATGCGTTCCTTCGCCTGTCAGCCACACCTCACCTCTTCAGCGGATCGGCCAATCATCGGATCGGCGGGGCATACATGACGCCGCCATTTCTCCACAACGCGTTGAGGCCGCGCGGGATGCCGAGCGGCGTCTTCGTGCCGACATTGCGCTCGAACATTTCGCCGTAATTGCCGACGGCGCGCAGGGCATCGGCGGCCCAGCCATTCGACAGGCCGAGCGGCTCGCCGAACTTGCCTTCCGTGCCGAGCAGGCGGCGCACTTCCGGGCTGGCGCTTGTCATCTGCTGGTCGACATTGGCCGAAGTGACGCCCAGTTCCTCCGCGTCGATCAGCGCGAAAAGCGTCCAGCGCACGATGTCTTCCCACTGCGGGTCGCCCTGGCGCACGAGGGGGCCGAGCGGTTCCTTGGAGATGACTTCGGGAAGCACGATGTGGTCGTCGGGCGTTTTCAGGATCAGGCGCTGCGCATGGAGGCCCGACGCGTCCGTCGTGTAGGCGTCGCAGCGGCCATTGTCGTAGGCGCTCAGCGCCTCCTCGTTCTTCTCGAAAGGCAGCACCTTGTAGCTCATGTTCTGGCCGCGGAAATAATCGGCGAGATTGAGCTCGGTCGTCGTACCGGTCTGGGTGCAGATGGTAGCGCCGTTCAGCTGCGCCGCGCTGGTGATACCCGAGGCCTTCTTCACCAGAAAACCCTGCCCGTCGTAGTAGATCACGCCGGCGAAATCGAAGCCGAGCGAGGTGTCGCGCGACATGGTCCAGGTGGTATTGCGCGAGAGGAGGTCGACCTCGCCGGATTGCAGCGCCGTGAAGCGGTCCTTGGCGTTGAGCGGCCGGTACTTGACCTTCGAGGCATCGCCGAAGACGGCGGCGGCGACGGCCCTGCAGAAATCGACATCGATGCCGGTCCAGTTGCCCTTGTCGTCCGGGTTGGAAAAGCCCGGCAGGCCGGTGCTGACGCCGCATTGGATGTAGCCGCGCGCGCGCACTTCGGCCAGCGTCGAGCCGGCGGGCTGCGCGGGGCCTTGCTGGCCCGGCTGCGGCTTTGCGCCGGGCTGCTGCGCCGTCTGCACCTTGCCGCCCTGGGGTGGGCCCGGCAGGAAGAAATAGAGCACGCCCGCGCCGACCACGAGGCCGAAGACGAAGGGGAATATCCGGGATGCGAGACTGCTTCTTCTGGCCATGGGTCCGGGCTTTTCTCTCGCCCCCTTTGCCAGGGAGCGTGGCTTGGATGCTATGCTTCGGGGATGGGGACGATCAGCCCCGACGACGAAGGCACAGACTAACCGCATCGCGCTCCGGTGCAATGGCGGATGCGCGGGAATGGGCCGGAAGCGCCGGGATGGACCGGAAGCGTTACGAATGATCCGTGAGTCGAGATGAAACCAAAGCAGGATACGCTGATCGTGACCGCCGGGCGCGACCCGGATGCCCATTTCGGCGTGGTCAATACGCCCGTCTATCGGGCCTCGACGATTCTCTTTCCGACGGTCGAGGCGCTGAAGACCCGGAACCAGCCCTATACCTATGGCCGTCGCGGTACGCCCACGCTCGCCGCATTGCAGGAGGCCATCGCGACGCTCGAAGGCGGCGCCAAAACGGTGCTGACCCCCTCGGGTCTCGCGGCCGTGACGACGGCACTGATAGCGTTTCTCAAGACCGGCGACCACCTGTTGATGACGGACAGCATCTACGGTCCGTCGCGCCATTTCTGCGACACGATCCTGAAGCGCAATGGCGTCGAGGTCGATTACTACGACCCGGC
This sequence comes from uncultured Alphaproteobacteria bacterium, assembly GCA_903889655.1. Lineage (GTDB taxonomy): Bacteria > Pseudomonadota > Alphaproteobacteria > Parvibaculales > Parvibaculaceae > Parvibaculum. The sequence continues at coordinate 12,130 of CAISYL010000159.1, read as the reverse complement.
GATCGGTGCCGGCATCGCCGCCATGATGAAGCCGAACACTAGGGTCATCTTCGCGGAATCGCCCGGCTCGATCACCTTCGAGGTTCAGGACATCCCGGCGCTCGCCGGAGCGGCGCACGAGGGCGGTGCGAAGGTCATCGTCGACAACACATGGGCCTCTCCGCTCTACTTCAAACCGTTCGAGCACGGTGCGGATGTCTCGATCCAGGCGATCACCAAATATCTGGGCGGCCATTCCGACGTGATGATGGGCTCGATCACCGCGACCGAGGAAGCTGCGAAGACGGTTCTCGCCGCGCATGGCGCAATCGGCATGACGGTGGCACCGGACGACGTCTTCCTCGCGCTGCGCGGCATGCGCACACTGTCGGTTCGCCTCGAACGGCATATGAGAACCGGGCTCACGCTTGCCCGCTGGCTCGAAGGCCGGCCCGAAGTCGCGCAGGTCATTCATCCGGCCCTGCCGAGCCATCCGGGTCATGCGTTGTGGAGACGCGATTTTACCGGCGCGAGCGGTCTCTTCAGCATCGTGCTGAAGCCCTGCACCGATGCGGCGCTCGGCGCCATGCTCGACAATCTCGATTATTACGGCATGGGTTGGTCCTGGGGCGGTTTCGAAAGCCTGATCGTGCCGCAGGATCTTACCGGCATACGCACGGCGACGACATTTGCCTGCGAAGGCCCGCTGCTGCGCATTCATGCCGGCCTCGAGGATCCGGACGATCTCATCGCCGATCTCGAAGCGGGTTTCGCCCGGCTCAACGCGGCGAACGGCTGAGCCATGATCGATGCGTGGCTCACGCCCGGCGAAATGCAGGCGCTGTGGCTGTCGCTGAAGACAGGTGTCGTCGGAACCGCGATCTCGCTACCGCCCGGCATCGCCATCGCATGGGTGCTGGCGCGCCGGAACTTCGTCGGCAAGCTGGCGCTTGACGGGTTGGTGCACATGCCGCTGGTGCTGCCGCCCGTCGTCACAGGCTATCTGCTGCTGATCCTCTTCGGCCATCGCGGCCCACTCGGCCATTTCTTCGAGACGTATCTGGGGTTCACGCTCGCCTTCAACTGGAAGGGAGCTGCGCTTGCTTCGGCCGTGATGGGGTTTCCGCTCCTCGTGCGCGCGATCCGGCTCGCCTTCGAGAGCGTCGATCCGAAGCTCGAGGCAGCCGCGCGCACGCTCGGCGCCGGCCCCATGGACGTCTTCGTGAGCATCACTCTCCCCCTCGTCACGCCGGGCCTCATCGCGGGCACCCTGCTCGGCTTTGCCCGCGCGCTCGGCGAGTTCGGCGCGACGATCACCTTCGTCGCCAACATTCCGGGTGAGACGCAGACGCTGCCCATCGCGCTCTATAGCGCGCTTCAGGTGCCCGAAGGTGAAATCCATGCGCTGCGTTTCGTCATCCTCTCGATCCTGCTCGCAGTCGGTGCGCTGGCGGCATCGGAATTCTTCGCTCGGGCCCAGCAGCGCCGCATCAGGGGCGCGGCATGAGCGGGGGGCTGAGCGTCAGCATCGCGCGCCGCGCGGAAGCGTTCTCGCTGGACGTTACCTTCGAGGCGGGAAGCGGCGTGACCGGCATCATCGGTCCGTCGGGCGCCGGCAAGACCATGACACTCGAAGCCATTGCCGGTCTCGCGCGGCCGGAGAGCGGACGCATCGCCCTCGGCGACGACATCTTTATCGATACGACGCGCCGCATCTTCACCGCGCCCGAACGCCGACGCATCGGCTATGTCTTTCAGGAAGCGAGGCTCTTTCCGCATCTGAGCGTCGCCGAAAATCTCGACTATGGCGCAAGGCGGCGCGGCAGCGAAACCGGCATGAGCCGCGTCGAGGTGATAGATCTGCTCGGTCTCGACGCCCTGCTCGACCGACGTCCGCATCGTCTTTCCGGCGGCGAGGCGCAGCGTGTCGCCATCGGCCGCGCACTTCTCGCGGCGCCGCGTCTTCTGCTGATGGACGAGCCGTTGTCGAGCCTCGATATCCGCAGGCGGCGCGAGATCATGCCCTTCCTTGAGGCGCTGCATCGCCGGCTCGATCTTCCGATCCTCTTCGTCAGCCACAATATCGACGAGATCGTGCGGCTCGCCGATCGCGTGCTCGTTTTGCATGGCGGACGCGTCGCGGCGACGGGCGATGTCGCCGCTGTACTCAATCGCCTCGACGTGCAGGCGCTCATTCTGGGCGAGGATGGCAGCGGCGCCGATCCGGCAACCATCATCGAGGCGCGGATCGCGCGGCATGACGAAGCCCACCATCTCACCGAACTCGATGTCGGCGGTGCCACCCTCGCCCTCTCGCAATTGCCGTTGCCCGTCGGCTCGAAACTGCGCATCCGTCTTCACGCGCGCGATATCGCGCTGGCGACGGAACGGCCGACGGCGCTCAGCATTCAGAACGTGATCGAGGCGAAGATCGTCGAGCTCAAGCCGGCGGGGCCGGCACAGATTGATGTCGCGCTGGCGGTGGGTTCTTCCGATGCGGCGATTACACTTTTCGCCCGGATTACCAACCGCGCCGCGGAGCGTCTGGCGCTTGCGCCGGGCCGGCAGGTCTGGGCGCTCATCAAATCGGTCGCGCTCGCGAGCGACTTCGGAGATAGCGGGAGAACGGCATGAGCATCGACCTGAAGAGCGAGATCGCCGGCAAAGTCTGGAAGATCGAGACAAAGCCCGGCGACCGGTTGAGCGAGGACGATCCCGTCGTCATTCTGGAATCGATGAAGATGGAAATTCCGGTCGCCGCGCCTTATGGCTGCCGCGTGATCGAAATTCTCGTCGCGGAAGAAGATGCCGTCGCGGAAGGCCAGACCGTCGCCCGTATCGAACGCGCCTGATTTCAGAACTCTCCAAACAGCCGCTTCAGGTAAGGGTTGAGGAGTTTCTTCTTCGGATCGAGGCGTCTCCGCACGGCCTGGAAGTCGTCCCAGCGCGGATAAAGCTTCGACAATTCCCTCGCCTCGAGCGTGTGCAGTTTGCCCCAATGCGGCCGTCCCTCATAGCGCGCGAAGATCGCTTCCACGCCTGCGAAAAGCTCTTCATAGGGCTGGCGATGATACTGGTGTACGGAGATGGTAACACTGTCGCGCTTGTAGAAGGGACTCAGCCAGGCGTCGTCGGCGCCCACATAGCGGAACTCAAGCGGGAACAGAAAATTGACACCGCATTTGCGCATATGCGCCGCGACCTCGCGGATGCAGTCGGGCCCTCGATCGGCGGGTACCGCATATTCCATTTCATTGAAGCGGACGTTGCGATCGCTCGGGAAGGCTTCATGCGACCAGCGCACGCGCCCCGGATCGGTCAGCGAGCCGGACGAATAGCGACCGCTTCCGGACGTCAGGTACTTCTGCAAGGGCCCCCGCAGGAAAGGCGCGTAACGCGTCGTCTCGCAAGCGGTGATGAAAATCCGGTCGTCGCGCGACAGCTCATCCTCGGCGCGACGCCGGCGCGGTTTCGGCTGCTTGTCGGTTTCCGCGAGTATCTTGACGATGGCGAGATCGGCGTAGGGGAACCAGAAGAATTCGAAATGACGGTTGGCGTCGCGCAGTTCCTCCACGCGCGACAAAACTTCCGCGACCGGCATTGCGCCGCCGGTCTCCTCCAGCGCGTAGGCCGGGCGACATTGCATGGTGATCTCGCTCATGATGCCGAGGCTGCCCATCGAAACGCGGCCCGCATCGAAGACGTCCGGATTTTCGTCGCGGTTCGCGTTGACGATCCCGCCATCCGCGGTGACGAGGCGAAAGCCCGCGACGGCGGCCGAGATCGAGCCGAGACCGCCGCCTGTGCCATGCGTGCCTGTACCGACGGCACCGGCCAGCGCCTGACGGTCGATGTCGCCCTGATTGGCAAGGCCGAGCCCTCGATCGAAAAGCATGGGGCCGAGATCTCGGACCGTCGTTCCGGCCTTGATGCGCGCGGTAAAAGCCGTCGGATCGTGATCGATTACGCCCGCGATGTGTCGCAGCGTGACGATGGTGCCGGCGGTTTCGACCAGCGGCGTGAAGGAATGTCCCGTGCCGGCGACGCGCACCGGCGCTTCGGCTTCCTGAACGATGGCGGCGAGTTCCTCCTCGCTGGCCGGCTCGGCGATGGATTTCGGCCAGGCCTTGACCCAGCCGGACCAGTTCGACCAGACGTAATTCATGCGCCGCTCCCGAGTCGCTCAACTGTCTCGAGCCGAGTATGGCATAGGCATTCTTCAGAAACGAGAAAGGCCCCGGCGACGCCGGAGCCTTCCGCGGTCTGAACCCGGATCAGCGTGTGATGGATTCCGGCTTCGGCATGTTCGCCTTGAAATCGCGCGCCATGATGGTCGCCTGCTTGATGTCGTCGGGCGACATGCTGCTCGACATCTTTTCGAGTTCCTTGTTCGCGAATTGGGGAAAGCCGTTCTGCACGGCGAGCAGGAAATACATGTAAGCCTTGCGGTCATCCTTCGGAACGCCCTCGCCGGCCTGATACATGGTGCCGACATTGTATTGGGCCTCCGCCATGCCCTGCTTCGCCGCCGCCTCGTACCATTTCGCGGCTTCGACCGGATCTCGCGGCACGCCCCACCCCTTGTCATAAAGGCTGCCAAGGTCCATTTGCGCGCGCGCATCGCCATGCTCGGCACCGAACCGGTAGTATTTCAGGGCCGTACCGACATCGCGCTGCACGACCTTCGCATCGAAATATTCCTCGCCGAGACGGAAGGCCGCACCGGCATCCTTGCGCTCGTCGACGGCTTTTTTCCACTCGGCCAGGGCTTCCGGATAATAGCCGCGTTGATAGAGCTCGGAGCCGCTGGCCTCGCTCGGTGCCTTGTCGGCGGCGTGGGCCGGCCCGGCATAGAAAAACAGTCCCGCCAGCAGCAGAAAGCCACCGGCAAATTTCACGACCCGATCCGCGGATCGACGCGGCATATGCGCAGCACGAACGCCGTCTACCATGATGTCTCTCCTCCCCGACCCCGTTTTTGAACGCCGGTTGGTCCGGCTTCCCTCATCATGGCCCCCGGCGGTTCAAATGTGAACCCTCGGGGCACAGCTCAGGGGCAGTACCAGAAGGGGCTCATGTCGAGGTGAAAATGATTATGGTGCGCCGCATTGTAATCGGGAGTCAGGACGACGCTGAAACTTCGGCAGGCTCCTCTGGCGACGTCGTGCAGGAATTTCGATCTCTCATCATCCACTTCCCAGTCTCGGCTTATGACGATGCGCGTCCCGTTGCCGAGGCGGAAACCCGAGACGTCGAGCGCGTTGGCGCCTGCATGCTGGCTCAGGCGGCCCTGAGGCCGGTTATAGACATTCCGGCAGGCATAGCTGCCGAGATGATCGAGTTCGACGACCTCCTGTCCAAAATGGGCCCGCGCCTCGGGTTCAAGTGTGTGCCGCGTAAAAAGTACGAGCGCCGCCGCCAAGGGACAGGTCGAGAGAAAGCTGCCCGACAGGTGGACCGGTCCCAGATCGTCGATACGGACGACGTTCTCCAGCGGGCATTTGCCGCCGATGGCTCCGTTCGGAACGGGCGAGTATCGCATCCCGGCGGTCGAGAGTGCGGCGGCGCACAGGGGCGGATCGCGGGCGAGCCGTTTCAGCTTGAACCATGTAAGAAAATTTTCTTCGCCGCGGAGATCGAGCGGCGCCCACGGATTCCATTCCGGCGGAACAGGCATCAGGCCGCGCCACACGCCGATCGCGAGTACCGCACCCAGAATGAAAACACCCGGAAAAAACCAACGCATCGTGACTGGGGAAAGTTCGGCGCGCTGTTTGGTTCCGTTGCGATCGCCGCACGTCAGGCGATGCCGGTCCATTTCTGCTTTTGTATCAGCTTGATGAGGGCCTGTACCGCCGGCGAGAAGCGGCGGCCGGCGACGGTGACGAGGCTGATGGTCCGGGTCACTTCGGGTTCGACGATCAACCGCGTCGAGATGCCGGGCATCAGCGGCATGAATTCGGGAATGACGGTGCAGCCCATGCCCGCGAGGATCATCGCCTGCACCCAGTCCTCGCGGTCGCTCCGATAACGGACATTGACCAGCGAATTGTCCTGAAGCCCCAGCGCCTCGAAATGCTCCGGAAATTCGCAATTGATCCGCTCGACGTAATCCTCGCCATCGAGATCGTCGAAGGCCACCGCGTTCATCTGCTCGAAGCGATGGCCGTGCGGAAAGGCCACGACATACCGCTCGCTGTAGAGCGGCTTCGGGTCCAGACGTTCCGGGTAATCCGGATGCGCGACGAAGGCGACGTCGATCTTGCCGTCTTCAAGTCTCTGCACGAGTTCGGCGCCGCGCGCCTCCTCGACGCCGACCTGGAGGGCCGGCACCTGGTTCTGCAGCGCGCCAAGCACACCGACAAGACGGGACGGCCCTATGGTGCACATGATGCCGAGACTGAGGGGCGCCGTTTCCAGTTTTCCGAAACTCGCCGCCTGCGTCCGCGCGGTCTCGCTCGCCTGATAGGCGGCTTCGAGATAGGGCCTGAGCAGGCGGCCGAGATCGGTGAGATGCGTCTTCGCGCGCTCCCGCCGGAACAGCGGACCACCGAATTCCTCCTCAAGTTTCTGGACTGCGCGCGTCAGCGCCGGCTGGCTCACATTGCAGAGTTCGGCCGCGCGCGTGAAGTTGAGGCTTTCGCACAATGCGAGGAAATAGCGGACCTGATGCAGTTCCATCTCTAGTTCGCGTCCCTCCGGACCTGTCCCGCCGGTCCATAACCGCCATGCATCGAAACCATAAGCAGTCGGTATTTCAGCTTCGTCGTGCCGGCCGGCATTGTCTGGTCACGGTTCGACGCGGTTCTCAACGATGTTTCCGGCCCGCGGCGACCGCCAAAGCTCAACCCCATCCGGAAGGACATATCATGAAAACCTCGTATATCGCCGCTTCGGCCATCGCCGCTATCGTTTCCGTTTCCGCCGCCACCGTCGCTTTCGCCGGCCCGGCGACGCCGCCCGCCTACAAGTTCGAAAAGTGCTCGGGCATTGCGAAGGCCGGCCTGAACGACTGCCAGACGGCGATGCATTCCTGCGCCGGCACGGCCTCCAAGGATGCTCAGGCCGATTCGTGGATCTTCGTGCCCGCCGGCACCTGCGCCAAGATCGTCGGCGGCAAGGTTCTCGGCTAACAGCAACCCCGCGGCACCGGACGGGAGCCTTCCATGCAAACGACGTATACTCAGCACTGCGCCTCTGCCCCCCTGCGGCGCACGGGAATCGGGCTCCGCGCCCGGCACCATGCCGAGATCGTCGCCTCCCGTCCGGATGTCGGCTGGCTCGAAATTCATGGCGAAAACTATATGGGTGGCGGTCCCGCCTTCCATCATCTCGACGCGGCACGTCGTGAATGGCCGGTCTCTCTTCACGGTGTCGGTCTTTCGCTGGGCTCCGTAGAGGGGATCGACAAGGCTCATCTCGGACGTCTCGTCCGCCTCGCCGACCGCATCGAGCCGCTTTTCGTGTCCGAACATCTGTCCTGGTCCGGCCTGCCCGGCCTCTATCTGAATGATCTGCTGCCGCTGCCCTACACGGAAGAGGCGCTTGGCATCGTCGCTGAAAATATCGACCGCATGCAGATGGAATTGCGCCGCCAGATCCTGATCGAAAATCCATCCGTCTATCTCGGCTTTTCCCATTCGCCGATGACCGAGCCGGAATTCCTTATAGAGCTTGCAAGGCGCTCGGGCTGCGCACTTCTCCTCGACGTCAATAACATTTTCGTGAGTGCCATCAATCTCGGTCGCGATCCGAAGGCAGAGCTTGCAGATTTCGCGGGCGCGCCGGTCAAGGAAATCCATCTCGCGGGCCATGCCTCGAAGGATATCGGCGGCACCGCGCTTCTGATCGACGATCATGGCGGCCCCGTCAGCGATCCGGTCTGGTCGCTTTACGACGACGCCGTCGCGCTCTTTTCCGATGCCGCCACGCTCATCGAATGGGATAGCAACATTCCCGAACTTGAAACACTGGTCGCGGAGGCGGCGCGTGCCGATGCCCGCCGCGCGCTCGGTGGCAGAGAGGGCCATCATGCGATCTCTCGCTGATATTCAAGCCGCTTTCATCCGCGCCATCGTCGCCGACGACGGCGCGGAAATTTCCGGGATCGTGAGCGCTTATGGAATTGCCCCGGCGCAGCGTCTTCAGATCTACCGCAACAATTTCCTGATTTCGCTGGCCGGTGCACTCGCAGCGACCTTTCCGGTGCTGCAGAAGCTGGTCGGCGAGGCCTATTTCGACCGGGCGGCACGACGTTTCTCCGCCGAAGAGCCGCCACGTGTCGCCATGCTGGCGCACTATGGCGAAGCCTTTCCGGCTTTCCTGGCCGGCCTCACCGCTTCCGCCGATTTCGCCTATCTCGCCGACGTGGGGGCTCTCGAATGGGCCATCAATCACGCCTTCCATGCCGATGACGCCATGCCGGAAGACGCGGCGGCGTTCGATGCCATACCTGCGACTCTGCAAGGCGAACTCGTTCTTGCGCCACATCCGTCGGCGCGACTGGTCTCATCGTCTTTTCCCGTTCTCGACATCTGGCGCGCGAACCAGCCGGATGCCGATCCGACGCTCACCATCGATCTCGGTAGCGGCGGCGTCTCGCTGCTGGTCTGGCGGCGCGATCTCGACGTGGTCTGGCGTGTCCTCGAACCGGCGGAGGCTGCCTTCGTCGCAGCCATTCTCGACATGCAGACGCTCGCTCAAGCCGCTCGCCTGGCTGCTGCGCAGGTCCCGTATCATGAATTCGACGCCGGCGGCTTCTGCGCAGAACTCCTCGCCTCCGGTCTTTTCATTGGCCACCTCCTCCCCGCTCACTCCTGAAGGAACGAACCCATGTCCATGACCCGCCCGGCTTCCCCCCCGTTTACCCGCCCTGTGCTGCTTCTTCGGCAAGCGTTCGATCTTCTCGAAAATGTTCCGCTGCCGCTGCTGCAATTGCTGTTCCGCATTGCGATCGGCGTCGTCTTTTTCCGCTCCGGCCTCGTCAAGATCGCAAGCTGGGATGCTACGGTTGCGCTCTTCGCCAGCGAATACAACGTGCCGCTATTGCCGCCGGATATCGCTGCGACATTGGCGGCGACCGTCGAACTCGCGGCGCCAGTATTATTGCTCGTCGGCTTCGGCGCACGCTTTGCCGCCGCCGCGATGCTCGGCATGACGCTCGTCATCCAGACCTTCGTCTATCCCGAGAACTGGCCCGATCATCTCGTCTGGACGGCGCTGCTGCTTCCGATCATCACGCGCGGCGCGGGCCCGCTGTCGCTCGATTATCTGATCGCGCGGCGTTTCTTCGGACGGACGTGAGTCATTCCGGCAGAAGCGTCAGGGCCTCCGTCGTCGCATCGGCGGGATAGAAGGCTTCGATGTGCAACTCCTGCAAGGTCACGTCCTGAGGCTTGCCGAGGGTCGTGACCGTGCTGAAGAAGCGGGCGACGCTGTCGCCGATCTTCATCTCGAAGGGCAACATCAGCGCCTGCGGCGCTTCGAGATCGGGTTCGCGCCAGCGCGTCGACACTCCGGGATAGGCGAGCACCTCCGCGATCAGCCGCTGCATCGTTTCATCGCGGGCCCAACTTGCGCTCTGGTAGGCCTCGTTGATGAGCGCCTTGGCAAGCGGTTCCCAATTGACGATGAACTTGCGAATGCCGTCGGGCTCGAAAAGCAGTTTCAGCAGATTGAACTTTCCCCGGGCGAGAAGCGTCATGGGTTCGAGCCCCGGGATTTCGTGACCGAAGGCAGCGATCATCAATCGCGCATAGGCCTTGTTGACCATCACCAGATTCCAGTGGCGATCGAAGCAGATCGCACTGCGCGGTTCGTGCTGCTTCAGTATCAGGTCGAGCGCGGTTCGCACCTGCGCCATGCGTGGATCGTCGAGGCTCGTCTCGCGATAGACCGGCGCATAGCCCGCCGCCTGCAGCAGCACATTCCGCTCACGCAGCGGCACGTCGAGTACGTTCGAGAGTGTCAGCAGCATTTCGCGGCTGGGCGTCGCCCGGCCCGTTTCGACGAAGCTGATATGCCGGGCCGAAACTTCCGCTTCGAGCGCGAGACCGAGCTGGCTCAGATGGCGGGATTCCCGCCAGCGGCGCAGAAGCGGGCCGACGCCATGCGGCGCGATTTCCGCGATGTTGTGTCGTGTATCCATCGAGAAAATCTAGCAGAGCCGATAACACGCTGCCATTACCTCCGAGGTAAGGACGCTGCCGCAAAACACGGTTTGCCTTACCTCCGGCGTAATCGACGTCACTACCCCGGCCGCTCATGCTGTCTGCGGTTCACCAGACGCAAGGAGCGCAACATGTTCGGACGATCGATGCTGAAGGCAGCGAATTCCACCTCTACCGATACGGTAATGGCGACGGACGGCACCCGCCTTTTCTGTCGCGACTGGGGCACCGGCAAGCCGGTCGTCTTCGTCCATAGCTGGGCGGCGCATTCCGACATGTGGCAATACCAGATGGCGGATCTCACCGCGCGGGGGCTGCGCTGCGTCTCCTTCGACCGGCGCGGGCATGGCCGCTCCGGGCAACCGGACGGCGGTTACGATTGCGACACGCTGGCCGACGATCTTGCTGCCGTGATCGAGACGCATGATCTCCATGACGTCACGTTGGTCGGTCATTCGATGGGTAGCTGCGAGATCGTCCGCTATCTCACGCGGCACGGGGCCGGCCGCGTAGCCGGCGCCGCGCTCGTCGCGCCGGTGACGCCCTTCCTGCTGAAGACGGTCGACAATCCGCACGGCATCGACGGTGCGATGTTCGAAGCTCTGCGCGGCATGTGGTCGCGCGATTTTCCGAAATGGGTCGCTGACAACACGGCGCCTTTCTTCACACCTAAGACGTCTCCGGAAATGATGCGCTGGGGCGCCGACATGCTGCTGCAATGTCCGCTCAAGGTTGCCATCGACTGCCAGCGCGCCTTCACGACGACGGATTTCCGCACCGAGTTGAGGGAGATCGAAGTGCCGGTACTGGTGATCCACGGCGATGCCGATGCCTCGGCCCCCATCGACCTCACCGGCCGGCCGACGGCGGCACTCCTGCCCAGCGCGACATTCGAACTTTACGAGGGCGCTCCGCACGGGCTCTTTGTCACGCACATGGATCGCCTGAACGACGATCTGTACGACTTTGCCTTGGGATTATCGGGCTGGCGTTGAACTGGTGATCCCGACAGGATTCGAACCTGTGACCGACGGATTAGAAATCCGTTGCTCTATCCAGCTGAGCTACGGGACCAGACCGGCGAGCGGGTGCCGATTTCGCGTCCGCTCAATGCGTCCCCTCAATGGGTCCATTGGCCGACACGGTCGGCCTTGAAGTTGTCGGCATAGGCCTTGATGAGCGGCCTGGAGGTCTGCGTCTCGATCACCTGATACTCGATGCCCTTGCGGGTCGCATAGGCGATCGCCTCTTCCTTCGTATCGAAGCGCAGGACGAGCTGCGTGTTGGTATCCGGCGAACTCGTCCAGCCCATCAGCGGCTCGATCTTGCGCGCGGCGGATGCCTCGAACTCCAGCACCCACTTCTTCGTCTTGGCCTTGCCCGACTGCATGGCATTTTTCGAAGGCTTGTAGATACGCGCGCGCGCCATTTCCTTAACTCCCGTCCATCTGCCCCATAATGAGGGCAGAGTCTTGAAATTGCATTCTTATCGCCCCAAATCGGCCAGACTTGCAAGCGACAAGCGGACACCCCCCGAGGCGGACTGCAAGGGGACTGCCGCCGGCAACGAAGCCCGGTCGCCGTCATCCAAGATTGCCCCGGTGGTCACGTCAGTGACATGCCAAAGTCGTAAACTCCATTCGTATCAGAGTAAGGAGGCCCCCAAATGCCTGAATATCTCGACCTTGCCTCTGCAACGCGGCTTCTCAAAGCCAAAGGTTTCAACCCGCTCGATATCGAATGCGTACTCGACCTGACCGGCCCGCAACCGCGCAACGGCGTCCCCCTCTGGCGTGCCGACCGGGTCGAACGACTGGCCAGCCGTGCCTATTGGCTGAGCCCGAAAGAAGTCGCGGCCTGCATGCCGGCCGCTGCCTGACCTGCCGATAGCGGCCCTCCCCGTTCCCCCGCGGGGAGGGTTCGCCGGCGGGTCGGCGCCTAGCTCGGATTGTCCAGGCTCAACATGGCCTGGTTCGCGTCAT
>CAISYL010000158.1 GCA_903889655.1 uncultured Alphaproteobacteria bacterium | reverse complement strand
ACTTGAGACGCCTTGCAGCGCAGCGAAGGTGTTTTTAAAGATGCCGCGAACACGCCGGCTCATACCGCATCAAAACTTCCTTAATAGCCCTCCGTACAGAATGGGGACGCTCCATCCCATGAGACGCCGCGACAGGCGTGTCGGCCCGGTATGCGAGCAGGGCAGGAACGATGCGCCAGAACAACCGCAAGACCCAGAAAGCCGAGACCCCCGGAGCCCTGCGCGCCGGATTGGCGTTCGCGCTGGGGTCCGCTCTCGTTCTCGTCCCGGCGCTTGGCGAGGCGCAAAGCCGCCGGACGGACACAACCGATCTCGACGGCGGCACCGGCGAGAAATCCGCTTCCCGATCCGATGCTTCCTTCGCCCCCTCGCCCTGGTCCTATTGCGAGCGGGCGGCCATCGCCATCGAGGCGACCCACAAGATGCCGCGCGCGCTGCTGGTGTCGGTGTCCATGGCGGAAGCCGGCCGCTTCGACGCCGCGTCGGGCAAGAGCCGGCCCTGGCCCTGGACCATCAATGCCGAAGGGCAGGCTTTTTACTTCGACACCAAGAAAGAGGCCGTCGCCGCCACGCAGCGGCTTCTCAAGGCCGGCATCCGCAGCATCGATGTCGGCTGCATGCAGGTCAATCTGCGCTATCACCCCGACGCCTTCGCCGATCTGCACGAGGCCTTCGAGCCGCTGAGCAACGTGACCTATGCCGCCGGGTTCCTGAAACGGCTGCACAAGCAGTCCGGCTCATGGCCAAAGGCCGTGGCGCAATACCACTCCGAATCGCCGATCCGCAACGAGCCCTATTTCGCCAAGGTGATTCGCATCTGGACCGGCCAGCGCGAGCGCGTCGCGGAGTTGACGCGCAAGCTGAAGGAAGAGGCGGCAGCCGAGGTCGCCTCGACGCTGCGCGCGCAGGTCACCGAGACTGCCATCGTCAATGTCGTCATCGACAATGCCGAACCGGTGGACGCCCGCCCGGCGCCGATGGTGCTCGACGCCGAACCGGCGCAGAACGTCCGCGAAGGCGCCGTCGCGACGGTCGGCCTTCGCCTTTCAATCGCCGACAAGGACTTCGTCAGCGCCGGCACCGCGGACCATCTTCCACCGCCCCGCGTCATCGAGCCGGTCCCCGCGAAGCCGACGATCGTGGCTGACGCCTCCGCCGGCTAGGGCTTCAGGCTCGGCCCGCCATCCGCATGTTCTGCATATTGAGGCAGGTCGTCCGTGATGGCGAACCACGGCGCCTTGGAGCCGACGAAAATATGCTTGTTCGGGCGGATGGACGGGGCGTCGACCAGCGTTCCCATCGCGACATGGACATAGGCGCCGTCGCGCACCATCGAATAGAGAAACGAGCCGCATAGTCCGCAGCGCACATCGTTGCCGATCTCGTCGCCAAAGATCAGAAGATTCTCCGCACCCTTCGTGAGGGTCAGCTTGTCGCGCTCGATGCCGGCGAAGGGCTTGAAAGCCGAGCCCGTCGCCCGGCGGCAATTCGAGCAGTGGCAGTTCGCGGCGTAAACGAACTCGTCCGCCACCTCATAATGGACCGCACCGCACAGGCACTTTCCGCCGAGCCTGCGGCCGCCGGCCTTTTCGCGATCTGCCATCGACAACTCCTCCATGCGGACAGGGTCTGGATTGGAATGAACTCCGCCGCGTTTCGCAACGTCAAATCCCGTTTGCATCGGGCAGCTTTGAATCCGTCACGAGCCACCGCTAGACTGGCCGCATGCCGAAACTCCCCCGCGCGATTCTCTTCGACCTCGACGATACGATTCTCTCCGCCTATGGCCGGCCCGAGCTCGCATGGCGCGAGGTCGTCCGCGAATTCCAGCGCGAGCTGCTGCCCTTCCCGACCGACGAGGCGGCACTGGCCATCAACGATTATGCGCGCGTCTTCTGGTCGGACGACACGCAGCACAAGCATTGGCGGTTGAACCTCGTCGCGGCGCGGCGCGCGATCGTCGCCGGCGGCCTGCGCAATCTTTCCGATGGAGACGAACCCGATCCGTCGCTGGTGGTCAGGCTCGCCGACCGCTTCTCCTCATTCCGAGAGGAGCAGATGGCTTTCTTCCCCGGCGCCTGCGAGACGATCGACCGGTTGAAGGAACTCGGCGTTCTTCTCGCGCTCGTCACCAATGGCGCGGCGGAGACGCAACGCGCCAAGGTCGTGCGCTTCGATCTCGCGCCGCGCTTCCATCATATCCAGATCGAGGGCGAGCACGGTTTCGGCAAGCCGGAAGAGCGCGCCTATCTCCACGCGATGGAAACGCTCGGCGTTGGTCCGGCCGACACCTGGATGGTCGGCGACAATCTCGAATGGGAAGTCGCGGCGCCGCAGCGCCTCGGCATCTATTCGATATGGCATGACGCCCATGGCGAAGGTCTGCCGGAAGGAAGCCCGATCAAGCCCGACCGGATCATCCGCTCCCTCACGGAACTCCTGGATTAGGACTTCCAGTTCTGCGGCACGACGAGACGCAGGAAGCGCGTGCCCTGCTCGATCGTCTGCGGCAGGTTCCCGCGCGCGTCGCCATCGACCTCGACTTCCAGACCCTCCGGCTCGAGGAAGCGCACCTGCCGCGCCGGCATGATCTCGACGTCGGGGAGCTTCGCCATGCGGCCGAGCCCCAGTGCGATCAGATAGCGCACAAGGGCGAAGCGACCGCCTTTCCTGAAGAGAAAGAGCGTGAGGCCCGGTTGGGAAATATCGCCCTCGCGCGACAACACATAGGGCCCGGCGAAATAACGGCCATTGACGACGATCGCCCATTGCGCGCGCTTTTCGCGCCCGTCCGCGACCAGGCGGATATCGCGACCCGGACCTCTCAGCCATTCCTTGACGCCGGCCCAGACGAAGGCGCCCTTGCCCCAGAGCCGCTTCAGCCGCGGATTGATCGCATGGACGACGACGCCGTCGAAGCCGATGCCGACCATCATCAGGAAGATTTCGCCGTCGACGACGCCGGTGCCGACGAGATGTGCCGGGCCGGACAGCAGCATGTCGGCGACCTCGGCCGCGCGGGGCCGAAGCCCCAGCTCGATCGCCAGCACATTCGCCGTGCCGAGCGGAATGATGCCGAGCGGCACGCCCTGGCCGAGAAGTCCGCGCGCCACCTCGTTGATCGTGCCGTCGCCGCCCGCCGCGACGATCACATCGGCCTCGCCGCGCTCCGCGGCGCGACGCGCAAGCTGCGTGGCATGACCGGCGCGTTCGGTCAGATCCAGCGTGACATCGGCGCCGCCGCGTTTCAGACGCTCCACGACGGCATCGAGCAGCCCGCGCCGCCTTGCGCCGGCGGCAGGGTTCAGAATGATGTGTACGGAGCGGCGTAACGCCACAGGTCCCCCGGCTCAACAGTCACTGAAGTGTCATCAACCCGTCACGATATCTTATCCACAACCACAGAATATGGTGGCCGGAGGAGCAGACGATCCTGCTTATAGCTTCAAACGGTCCGACTGGCGAGTGCCGGGAAAATCGGGAGCCAAAGGCAGGCGATCTGATCCGTAGACGAATGATCGGCCGGACGCCATCCGGGTCCGCCGGTAAAGTCGATAAGGATAAGATGTTGTTCGACACGGCCTGGAATCGTCTCAGCACCGCCTTCGCTTTCCGTCCGGCGAGCACCGGCCGTCTTGCGCCCGACCTGCCGGGCGACACGCGCGTGCCCCGCAAGCGCGACGGCCGCGTCCGGCGCGGCGGCCTCGACGAAAGACTGACGGGACCCCGCCCGAAGCATCGCAAGAAGCACCGCACCCTCTTCCTCTCCGACATCCATCTCGGCACGCCCGGCTGCAAGGCCGACCTGCTGCTCGACTTCCTGCGGCACAACGATGCCGAGACGATCTATCTCGTCGGTGACATCATCGACGGCTGGCGGCTGAAGCGCTCATGGTACTGGTCGGCGTCGCACAATGCCGTCGTGCAGGAAGTGCTGCGCAAGGCGCGCAAGGGCGCCAACGTGATCTACGTGCCCGGCAATCACGACGAGGCCCTGCGCGAATATACCGGTCTCAATTTCGGTGGTATCGACGTCATCGGCGAGACGATCCACGAGACGGTCGACGGGCGCCGTTTCCTCGTCATCCATGGCGACCAGTTCGACAGCGTCGTCAAATATGCCAAATGGCTCGCCCATCTCGGCGACCGCGCCTACGGCGTGGCGCTCGCGCTCAACAACTGGCTGCACGAAATCCGCCGCTTCATGGGCCTGCCCTACTGGTCGCTCTCTTCCTATCTGAAGCACAGGGTCAAGAACGCGGTCGAATACATCTCGAGCTACGAGGTTGCGGTCGCACGTTCCGCCCGCGAGCGCGGCGTCGACGGCGTCATCTGCGGCCACATCCACCACGCGGAAATCCGCGAGATGGACGGCATCCTCTACTGCAACGACGGCGACTGGGTCGAAAGCTGCACGGCGCTGTCCGAAGACGATGAAGGCATCCTCAGCATCGTCACATGGCACCGCTTCTCCTGGGAAACCGGCGATGGCGGCCATGAGGTGGAAGCCGACGACGACGCGTCGCATGTGCTGAACGCCGCCTGATGAGCCCCTACAGCACCCTCGCCGATCTGAGCCGCCCGCTCCGCGCGCGCAAGACCTATCGCGTCTCCGAGCCCGTGCTCGGCCGCGATGCGCAGAAGCTCAAGATCGTCATCGTGTCCGATGCCGCGCCGCCGCAGGTGAACGGCGTCGTGCGGACGCTGGGCGAACTCAAGCGCAATCTGACGGCGATGGGCCACGAGGTCATTTCAATCACGCCCGATCTTTTCACCACGATCCCGATGCCGAGCTACCCGGAAATCCGGCTCGCGCTCTTTCCGGGACGCAAGCTCGCGCGGATGATCGAGGCGGCGAACCCGAACGCCATCCATATCGCCACCGAAGGCCCGCTCGGCCTGGCGGCGCGTAATTACTGCGTCAGGCGCAACCTGCCCTTCTCGACCTCGTTCCATACGCGCTTCGGCGAATATCTCTACGCCCGCACCGGCTTTCCCCTGAACTGGAGCTACGCCTTCCTGCGCTGGTTCCATGCGAAGGCGACCAGCATCATGGTCGCGACGCCGTCGTTGCAGGCGGAACTCGAAGGGCGCGGCTTCGGCAAACCCTTCATCTGGTCGCGCGGCGTCGATACCGATCTTTTCCGTCCCCGGCCGGAACTTGCGGGCGAACATTATCTCGACCTGCCGCGCCCCGTTTATCTCTATGTCGGTCGCGTCGCCGTCGAGAAGAACATCGAGGCCTTTCTCGATCTCGATCTGATCGGCTCGAAGATGGTGGTGGGCGACGGGCCGCGCCTCGAACATTTACGCAAGCGCCATCCAGAAACCCATTTCGCCGGGCCGCTCTTCGGCGAGGAGCTGGCGAAGGCCTATGCGGCGGCGGATTGCTTCGTCTTCCCGAGCAAGACCGACACGTTCGGCCTCGTGCTGATCGAGGCGCTGGCCGCCGGGACGCCGGTCGCCGCCTATCCGGTCCAGGGTCCGCTCGACGTCATCGGCGATGCACCGGTCGGCGTGCTCGACAACGATCTCGGCGTCGCCTGCCGCAAGGCGCTCGGCATCGCGCCGGATGCCTGCCGGGCCTTCGCCACCGGGTTCTCCTGGGAAGCCTGCACACGGCAGTTTCTCGCCAATCTGGCGCTCGAGGAAGTGCCGGAGCCGGCGGCTGTGGCCCAGGGCGTGCCGAACGTGCTTGAGTTGGGCTGAGAACTCCCGTCAAATCGCGGGCCCATCCTTTTCCACACGAAGGAGGCCCCCCATGAAGCTCTTCACCCCCCGCTCGCTGGCGCTGGCCGCTGCGCTCGCTTTCACGCTTCCCGTCGCCGCGCAGGCCGCCGATACCTACCAGATCGATGCGGCCCACACCCATGTCGGCTTCACGATCAGCCATCTCGGTTTCTCGGAGACCTATGGCGTCTTCAAGAACGTCTCGGGCACACTGACGCTCGACCAGGCAAAACCGCAGGCCAGCAAGGTGGATGTGACGATCGACGTCGCCAGCATCGACACGGCCAGCGAAGGCCGGGACGAGCATCTGAAGGGCCCCGACTTCTTCGACATCGCCAAATACCCGACCATGACGTTCAAATCGACCAAGGTGAAAGTCACGGGCAAGGATACAGCCACCGTGACCGGCGATCTGACGCTGCATGGCGTGACGAAGCCCGTGGGCCTCGTGGTCAAGTTCAACAAGGCGGGCGAAAGCCCCATCGCCAAGGGTCGCTACGTGGCGGGCTTCTCCGCACTGGGCAAGCTCAAACGGTCCGATTTCGGGATCAAGACCTATCTGCCGCTGATCGGCGACGAGGTCACGATCGCGATTTCGACTGAGGCCGTGCAGCAATAGAGCGGTAGGTCGTGCGAAGGGTTAACCCTTCCGAATCCGGCCTTTCCGCGCCTGCGAAGGAAGCCTTGTGGAAAACCCCCTCGCCGGGCTATAAGGCGGCCAGATTTGGCTGCCCCCGCGCGCGATCATCCGCACGGCCGGGCCCCGAAAACCCCGGCGGTACTTATGGCTCTTCGTAATATTGCGATCATCGCCCATGTCGACCATGGGAAAACGACACTGGTTGACCAGCTCCTGCGCCAGTCCGGCACGTTCCGCGACAACCAGCAGGTCATGGAACGCGTCATGGACTCGAACGATCTCGAGCGTGAGCGCGGCATCACCATCCTCGCGAAGCCGACCAGCGTCGACTGGGTCGACGAGGCCGGTGTCCATACGCGCATCAACATCATCGATACCCCCGGCCATGCCGACTTCGGCGGCGAGGTGGAGCGCATCCTCTCGATGGTCGATGGCGTCGTGTTGCTGGTCGACGCGGCGGAAGGCCCGCTGCCCCAGACCAAGTTCGTGACCTCGAAGGCGCTGGCGCTCGGCCTGAAGCCCATCGTGCTCATCAACAAGGTCGACCGTCCCGACGGCCGCCCCGACGAAGTTCACATCGAAGCCTTCGACCTCTTCGCGGCGCTTGGCGCAACCGACGAGCAGCTCGATTTCCCCTGCATCTTCGCCTCGGCCCGTCAGGGCTGGGCCTGCGAGGACCTTTCCGCGCCGGATGCAAAGGAGCATGGCCTCAAGCCGCTCTTCTCGAAGATCATCTCGCACTTCCCGGAGCCCACGGCGCTCCATGACGGCTCGGAGACCGAGCCCTTCGCGATGCTCGTCACGACCATCGAAAGCGACCCCTATCTCGGCCGCATCCTGACCGGCAAGATCGAGAAGGGCGTCGTCAAGACCAACATGAACGTCCAGGTCCTGCGCAAGGACGAGGGCGTCGTCGAAAAGGGCCGTATCAGCAAGGTGCTCGCCTATCGCGGCATCCAGCGCATTCCGGTCGAGGAAGCGAGCGCCGGCGACATCGTCGCCATTGCCGGTCTCGTCCAGGGCACCGTCGCCGACACGATCTGCGACAGCGTGGTCACGGAGCCCCTGAAGGCGCTGCCGATCGACCCGCCGACCCTTTCGATCACGGTTGCGATCAACGACAGCCCGCTTGCCGGCCGCGAAGGCACCAAGGTCCAGTCGCGCGTCATCCGCGACCGCCTGATGCGCGAAGCGGAGTCGAACGTCGCGATCCGCGTGGCCGACAGCGAAGGCGGCGACGCCTTCGACGTGGCGGGCCGCGGCGAATTGCAGCTCGGCGTGCTCATCGAACAGATGCGCCGCGAAGGCTTCGAACTCGGCATCTCGCGTCCCCGCGTGCTCTATCGCGAGGAAGACGGCAAGCGCCTCGAACCGATCGAGGAAGCGACCATCGACGTCGACGACGAATTCTCCGGCGTCGTCATCGAGAAGATGTCGCAGCGCAAGGGCGAGCTCGTCGACATGCGCCCGACCGGCGCCGGAAAGACGCGCATCATCTTCCATTGCCCGTCGCGCGGCCTCATCGGCTACCATGGTGAGTTCCTGACCGATACGCGCGGCACCGGTGTCATGAACCGCATCTTCAAGGCCTATGAGCCCTATCGCGGCGAAATCGAAGGCCGCCGCAACGGCGTGCTGATCTCGACCGGCGACGGCGAGGCGGTGCCCTACGGCCTCTGGTACATCGAAGAGCGTGGCACGCTCTTCATCTCGCCCGGCGAGAAGGTCTATCGCGGCATGATCATCGGCGAGAATGCGCGTCCCGACGATCTCGAAGTCAATCCGTTGAAGGCCAAGCAGCTCACCAACATCCGCACGACCTCGAAAGACGAAGCGGTGCGCCTGACGCCGCCGCGGCCGCTGACGCTCGAACAGGCGATCGCCTATATCGAGGCCGACGAGCTCGTCGAGGTGACGCCGAAGTCGATCCGCCTGCGCAAGCTCTGGCTCGACCCTAACGACCGCAAGAGATACGCGCGCTCGGTCGCCTGATGCTTTCAGGCAAATATCTTCGTCATGGCCGCGTCCTGCAAGGGGCGCGGCCATTTCGTTTGT
>CAISYL010000157.1 GCA_903889655.1 uncultured Alphaproteobacteria bacterium | reverse complement strand
CGTTCGTTCTGAGCGGCCTTTTTCTGCATCCCGCAGGACATACCAAAACGCGGCCGCCGGAGCCCAAAACGATCTCGGTCGATCTCGTGAAGCAGCCGCCGCAGCCCAAGCCGCAGCAGCAGCCTCAGCCCGAGCAGAAGAGGCCCGAAGAAAAAAAGACCGAGCAAAAGAAGGACAAGATTCACTACGCCGAATCCGGCGGCAGCTCCGACCTGAAGCAAGGCCGTGCGCCGAAGCCCGAGGCGAAAGAGACGAGGGAACCGCCGAAGCCGGAAGCGCGGGTGAAGACGTCGAAACCGCCGAAGTTCACCATTCCGGATTGGGCGAGGCTGCCCGACGGCGGCGATCTTCCCGAGCCTGACAAGGAAGAAAGCACGTCGGAGGACAGCGCGGCGCCCGTCAAGCTCATCAACAGCGTTCTGCTGGGGGAGGGTGGCGGCGACGCCTACCTCAATGCGATGCGCGACCAGATCAAACACAATATCGTCTATCCGCCGGGAGCCGGCGGGCGGAGGGGAATTGCGATCTGGGGCATGGTGGTGAGCCATGCGGGGATTATCAAGGACATCAAGTTGTTGCGCTCCTCCGGCTCGCCCGATCTCGACGATGCCGCGCGGCTCGCGATCGAGCGGACGGCACCCTTCGATCCCTTGCCGGACAATTACGCCAATACGGTACAGATCGTCGCTCCGGTGAAGGTGGAACCGGGATCATGAGGGCTTTGACGCGCGGCGTCGGCTCGGTTATGGTCCGCGCCATCATGAACACGTCGCCGATGAAAAAACAGAAAGCCACCACGACCGTCCTCGGGCGGGCGAGGGCGCGCATCTGACATAAGCATCAGAGCGATCCTTGAAGCCCCGCCGGACCGGACGGGGCTTTTTCATTATGAGCCCCGCCCTCCGGCATCACGGAGAGAAAAATGGGTTCGAATTCTTCATCGTCTTTGGCATCGCCTCTGGTCGCCGTCGTCGGCGCGACGGGCGCCGTCGGCGTCGAGATGATCCGCTGCCTCGAAGAGCGGAATTTTCCGCTGTCGGGTCTCAGGCTTCTGGCATCGCCGCGCTCGGCGGGACGCAAGCTGAAGTTCCGCGACCGGGAGATCGAGGTCGAGCCGCTGACGGAGCAGAGCTTCAAGGGCGTCGGCATCGCGCTTTTTTCCGCGAGCGGCACCGTCTCGCGGAAGTTCGCGCCGATCGCGGTGCGCGAAGGCGCCATCGTCGTCGACAATTCCTCGGCCTTCCGTATGGATGCCGACACGCCGCTCGTCGTGCCCGAGATCAACGCCGGCGAGATCGCGCACAACAAGGGCATCATTGCCAATCCGAACTGTGCCGCGATCATTTCGATCACGCCGCTCTGGCCGGTGCATCAGCGTAACCCCATCAAGCGCCTCATCATCGCGACCTATCAGGCGGCTTCCGGCGCGGGCGCGGCTGCGATGGAAGAGCTGCGGGCTTCGACCGAAGCCTATCTCGAGGGGCGTGACTACAAGAACACGGTGCTGCCGCATCCCTATGCCTTCAATCTCTTCAGCCACAATACGGCGATCGATCCCGAGACGGGCTACAACGACGAAGAGATCAAGGTCATCAACGAGACGAAGAAGATTTTCGGCGATCCCGATATCCGCGTGTCCGCGACCTGCGTGCGTGTGCCGGTGCTGCGCGCGCATTCGGTGGCGCTCACCTTCGAATGCGAACGGCCGATTTCGGCGGCGGAGGTGCGCGAGTTGATGAAGACCGCGCCGGGCGTGAAGCTCGTCGACGACTGGACCAACAATTATTTCCCGATGCCGAAGGATGCCTCCGGCCAGGACGACATTCTCGTTGGCCGCATCCGGCAGGACCTTAGCGATCCGTCGGGCCGGTCGGTGACGCTTTTCTGCGCCGGCGATCAATTGCTCAAGGGCGCAGCGCTCAATGCGGTGCAGATCGCCGAACGGCTGGTGAAGGTTCCTGCCGAGGTCTGACGCTCATCGTCATGGCGAGGCGCCATCGTCTCTCCATGACCGAGCTATGCGCTGGCCAGCCCCTTCACATTCGTGCCGTCCAGCGGGGCGTCGGGGAAGACGCGTGCAATGGACGCGGCGCCGAGCCCCATGTGATCGACAAGGATCGCGGCGATCGTGGAGCGGAAGTCCGTGGTCACCGCGAGGTCGCGGCCTTCGTGCAGTTCTTCCTCGTCGAGGCCGGGCCAGCGTCCATAGACCTTGCCGCCCGCGATCGGTCCGCCCATGACCCACATGACGTTGCCATGGCCGTGGTCGGTGCCGCCATTGCCGTTCTCATGCGCGGTGCGGCCGAATTCGGACATCACGATGACGACGGTATCGCGCCAGCTGTCGCCAAGGCCGGTGCGCAGGGCGGCCAGTCCCTCGGCGAGCTGTGTGAGGTGATTGGCGAGCTGGCCCTTGGCGGAACCCTGGTTCACATGGGTGTCCCAGCCGCCCAGTCCGAAGAAGGCGAGCTCGACATTCGCGTCCTTGCGAATGAGGTCGGCGAGCCGCGCGGTGTCGTCCGGAAACCCGGCAGGCGAGGGGGCGCCATTGTCGGCGGCCATCATTTCCTGCTTCAGGTCGGTCATGATCTGCTTGCGTGCCGTCTGCCCTTCGCGATAGGCGCGCGAGAGATTGTCCGTGCCCGCATACATGCTGTCGAAGGCGGCTTCGACGACGGGCCGGTCGAGCACCATCGGCTTTCCGGCGGCGCGGCCGCTCGCGACGCTCGCCACGTCGATTTTGCCGGAAAGGATGCGCGGCATCACCGGGCCGAAATTCACAGCATCGGTCGAGCGACGTGGACCTGGAAGCTCCGCCAGCAGACGGTTCATCCAGCCGTCGACCGTCGATTTGATGCCGGGTGTGCCGCTTTCCATGTAGTCCTGCGCGTCGAAATGCGAGCGCGTTTCGTCGGGCGAACCCGACGCATGGATGAAGGCGAGGCTGTGCTCCTTCCACATCGGCATCAGGGGGGATAACGCCGGGTGAAGTCCGAAATGACCGTCGAGGCCAAGGGCGCCGCCCTCCGTGCCGGGTCGTGCAATGGCGATGGTCGGGCGCATTTCATAATAGGCAGCGTCGCCGTAAGGCACCACCACATTGAGACCGTCGACCGCGCCGCGCAGGAAGACGACGACGAGCCGCTGCGTTGCGCCGCTCCGGTTCTGGGCGGCCCAGCCATGCGCGCCGACGGAGACCAGCGTCAATCCCGCTGCGCCGGCTGCCGAAAGTTTCAGAAAATCGCGTCGTTTCATTCTCATGGCGATACCTCAACAGCGCATGAAATCGGGACTGCCAAGCACCAGCCCGGCCTTGAGCGGCGCGGGCGCCGTGGCGATGGCGTCGCGCGTCTTCGCGGCCAGCACGCCGCCGCGCGCCGCGATGATGATATCTGAATCCAGCGGCGTGGTTTTGCCCGTCGGAGCGGTCTTCGGTGCGTCGTCGTCCAGCGTCTCGTCGGCGCTGGTCAGCGGGAGGCGGCCCGCGCCGAGCGCGACGGCGAAATTGATCCGCTTCAGCAGGGCATCGGGACTCAACCAGGCTTCTTCCGTGGCTGCATAGCCATTCGGCGTCTGGCACCCGTAAAGCGGCTGACCGAGCTGGATCAGCGTCGCGAGCAGCGGCCGCATGTTGGTGACCTCGGCGCCGCTCGCGCGCGCCGCCGAAACGACGAAGCGATAGGGCGTCTTGAACTTCGTACCGAAATTCGTCTGCTTGCGGAAAGATTGGCTGAGAAACAGCGTCCGCAAAACGGCAGCGGTGTCGCCGCCCGTGTCGAGAAAAGTTTTCGACAGGGCCGTCACGAGCGCAGGATCCGGCTTGTCGGCGACGAAATACTGGCAGAGCTTCATCGCGATGTGCCGGGCCGTCGCGGGATGGTTTGCCAGCATGGTCAGTGCCGCCTCGCCATCATCGGCATCGCCGGCGTCGAAACTTTGGCCGAGCAGCATCTGCGCCGATGGGTCGTGGCGATCCGGATCGAATATGAAACCGCCGAGACTGCTCCGGGGATCGCGTCCCTGCAGCCGTGCCTCGCGAGCCGCCTCGCGCCCCGGCGTGAAGCCCCAGCCTGTCAGCAGATGCGCCAGTGCGACGACGTCGGCCTGCGTGTATCCGCCGTCGACGCCGAGCGTATGGAGCTCCATTACCTCGCGCGCATAATTTTCATTGATGCCTTCGAAACGGCCGCGCGCGCCGGCGCTCTCCGGCGCGGTGTTCAGCCAGTTGTCCAGATAGAAGAGCATGGCCGGATGTTTCGCCGTCGCGCGCAGCAGGGTCTCGAAGCGACCGAAGACATAGGGGCGGATCGCTTCGCGCTCATAGGCGCCGACCCAGACCAGATCGAGGCCCTTCCGGGCGAAGACATTGAAATGGTTGAACCAGAAATCGGTCATCGCCTCCTGAAGCTGGGCGGGGCTGCCGACCGCCTGCGCCATCCGCGCGACGGCCGCCTCGCGGGCCACATGCTGCATCTGTTTGCGCAGCACCATGCGCTCGGCCGGGGAAGGTTTCCCCTCCGCAATCTTGTGCGCCTGCGGGGCATATTCCCGGAAAAGTTCGGACGTCGTCATCTGCCATGTGGACAGGGCGGCGAGGCGTCGCGCGAGGCCGGCGAATTGCGGAATATCGTCGGGCCGCAATTGCCGTTCGATGAACTCCTCGTAACCGAGCGAGCGGATGTGTTCGACATCGCCCGGTGCAGGGCCGAGGCCGATCCGGTCGGCGGCGTGAAGAGCAAGTTCGGCGGCGATCATTTTTCCGGACGCCTGACGTTGGGGAACTCGACCATCATACGCATGACGGGCCCGGCTCCGTCGGCAAAAACGGCCGCCCATGCTGGACATCGCTTCGCGAGCCATTATTCTCCGCGCAAATTTGGCGGCCGAATGAATGGCCCCTGCGCGATGGGAGTAAACGATGGCGAATTTCCAGCCCGACGACCGCACGCCGATTCTGGTCGGTTGCGGTCAGATCGTCCAGAAGGAGAAGGACGTCGAGAAGGCGAAGTCGCCGATGCACCTCATGGCCGATGCGGCTCGCCTCGCTGCGGCGGATACAGGACTCGGCGACAGGCTCTGGTCCGCCGTCGACAACATCACCGTTGTCCGGTTCATTACCGACAGCCCGGATTCGGGACGTCTTCCCTTCGGCAAATATCCGAATGCGCCGAAGACGCTCGGCAATCTCATCGGCGCCAATGCATCGAAGAACTGCTATGGGCCGACGGGCGGCAACACGCCCCAATATCTCGTCAACCACACGGCCGAGATGATCGCCGAAGGGCAGACGGATGTCGCGCTGGTGGCCGGCTCCGAATGTTTCGCCACGATGATGCGCGCGCTGGGGCAGGGCAAGATGCTGCCCTGGCATGACGAGCCGGGCGGCGAGCGCATCGACATCGGCCATGAGCGGGCCGGCGTCACCGAGGTCGAGAAGCGTCACAAGCTTCAATATCCGGTCAATATCTATCCGATGTTCGAGAACGCGATCCGCGGCAGCCGCAAGCGCACGGTGCGCGAGCATCAGCTCGCGATCGGCCGGCTGATGGCGCCGTTCACCGAGGTCGCGGCGAAGCATCCGCAAGCCTGGTTTCCGATCGTCCGTACGCCGGAGGAAATTGCGACGCCCGCCGACGACAACCGCTACATCGGCTTTCCGTATACGAAGTATATGAACGCCATCATGCAGGTCGACCAGGCCGCCGCCGTCGTGATGATGTCGGTCGGGAAGGCGCGCGAACTCGGCGTTCCGGAGGCGAAGTGGGTCTATCTGCATGGCTGCGCGGACGCGAACGACATCTGGTTTCCGAGCGAGCGCGTCAATTTCCACTCCTCGCCGGCAATCCGCATGATGGGCCAGAAGGCTTTCGCGATGGCGGGATGGAAGATCTCGGATATCGACCATATCGACCTTTATTCCTGCTTCCCGTCGGCGGTGCAGATCGGCCGCGATGAACTCGGCATCGCCGAAGACGATCCGCGCCCGCTGACGGTCACCGGCGGCCTTCCCTATTTCGGCGGCGCCGGCAACAACTACGTCATGCATTCGATCGCGACGATCATGGACAAGCTGCGCGCGAAGCCGGGCAGCAAGGGGCTCTGCACGTCGAATGGATGGTATGTGACGAAGCACGGGCTCGGTCTCTATTCGACGGAGCCGGTCAAAGGCCCGTGGAAGCGCGAGAAGCCGTCTTCCTATCAGGCCGACATCGACAATCAGCCCCATCCGCAGGTCGACGAGACGCCAAACGGCGCCGCGAAGATCGAGACCTATACGGTTCTGAACGGCCGCGACGGCGCGGAGTTCGGCATCGTCTTCGGACGGCTCGATGCGACCGGTACACGCTTCGTCGCGCATACGCCGAACGACAAGGCGACGCTGACCGATATGATGAAGCGCGAGCAGCTCGGGCGCTCAGGCACGGTCAAATCGGCTGCCGATGGCAGCGTCAATATCTTCACGCCAGCCTGATCGAAGGCCATCTCCGCAGGTGGATTTTATTATGCGCCGCAGGCGGAACGATCTTGCGCCCGCTTCGTTCCGACGCGGGGCATTTCTATTTAGGCGATGCTCCGGCGGCTTGGCAGCGCATGGTTTGCGCCGCACACGGCCGCGTTTCCGGTTAGTTGTTTTGCGGAGCAGGGGAATGACTTCAAATTGCGGGTTGTTGGCCGCCAGTCTGGCCTGTGCGGCGGTGGCGATCATGGGCACTCATGGCGCGCAGGCGGGGATCAGCGAGATTCGCGGCGGCGTCTATGCCCACGACCTCAAGGTCTTCACGCCGGCGCACGAGCCGACCCGCGCCGACTACAATGCGGAGGTTCTGTTCGACAGTCCCTCATGGCTGTCCTGGCTCGGAGCGCCACGTCCGCAACTCGGTCTGACCTGGAACACGGAGGGCTACACGAGCCTTGCTTATGCCGGGCTCGACTGGACGCTGGATTTTTCGGATCGGGTCTTTGCCGATCTGGCCCTCGGCGGCGCGGTTCACGACGGGCGGCTGAGCGGCTATGCACCGGACGAGAACCGCTATGGCTGCCGGGCCAATTTCCACGAGAGTCTGTCGCTCGGCTACCGGCTCACCTCGTCGGTTTCGATCATGGCCACGGCGGAGCACATGTCGAACCTGCATCTGTGCTCTTACAATGAAGGCCTGTCGAACGCCGGCCTGCGGCTCGGCTTCAGCTTCTGATCGAGGTGGCGTCAGGGAGAGCGCAACGCCGCCTCGGCTGCCACCAGAGCCTTCTGAAGCGTCGTCGGCAGGATCGGCTTGCCCGCGAAACCGAGGGGCTCGCAATCGCGCACCGCGGCTTTCATCTGCTCATCGATGTTGCCGCTGACGAAGAGGCAGCGCAGGCCGGTGTTCTCGTGCAGCAGTCGCGCGGCGTCGATGCCGCTCGTGCCGCGGGCGAGGCGAATATCCATCAATGCGAGATCCGGCTTTTCGGAGGCGGCGAGGGCCAGGGCTTCCTGCGGGTCCGTGGCGATGCCGCAGGCCTGATGGCCGAAATCTTCCAGCATCATTTCCAGATGCATGGCGATTAGCACTTCATCCTCGACAATGAGAACCCGCAATCAAACAAACTCCCGGCACATCAACGCAGCCAGCCATGCGGCAGGGTCCCGACCCAGCCTTGCCGTACTGCAGGAAAGTGCTGATGTGAATGATCGCGGGCGAACGCCCGTTCTTGCAGTCGCATGTCAGCCCCAATCTCACGTCCCAACGAACCAGGCCCCCGAGGGGTTCCGCTTGGTTTGGCGGATAAGTCACCATCTGAGGCAATGTTGCAACAGGTGAGACCGGCCGCGCTCCGAGCTTTCCGCAAAGGCAGAGGCGGGGTCCTTGATTCCGATCAAATAGAAAAAATGCCCGAGCCAGGCGCGAATTTGGGTGAGCGGAGATATTTATCCGCCGTTTCGCGTTATCGGGATGTCACTTTCGACTCCTAGTCTTCCGCCAGATGCGAATGCAACTCGGGCACAGGAGTCGGATAATGTCGAGCCAGCAGGCAACTGCCCCCCGTTCCGCGGTCGACGCGGAGCCCCTTCACGGAAGTTTCAATTTTATCGGAACGGCGGTCTTCATCCTCGCCCTTGTCGTCGGCGCAGGTTATGCGGGCTCGCAGCTCATCGCCGACCTCGATATTTCGCGCGCGCAGTCGATGATGCCGTTCATCCTGCTTGGCATCGCGCTTCTGATCGCGCTGGGTTTTGAATTCGTCAACGGATTTCACGACACCGCCAATGCGGTCGCCACCGTCATCTACACGCATTCGATGCACCCGCACATCGCGGTCGTCTGGTCCGGCACCTTCAACTTCCTCGGCGTCATGGCGTCGACGGGCGCGGTCGCTTTCGGCATCGTCTCGCTGCTGCCGGTCGAACTGATCCTGCAGGTTGGTTCGAGCGCCGGTTTCGCCATGGTCTTCGCGCTGCTTATCGCCGCGATCATCTGGAATGTCGGTACCTGGTATTTCGGCCTGCCGTCGTCTTCATCGCACACCTTGATCGGCTCGATCATCGGCGTCGGCCTGATGAACCAGATCATGGCGGTCAACGGCACCGCGACGAGCGGCGTCGACTGGAGCCAGACGGTCAATATCGGCAAGGCGCTGCTCTTCTCGCCGCTGATCGGTTTTGCCGCCTCGGCGCTTTTGCTGCTTGCCGCGAAGGCGCTTATCAAACGCCCCGAACTCTACAGCGAGCCGCAGCCCGGCAAGGCGCCGCCGCTCTGGGTGCGCGGGTTGCTGATCCTCACCTGCACCGGCGTCAGCTTCGCGCATGGCTCGAATGACGGTCAGAAGGGCATGGGTCTCATCATGCTGATCCTGATCGGCACGGTGCCGACATCCTATGCGTTGAACCGGGCCGTCGGCGCGAACGAAGTGCCGCATTTCGAACAGGTTTCGGACGCTGCGTCGCTCGCGTTGCAGCATTACGTACCGACGGGCGTCGAAGCGCCCACGGACGGCCACGATGCGGTGACGGCTTTCGTCCGCTCGCACGATCTGAAGCCGGAGACGATCCCTGCCGTCCGCGCGATGATCCTCGAGATCAAGAACGACGTCGCGCAGTACGGCGCGCTGTCCAACGTCCCGACCGATCAGGTGCGCAACGTCCGCAACGACATGTATCTCGTCTCCGAGTCGCTGCGCATCATGGACAAGGCGGGCAATCCGAAAGTCTCGACCGAGGATGCCGCGTCGCTCAAGGCCTATAAGGGCGGGCTCGACCGCGCCACCAAGTTCATTCCGACATGGGTCAAGGTGGCGGTCGCGGTCGCTCTCGGCCTCGGCACCATGGTCGGCTGGAAGCGTATCGTGGTGACGGTGGGCGAGAAGATCGGCAAGGCGCATCTGACCTATGCGCAGGGTGCTTCCGCCGAGATCGTCGCGATGGCGACCATCGGTGCGGCCGACGCCTTCGGCCTGCCGGTCAGCACAACGCATGTTCTATCGTCCGGCGTGGCGGGCACCATGGCCGCCAACGGCTCGGGCCTTCAATGGGGTACCGTGCGAAACCTCATCATGGCCTGGGTGCTGACGCTGCCGGCCTCGATCGTGCTGTCCGGACTCCTGTTCTTCGTCTTCCGGCATCTCTTCTGAAGCGGCGGTAACCGCTCCAGACTCGCCAACAGAACCGGCATCTGTGGCCCGGATGTGACGGACGTCACATTTCAACGGCGCGGATGCCGGACCTGCCTGCGAATTCGTTTCTGGACGGAGTAAGCTCCCTCAGCCGGGGGAGACTTCGAATCGCGGGAACAATCATGAAAAGACTGCCACTGATATGGCTCGTTGCGGGCGGGTTGGTACTTTCCGGCTGCCAACAGATGCCGTTGCCATCTTCCAATCTGCAGGGCAATGGCGAAATGCCGCCCGTGGTCGGAGCGGAGATTGCCGGTCCCGCCACTATTCTCCAGCCATTGCCGACCGGCGTTTTGCTCCTGACCGAACCGAAGGACGGCGCGGGCTTCGAGCGCAATCTGGCCGTCTGCGAGGCCTTCTTCCGTACATTGCCTTCGACGGAGAAAATCCGCGCCGAAACACCCGTTGCGCCCAACCTCATTGCGACCCGCTGGCTCAGCTCGAAGTCGACGATCAGTTCGCGCGACTGCACGCGGCTGGTCAACGAATATGACTACGCCCGCGCGGCAAAGCTGCTGGACAGTATCGGCGCGGCGGGAGCAAAGGGGCCCTTCTTCGTCGGTTATCTCGGCAATTCGTATATCGCCGTCAATGGCTCATCCTTCGCCGATGGCGAGCTCGGCACGTTCGTCGGAAAATGGGCCCAGGCGATCCTGAAGGCGAATGAAGATTACGCGAAGCTCAACCTCTCGGGCGATACGCCCGCCTTGCCGCCAAGCCGGGCGCCCTATGACAAGCCGATCCGCGAAGCCTCGGGCATAGAGCTTCTCCTCATCGGCGTGTTGAAGACGGCGGCGGAGCTGCTCTATCCGATCGCGGTGATCACGACGGGGCTGGTCGGACGGTGAAGGCGCATTCGGCCTAGATATCGCAGGTTCGGACCGAGCTCTCCATTTGCGAAGGCAATTGCAAGATGAAGATCCAGAATCTCAAAGTCGTCGTCGCGCAGAAGTAACGCGGATCGTTGCGATAAAGACGGTACGGGAAGAATCGTCAGCGGCATTGCCTGCCGGGCCGATGCATGCTTGAAATCCGCATCAGCAAATTTGTGAGATCAGCAATGCCCCTCATCTACATGATCCGACACGGCCGCGCGGCGGCGGGTTGGGATGCCGACATGGACCCCGGCCTCGACGATCTTGGCCGTTCGCAGTCGGAGGCCGTCGCGCGAGATATCGAGAAGCGCAGCGGCGTGAAGCTGCCGCTGGTTTCGTCGCCGCTGCGTCGTTGCCGGGAAACGTCGGAGCCGCTGGCGCGGGCGTGGTTGGCGACGCCGGCGATCGACGAGCGCGTCGGTGAGATTCCGTCGCCGACGCATGATCTGAAAGAGCGCGGCGAATGGTTGCGTGCTTTCATGGCGGGAAGCTGGACGGGCGTTGAACCGCAAGGCGGCGTCGATTTCCTGGCCTGGCGCCGGGGCGTCGGCGAGGCGCTGATGGCGCTCAAGGAAGACACCGTGGTCTTCAGCCATTTCGTTGCGATCAACGTTGCGGCGGGTCTCGCGACCGGCGACGAGCGGGTCATTCTTTTCAAACCGGACAATTGTTCGGTTACGGTCTTCGAGACTCGCGGCTCGTCGCTGGCGCTGGTCGAGAAGGGGCATGAGGCGGAGACGAAGGTGAACTGATTTTAATTCCGTATTGCGGAATTCGGTGAACTGCCTCTTGTTGATCGCATCCGGCCCCGTTTAATGTGTTCCATTAGAACAAGAAATAGACGGGGAGAGCCATGAGCTACAAGCATCCTTCGGGTGAAGTCTTCGGCGGCGTCATCGGTCGCACGATTCCCGAGTCGAAGCCCTGGTGGCCGGAGCAGAAGCTCGAGAAGGGCTCGCCCAATGTCGTGATGGTCGTGCTCGACGACACGGGCTTTTCGCATTTCGGCTGCTACGGCTCGACGCTGGCGACGCCCAACATCGACGCGCTCGCGGCGAAGGGCGCGCGCTTCACCGGTTTTCACACCACGGCGCTTTGCTCGCCGACGCGCGCCTGCCTGCTGACTGGCCGCAATCATCACGCGGTCGGGATGCGCGGCATCTCGAATTTCGACACTGGCTTTCCGAATATGCGCGGGGCGATCCCGAAAAGCGCGGCGACGCTTGCCGAGGTTCTGCGCGATCAGGGCTACGCGACCTTCGCGGCGGGCAAGTGGCACCTCGCGCCGATGTCGGAATGCTCCGCAGCCGGACCTTTTACCAACTGGCCGCTGCAGAAGGGCTTCGACCGCTATTACGGCTTCCTGCAGGGCGAGACCGATCAGTTCCATCCGGAACTCACGCATGACAATCACTTCGTCGACGTGCCGAAGACGGTTGATGAGGGCTATCACTTCTCCGAGGACGTCGTC
This sequence comes from uncultured Alphaproteobacteria bacterium, assembly GCA_903889655.1. Taxonomy (GTDB): domain Bacteria; phylum Pseudomonadota; class Alphaproteobacteria; order Parvibaculales; family Parvibaculaceae; genus Parvibaculum. The sequence goes on along the minus strand of CAISYL010000157.1, from coordinate 1,360 downwards.
GACAAATCGGCCGGCATGATCCGCGATCTGACGTCGCTTGTTCCGGAAAAGCCGTTCTTCCTCTATCTCGCTTTCGGCGCCATGCACGCGCCGCATCAGGCGCCGCAGAGCTATCTCGACAAGTATCGCGGCAAGTTCGATGCCGGGTGGGATGTAGTGCGCGAGGAATGGTTCGAGCGCCAGAAGGCCATGGGCATCGTGCCGGCCGGGACGAAGCTTGCGCCGCGCAATCCGGGCGTCAAACCCTGGACGGAGCTCACTGCCAACGAGCAGGCCTTCGCCGCGCGGCTGCAGGAAGCCTTCGCCGCGATGCTCGAACATACCGACGCGCAGATCGGACGACTGATCGATTTCCTGAAAGGGATCGGCCAGTGGGACAATACGCTGTTCATGGTGCTCTCCGACAATGGCGCGAGCCAGGAGGGCGGGCCGAGCGGCGTACTCGACGAGATGAAATGGTTCAACGGCATGCGCGAGGACGTCGACATGGCGGTGGAACGCCTCGACGATATCGGCGGGCCGAACAGCCATTGCAACATTCCGTGGGGCTGGGCGCAGGCCGGCAACACGCCGCTCAAATGGTACAAGCAGAACACGCATGGCGGCGGCGTGCGCGATCCGCTGGTCATGCATTTCCCGAAAGGGCTTGAAGCGCCGGGGACGATCCGCCAGCAGTTCTGTCATGCGGTGGACATCACGCCGACGGTGCTCGACGTCGTCGGCATTCCGGCGCCCGACGTTTTCGCCGGCGTGCCGCAGATGCCGGTGCATGGCGTCAGTCTCAAGCCTGCGCTTGCCGACCCGAAGGCGAAGATCGCGCGCGGTTCGCAGTTCTTCGAAATGCTCGGTCATCGGGGCATCTGGAAGGATGGCTGGAAAGCCGTCACGCACCACGAATCCGGCAAGCCCTTCGATGAGGACAAGTGGGAGCTCTATCACCTCGACGGCGACTTCTCGGAATTCGAGGATCTCGCGGAGAAGGAGCCGGCGCGGCTGAAGGAGATGATCGATCTCTGGTGGAGCGAGGCGGAAGCGCAGGGCGCCCTTCCGCTCGACGACCGTGCGGGCTTCGCGCTTTTCGCCGCCTCGCGCCGTCCCGGCATGCCGACCTCGCGCGGGCACTTCGTCTATTATCCGCCGGTCTCACATATCGTCAGCGATGCCTGCCCGCCGGTGGCGCGCGGTTGGCGCATGGCGGTCGACGTCGATCATCCGGCGGCCCATGGCGACGGTGCGCTGGTTGCGCGCGGCAGCATCAACAGCGGCTTCGCGCTCTACATCAAGAACGGCCGGCCGCATTTCGACTACAACTGCTTCCATGAGCATACGCTCGTCACCGGTGGCGTCGCGCTCGCGCCGG
>CAISYL010000156.1 GCA_903889655.1 uncultured Alphaproteobacteria bacterium | reverse complement strand
GCACATGATCGGCGAGAATCTGCCGGAAGCCGGGACGCGACTTGATGCGGACATACCAGTCCTTGGCGCCCTGGAACTGCGACCAGGGCACGTCGCCAACATAGTCGAGGCAGGAGAGATGCGCGGCAGCGGTCAGATCCGCCAGCGTCATCTCCTCGCCGGAGAGCCAGCGCCGTTCTTCCATCAGGTAGGAAATGTAATCGAGGTGATAGCGCAGATTGTGAAGCGCCGCGCGGACCACCGCCATGTCGGGCGCGCCGCCGCCTTCGGAGGCGCCAAGAAAACGGCGCGTCACCTTTTCAAAGATCAGCCCATCGGAGACTTCAGCGGCGAATTTGCGGTCGAACCAGTCGATCAGGCGGCGCGTCTCGGCGCGCTCCAGCGCATCGCCCGGGATGAGCTTCACCTCCGGCACGGTCTCTTCCAGATATTCGCAGATCGGCATGCTGCCGGAGATGACGGAGCCGTCTTCCTCGATCAGTACCGGAACCTCGCCGGCGGGATTCAGTGCAAGAAATTCATGCCGCCGTTCCCAATCGCGCTCCTCGATCAGCTCGAAGCCGATATTCTTTTCGGCGAGCGCAAGGCGCACCTTGCGACAGGAGGGAGAGATGAGAAGGTGATAAAGCTGACGCATGATCTCGCTGGATTAGAGGAACGGTCCGCCGAAGCGATCAGGAATAGGTTTTTCGCCCGACGGCCGCAGCCAGTTCGTCGATGATCGGACAATCGGGACGGTCGTCGCCGTGGCAGCGGCTCGCAAGCGTCGCCAGGGTCGCCTGCATGGAACGCAGCTCCTCGATCTTTTCCTCGATCTCGGCGATATGGCCTTCGGCGATCCGCTTCACATCGGCGCTGGCGCGGGCCTTGTCGCGATAGAGCGCGAGGAGGCTGCGGCACTGCTCCACGGTGAAGCCGAGATTGCGGGCCCGGGCGACAAAACGCAGCGTGTGGACGGCATCTTCCGTATAGGAACGATAGCCGTTGGCTGCGCGGTCGGCACTCTCGATCAGCTCGATGTCCTCATAGTAGCGGATCGTCTTTGCCGGAACGCCCGAACGGGCCGCAACCTCGCCGATGTTCATGGACCCTCTCTCCGCTTCCGCCGCGGCCTCATTCCGTCGCGCTTCATTCAGCCGCGTTAAGTTGCTCGAACTGACCGCGACGACGGAACCGCACCAGATAGGACGGCAGGATCGCCTCGGGGCCCGTACCGGCAATGCCGAACGCCTTCAACGTCCGGCCTTCCTTTTCGGCAGCGTCGCTCACCACATTGTCGATGCCGAGGAGACGCAACTGGTCGAGCGTCAGCGGCGGGTTCGGCAAAAGTTGCATCAGCACCGCCAGCGGCTTTGCCAGCGCGACGGGCAGCGGCAACAGGATGCGCTTGCGGCCGATCTCGCGCAGCACCAGCACCATCAACTCGCGGAAGGTAAGCACTTCGGGCCCGCCGAGCTCGAAGACCTTGCCATCGGCAATGCCGGTCTCGACCGCACGCGCGATCGCATCGGCCACGTCCTTCACATAGACCGGCTGAAGGCGCGTCGCGCCGCCGCCGATCAGCGGCAGAAAGGGCGAGACCCGCGCCAGTGTCGCAAAGCGGTTGAAGAAATCGTCTTCCGGACCGAAGACGATGGAGGGACGCAGGATCGCGGCGGTCGGGACGTGCTCGCGTACCGCCGCCTCGCCCAGCGCTTTCGAACGCGCATAGGCAGACGGGCTTTCGGCATCGGCGCCGATAGCCGAAACATGGATGAAGACACCGATGCCGGCCGCCTTGGCCTCACGGGCGATGCGGTCGGCGCCGCCGGCCTGCACCGTCTCGAAACGCTGCGGCCCCTGTTCATGGAGGATGCCGACAAGATTGACCACGGCATCGGCGCCCTGGACGGCTGCGCGGACGGAGCGCGTATCCCGAATGTTGGCCTGTACCGGCTCGACCTGGCCGACATCGCCGGTCGTTTTGACGAACAGCGCCTCGTTGGGGCGTCGAACGGCGACGCGGATGCGGTAGCCGCGACGCGCCAGCGCCTGCACGACATGGCGGCCGACAAAGCCCGAACCGCCGAAAACCGTAATCAGGCTGCCGGCTTTGAGCGGCTTGCGCTCGTCCCTCATGATGTCACCTCAGCAAGGAGCAAAGATACTGATGCCTAGATAGCCGAAAACGGGCCCGTGGACAAAGACCGCGCCTCAACGGCGCCGGTAAATCCCGTTGGGACCGAGCGTCGCACTCCGCTCATAGCCCAGAGGCGCCAGAAAATTGTGGATCGCATTGCCGAACATCTGCTCTTCGACGCAGATCAGCATCGGGCGATAGGTGTCGAGGCGGGCCGTCTTCAGCACATCGAGGTCGCCCCCCTCCGCATCGACGCTCAACAGGGCGTAATCGGTGGGCCAATCGTGCTTTTCGAGCAAAAGATAAAGCGGCGTGGTCGGCACCTCGATCGTCCGCATCTGGCCGCCCGGGATCATTTCGCGCGCCAGGCTCGACCGCATGGCCAGAAGGTCGGCCGCCACGTCGGTGTTGACGTGGAATTCTGCGTGGCCGAGTTCTCCGGCGATCGCGGCCTGCTCGATGATGGCATTGGGCGCATCGCCATAGACGTCATGGCACTTCTGCACATAGTCGGGCATCGGCTCGACCAGCAGAACCTTGTAGCCCAGCGTTCCGAAGAGATAGGAATTGGACCAGGAATAGCCGTCATTGGCGCCGACATCGACGATGAACCTCGGATGGCCGGCGGGCAGAAGACCCTTGATGAACCTGTCTTCGCCATGCTGGGAATAGCTGTCCTTGCGCTTATAGGGGCCCCTCTCCGGCACGGTCAGGACCTCCCGGTCGCCATCGACCGTCGGGACCGCTGCCGTCTCGGCCGGTTTCGCCCCGAACAAGCGCCGTAAAAACATACTCATTCCCTGTGCCACTCCCTGTCGTTGGGCGCCATAATCGACCGCCATGCCGGGGAGAACAAGCGACTTCCCGCCCAAGGTTCCATTGACAAGCTCCCGCCCCCAATTTAAGTCTCCCCCCGTTGGCCCAGGTGGCGGAATTGGTAGACGCACTAGCTTCAGGTGCTAGCGCTCGCAAGGGCGTGGAAGTTCGAGTCTTCTCCTGGGCACCATTTTCTTCTGCCGCGACTACCAAACGCGGCAAGCTTCCTCCGGGCGGAATCTTCCCCCACAGGGGGCCGATCGGAGATAAAGCCGCCTATGGCGATCACGCTGCACAAGGGCGACCTGCCTGCGGGCCTGAGCTTCGGCTCGAGCGTTGCCGTGGATAGCGAGACCCTCGGCCTCAATCCGCACCGCGATCCGCTCTGCCTGGTTCAGCTTTCGGCCGGCGACGGCAATGCCCATATCGTGCAGCTTGATCGCGGCACCTATAACGCGCCGAACCTGCGCGCGCTGATGGCCGACCAGGGCGTCCTCAAGATCTTCCATTTCGCCCGTTTCGACGTCGCGGTGATGCAGCGTTATCTCGGTGTCGTCACGACGCCGATCTACTGCACCAAGATCGCCTCGAAGCTGGTGCGCACCTATACCGACCGGCACGGCCTCAAGGATCTCTGCAAGGAGCTCCTCAATATCGACCTTTCCAAGCAGCAGCAGAGTTCGGACTGGGGCGCGGACAAGATTTCCGAAGCGCAGCTCGCTTATGCCGCATCCGACGTGACGCATCTGCACGAGCTGAAGGCGATCCTCGACGGCATGCTCGCCCGCGAGGGCCGTACCGAACTCGCCAAGGCATGCTTCGCCTTCCTGCCCGTGCGCGCCTCGCTCGACCTTGCCGGCTGGAACGAAGAAGACATTTTCGCGCATTGAGGCTTGCCGCCGGCGGGCGTCCTTCGTTGACGCTACTTGCCGCTTGCGCGCATACTGACCATCGAATTGCTCCGGCGACGCGGCGTCAGCCTTCGCCAGAGGCGACGAGCCGTCGTCAGCCAGACACGATATCATGACAAACACGATATCATGACACACGCCAGGCTTCGTGCGCTGCTTCAGGGAGATACCGGATTCCTCTGCATGCGGAACAAGACAGAATGAACGAGCCGCTCGGCGAGGATGAAGCCGGCGCCGACGGGCAACGCGAAGCGCCGCGGAACGCACGCTCGCCGGTCGCACGGCACAGCCGCTTCGTGTCGACGATGAAAATCGCCCTGCCGCTGGGAGCGGTGGCCCTCTTCACGACCGTGCTCATCTATTCGGGCGTCTTCGACAGTCACGACAAGCTCGACATCACGTTCCGTGAAATTGCGACACTCAACAACGATCTCAGGATGGTGAGCCCGCGCGTGACCGGCCTCGACGCCTCGGGCCGGCCCTATGTGCTCACCGCTGACACGGCGACGCAGGCACCGGGCAAACCCAACCATGTCGCGCTCGACAACGTTCAGGCCGATCTCAAGCTCGAGAACGAGACCGACTGGGTCTCGCTGTCGTCGACATCGGGGCTTCTCGACACCGAGACGGAGACGCTCGATCTCAAGCAGAAGATCGACATCTATGCCTCGTCGGGCTACGAGTTTCACGGCACCTCGGCGACGATCGATTTTCGCAAGGGTACGGTCGCCAGCAGCGAACCCGTCGAGGGGCACGGACCTCTCGGCACGTTGCGCGCGGACAGCATGACGGCCGACAATACGAAGCGGACGCTGCATTTTCAGGGTCGTGTGAAGGTGCGGATCTACGGGCAAGAGGGGAAGGGGAAGACGTGATGACAACAAGGTGGTCGACGGCATGGTGCGCGCTTCGGGGAGCCGCCTGCGCCGCCCTTCTGATCGGCGCGGGCCTCGCCTTTTCGGCGGCGACGCCGGCACAGGCTGCCGAAAGCACGGCGCCGCACGATCCGCTGACGGGGTTTGCAACCAATCCCGACGACCCGATCGAGATCGAATCCGACTCGCTCGAGGTTCAGGACCAGAGCCAGGAAGCGACCTTCATCGGCAATGTCATCGCGACGCAGGGTGGGATGAAACTCCGCTCGGATCGGCTCAAGGCGACCTATGCCAAGAGCGGCGGCAAGGCGAATGCGGCGCAACCGGGCGGGGAGAAGACCCAGATCCGTGAAATCCTCGCCACCGGCAATGTTCATGTCATGTCGAAGGACGACCAGTCTGCCGACGGCGACTGGGCGCGCTATGTCGTCGCCAACCGCAATATCTACATGGGCGACAAGGTCGTGCTCAGCCAGGGCAAGAATGTGATCCGGGGCACGAAACTCGTTATTGACCTTAATACAGGCAAAAGCCGCATCGTCGGCAGCGCTCAAGCTGGTGCACCGAAAAATGGCGCAACCGGCCGTGTCAAGGCACTTTTTCAGCCTCCGCCCAAAGAGAAAAAGTAAAAGTCTCTTGGTTAACGGCCTCATTTCATACAATTTTAATGCCAAGTGCCGTCTCATGATGGCGATCGAATGAGGACCACCCATGTCGAACCGCGCCAATGCGTCCGTCGAGACGATGACCCGAGAGGGTCCGCGCCTTGCCGTGAGCAATCCGGGCCTCTCCGTCGAGAAGATCGGGAAGAGCTTCCGGCGGCGTCCGGTCGTGCGCGGGGTCAGCTTCGACGTTCACAGGGGTGAGGCCGTCGGGCTGCTGGGGCCGAACGGCGCCGGCAAGACGACCGTTTTCTATATGATCACCGGGCTCATCGCGCCGGATTACGGCTCGATCGCGCTCGACGGCAGCGACATCACGAGCCTGCCCATGTATCGCAGGGCGCGGCTCGGCATCGGCTATCTGCCCCAGGAAGCCTCGATCTTCCGCGGCCTCACGGTCGAACAGAATATCCGCGCCGTGCTGGAAGTGGTCGAAAGCGACCGCGACCGCCGCGAGGCAGCGCTCGACGACCTCCTCGCCGAATTCTCGATCACGCATCTCCGGCGCACGCCATCGGTCGCGCTGTCCGGCGGCGAACGCCGCCGCGTGGAAATCGCGCGCGCGCTCGCGACGCAGCCTTCCTTCATGCTGCTCGACGAACCCTTCGCCGGCATCGATCCGATCGCCATCGGCGACATCCGCGACCTCGTCGCGCATCTGAAGGATCGGGGCATCGGCGTGCTGATCACGGACCACAATGTCCGCGAGACGCTGGAACTCATCGACCGTGCCGTCATCATTCACGACGGGCATGTACTCATGGAGGGAGAGCCCTCCGAAATCGTAGGCAACGAGGATGTCCGCCGTCTCTATCTCGGCGAACTGTTCTCACTTTAGTGGCGTATCGGGCATGGGGCCGCATCAGACATGGCGCTAGCACCGCGGCTTGAACTCCGCCAGGGGCAAGCCCTGGTGATGACTCCGCAATTGCAGCAGGCGATCAAGCTGCTGCAACTGTCGAATCTCGAACTCGCCGAATTCGTCGAACAGGAACTCGAACGCAATCCGCTGCTCGAGGCGAGCGCCGCGGAACCCGACGTGACGGATCGCACGCTCGATACGCGCGAGGCCGAGAACGATTTCCAGCCGGCGACGTCGAGCGAAACCGCGTTGACGCTGACCGATGACGGTCCGCTACCCGGACGCGACGGCGACCTCGATACCGGCTACGAAAACGTCTATGCCGATGAAAGCCGCAGCGACGCCGCGAACGACGCGGCGGCGGAAGCGCCTGGGCCGCAAGGCTCGGATTGGCAGAACCTCAAGACCGGCAGCGGCGGCGCGGGCGGCGACGGCGAGTTCAGCCTCGAGGCGACGCTGACACGCGAGACGACGCTGGGCGAGCATCTGACCGAACAGCTCAACATGGCAATCAAGGACGATCGCCAGCGCATGATCGGGGCCTATCTCATCGACCAGGTGAACGAGGCTGGCTACATCACGACAGATATCTCGGAACTTGCTGAAAAACTCGGCGCTGAACTCGCCGAAGTCGAGCGCGTGCTCAAGACCCTGCAGACCTTCGATCCGGCCGGCATCTGCGCGCGCAGCCTGAAGGAATGCCTCGCGATCCAGTTGAGGGAACGCGACCGGCTCGATCCGACGATGCAGATATTCCTCGATCACCTCGAGCTTTTTGCGCGGCGCGATTTCGAACTGCTGATGAAGCTCTGCGGCGCCGATCGCGAGGATATCGCGAGCATGGTGGAAGATATTCGCGGCTGCAATCCGAAGCCCGGCCTCGCCTTCGGCGGCGAGCCCGTGGTGCCGGTCATACCCGACGTCTTTGTGCGCCAGCGCGCGGATGGAAGCTGGGCGATCGAACTCAATTCCGAGACGCTGCCGCGCGTCCTCGTGAATCAGCAATATTATGCCGAGGTGAGCAAGTTCTCCGCCGACCCGAAGGCGAAGGCCTATCTGTCGGAATGCCTCAACACGGCGAACTGGCTGGTGAAGAGCCTCGACCAGCGCGCGCGAACGATCCTGAAGGTCGCCTCCGAGATCGTGCGCCAGCAGGACGCTTTCCTCGTTCACGGCATCCAGCATCTCCGGCCACTCAATCTCAAGACGGTCGCCGATGCGATCTCGATGCATGAATCGACGGTCTCCCGCGTCACCGCCAATAAATACATCGCGACGCCGCGCGGCATCTTTGAGATGAAGTATTTCTTCACCTCGTCCATCGCCTCGAGCGAAGGCGGCGAAGCGCATTCGGCCGAAGCCGTGCGGCATCGCATCCGGGATCTGATCGAGGCGGAGCTGCCAGATGCCGTGCTTTCCGACGACAACATCGTCGACATCCTGAAACGGTCGGGAATCGATATCGCCCGGCGCACGGTCGCCAAGTATCGGGAAGCCATGAATATTCCCTCTTCGGTGCAGCGCCGAAGGGACAAGAGAGCCTATGCCTGAGGCCGACAAGGGCGCTTCCAAAGTGGCCCCGATAGGCCTTATACTCATGAATTGAAAGGGATTTTCCCTCCTTGAAGGAGCCAGTTGACACCCCCGGACCGTGCCACTAGGTTGCCACGCGCTCAACGCCCCCCCGGGTCAGCCGGGGAGCGGGCGGAAACGGGGGACGACAGAGCCGAGGCCGCCATGAGAGATGGCGGGCGCACCGAGGGAAGAGATGGTACGCCAGGCCGAAGTTAGGTAAGTCACCCGATTGTCAGCGCGACGTGACCCGGAAAGGTCTCTCATGCAAGTTCAGGTCAGCGGTCATCATCTCGACGTTGGAGATGCGCTCCGTACCCATGTCACCGAACGCCTCGACCAGAGCGTCGGAAAATACTTCGACAAACCGATCAATGGCGCCGTCGTCTTCACGAAGGAAGGCCACGAGCTGCGCGCCGACTGCTCGGTGCATCTGAATTCCGGCATGCACATCACGGTGCAGGGCCGCGCCACCGACCCCTATGCCGCCTTCGACGGGGCGATGGAAAAGCTCGACAAGCGGCTCCGCCGCTACAAGAGCCGGCTGAAGAGCCACAGCAATCACAAACCGGCGCTGCCGGCCGAATCCGTTCCTTCCTTCATCATCGAAGCGGGCGACGAGCATGAAGAGGCGCCGGTCGACGGGCAGCCTGTCATCATCGCCGAGGGCACGACCTCGATCCCGCATCTCAGCGTCGGCGATGCGGTGATGCAGATGGACCTGATCGACGCGAAATTCGTCGTCTTTCGCAATGGCGCCAATGGCGGATTGAACGTCGTCTATCGCCGCGAGGATGGACATATCGGCTGGATCGACGCTGGTCGCGATCCGCAGAAGGCATGAGTACACAGTCGGGAATGCCCGGCCCGTCCGTCGCCCGCGTGGCGGGCCTGGGTGGGGCACAACCGCAAAGCAGGACCCGGACCATGGAGCTTGAAGATCTGGTGTCGCCCGAGGGCGTGATCGCGCACCTCAAGGTCACCAGCAAAAAGCAGGCGTTGCAGGAACTTTCCGCACGCGCCGCTGCGCTCACGGGCGTGTCGGAACGGGCGGTCTTCGAAACGCTGCTGGAGCGCGAACGCCTCGGCTCGACCGGCGTCGGCCAGGGCATCGCCATTCCGCACGGCAAGCTTGCACAGCTGACGAAGCTCTACGGGCTTTTCGCGCGGCTCGATACGCCGATCGATTTCGAGTCCGTCGACGACCAGCCCGTCGATCTGGTCTTCCTGCTGCTTGCGCCGGAAACGGCGGGTGCGGACCACCTGAAAGCACTGGCACGCATTTCGCGCCTGCTGCGCAATGCTGCCGTCGTCGAAAAGCTGCGCGCGAGCGACGATCCGGCGGCACTCTTTGCGATCCTCACCGAGCCCGTGACCAACGCGGCCTGACGGCTTTTCCGTTCGAGAAAACAAAAAGCCCCGCTGATGCCAGCGGGGCTTTCGTCATTTCGGGGGCAGCGCGCCCGGCACGATGCGTTCGATGCTCGCGCTCAATGTACGCTCAGGGGCTCCAGATCGTACTGGCGGGCGCCGGCAAAGGCGGCGTCGCGATCGTCCAGCACGGCCATGCGGTCGCCATTCGCGGCGTGGACGGCGTAGAGCCTCGTGTCGGCGGGAACATCAATCTCGGAGCCAAGCTCGCTCGCGAGTTCACCCGCGAGCACTTCGCGGACATAGACGATGTTCGGCATGCCGATCTTCGCGAAAAGCTCCGGCGTCAGATGGCGCAGATCCTGCGTGCCCCATCCGCTCGGGGTTTCCGCTTCAAATGTTTCGTTGTCGTTCTGCATCTTACGCTCCTTTCACACCGTCCCTCATCGGAGGCAACGGGTACTGGCGAGGCAACAGATACTGGCCGTTTCGGGATCGGGATTACTCGCCACCCTCGATCTCGATCTTGCGCACCAATTTCGACGGCTCCGGTCTTATGAGATCGATCGAGAGGAGGCCGTTATCAAGTCTCGCCTCGCCGACATCGATGCCGTCCGCCAGAACGAAGGCCCGCTGGAACTGCCGCGCGGCAATGCCGCGATGGAGATAGACGCGGCCTTCTTCCTCGCGCCTGCGACCGCGAATGACGAGTTGGTTGTCCTCGACGGTGACAGAGAGTTCATCGCGGGCAAATCCGGCCACCGCCAGCGTAATGCGCAGCACCCGCTTCGGCATTCCGTCTTCGCTCCGGACCGCTTCCTCCACATTGTAGGGAGGATAGCCATCCGAGACTTTAGCGACCCGCTCGAGCAACTGTTCCATCTCGTCGAAGCCGAGCAGGAACGGGCTGTTGAACTGCACCATGCGCGTCATCCCAAAGCCCTTTCGCAAGCGACCCGGTTATTTCAGGTCCGGACCCTCCGGACCCTTCGCGGCCCGCAAGCGGCGCCGCTTGTACTCAATGTGGGGATTAGTGAATGAGGTTGCAAGCGCCTCGCGAATGGCGCCCGGGCACGCTCTTCCATGCCGCCAAATGCTTATATTCGCTGGAGAATTTTCCTTCGGGGGTTGATTTCGGAGCCACAATGCCGATTAAGGAAGGGGGAGGAGGAACCCCATAGTCCGGCGCCTGTTTCAGAAGACAGGAACCCCCGCTCAAACCGAAGAGGTCAAGCCATGATCGAGCTGCCCCCCCTCCCTTATGCCAAGGACGCACTCGCGCCGCATATCTCCGCCGACACGCTGAGCTTCCACCACGACAAGCATCACAAGACCTATGTCGATACCGGCAACAAGCTGATCGAGGGCACCGAATACGAAAAGCTGCCGCTCGAGGAGATCATCACGCGTTCGGCGAAGAACCCCGAGCACAAGAAGATCTTCAACAATGCCGCCCAGGCCTGGAACCACACTTTCTATTGGCATTCCATGGCGCCGAATGGCGGCGGCGAGCCGACCGGCAAACTCGCCGAGAAGATCAAGGCCGATTTCGGCAGCTACGAAAAATTCGCCGAAGCCTTCAAGGCGGCGGGCGCCGGCCAGTTCGGCTCCGGCTGGGTCTGGCTGACGCTTGCGGGCGGCAAGCTCAAGATTCTCGCGACGGCGAACGCCGACAATCCGCTGACGCATGGCGAAGTGCCGCTGCTCACATCGGATGTCTGGGAGCATGCCTATTATCTCGATTTCCAGAATCGCCGGCCGGACTACCTCGCGACCTTCCTCGACAAGGTGGTGAACTGGAAATTCGCCGAGCAGAATTTCGCCAATCCGGAAAATGCGATCAAAGCCGCCTGAACGGGCGTCTTTGCATTTCGGCAGGGCCGGCTCCCACGGGGCCGGCCTTTTTCATTGCGACGGATTGTCTCAATGACCCTGCGCCCATGCGACGTCGTGGCGCTCATCTTCTGACAACGTGACACATGGCCCCTGTGGAGGACGAAATCTAGCATCCGCCGAGATTGGGGGCATACCCGGCGCGAAGGGGCGGGAGAGGATGACAGCGATGATCCAGTACGAGGCCGTGGAAGGTGCAACCGTCGAGCACGAGCCCTATCCGCATTTCGTCGTGCCGCATTTCATCGGCGCGGACAATCTGAAAAAAGTGATCCGCGACTTTCCCGAACTCGACATGGCGGGTTTGTTTCTGCCGGAAGCCACGCATTACGGACCCGTTTTCGCGAAGCTGCTTGCCGAGCTCGACAGTCCAGCGCTGCGCGCGATCGTCTCGGAGAAGCTCGACATCGACCTCACGGGCCGCCCTTCCCTCATCACACTGCGAAGCTGCTGCCAGGCGCAGGACGGGCAAATCCATTCGGACTCGAAGTTCAAGCTCGCCACGCTGCTGCTCTATCTGAACGAGCCCTGGGCGCCGAAAGGCGGACGTCTGCGCGTACTGCGCGGGCCGAACGACATCGAGGATTACGCGGCCGAGGTGTCGCCCGAAGGCGGAACGCTCTTTGCCTTCAAGGTGCAGCCGAATTCGTGGCATGGGCACGAACCTTTCGTCGGGCCGCGCCGCTACGTGATGCTCAATTACTGCCGCGACGAGGAGGTGCTGATGCGCGAACGGGCGCGGCACCGGCTGTCCGGCCGCATGAAGAAATTCAAGCGGCTCTTCGGCGTCGGCCGGATTCCGGAGGCGCAGCTTCCACGTCAGCAGGAAGGAACGGGACTGAGATGACCGACACGGCTCCGCACACGCTGCCGTCAAGCGCCTCGCTCGCGAGCGGTGTAGGCGATGTCATCCGCGGTTTCTCGGATTGTCTCGATCGCGCCGCGCTCAAGACGACACCCTTCCGTCACTGGCTTCTCACGGACGCGTTGCCGGACGATGTCGCGCATGCCATTCCGGCGCTGCCGCTGGCGCCGCCGGAGATCGGCGACACACTCGGCAAGCGCGAGACGCACAACTCGACGCGCAATTTCTTTTCGGCCGAAAATCGGGTGCGCTTTCCGGTCTGCGACGCGGTCGCTTCAGCCTTCCAGTCGGAACAGACCGTGCGTCACCTCGAACGGGTGACGGGCATATCGCTCGCCGGCAGTTCGCTGCGCATCGAATATTGCCAGGATCGCGACGGCTTCTGGCTGGAGCCGCATACCGATATCGGCGTGAAGCTCTTCACGATGCTCGTCTATCTGTCCGAGACGCCGGATGCGGAAGGCTGGGGCACCGATATCTACGATGCATCCAAGCGCCATCTCGGTTCCGCGCCGGGCGGCTTCGACAAGGGCGTGATTTTCATTCCCGCCGACGACACATGGCACGGCGTCGCCAAGCGCAGCTATAGCGGCGTGCGCAAATCGATCATCATCAATTACGTGAAACCCGAATGGCGCGCGCGCCACGAACTCGCGTTTCCCGACCAACCGATCGCCTGATCAACGGCCCTTCGTGAAGGGATGGATCGGCGGGATGACGGCGGCGACCAGCTGCATCTTGCCGGAAATAACGCCACGCTTCGTGATCATCTCGTCGGCAATCGCCTGAAGTTTCTTCGCCGGTCCCTGCACGAGAATGACTTCCATCGTCTGATTGTGGATCAAGTGGACGTGGAGGGACGAAATCACCTCGTCGATATACTGGAACTGCAGATCGGCGAGATGCTTCTGCAACCCGCTGACCGAATTGTCGTAGAAAAGCGTGATGATGCCGACCATGACATCGTCGCCGCGTTCGCGCTTATGCTCCACCAGAGATTGATGCAGCATGTCGTTGATCGCCTGCGAGCGGCTGGCGAAGCCGCGTGCCGCTACCATCTCGTCGAGCTCGGTCAGCAATTCCTCGGGCAAGGAAATGCTGATCCGGCTGACGGGACGGTTTTCGGAACGGCCTTGTTCGATATCGGCCATCTCAGATCCCCATACTCACACCTCAGAACATGTGGCTGTAGCGCTCGACTTCCCACTGGCTGATCGAGAGGTGGTAGGCGTTCCACTCCTCGGTC
>CAISYL010000155.1 GCA_903889655.1 uncultured Alphaproteobacteria bacterium | reverse complement strand
TGATCCTCTCCGGTCTTGCCGGTATCGAGAACAAGGTTCGCGGTCTCGGCTTTGGTGCCGACGACTACATGACCAAACCCTTCCATAAGGACGAACTCGTCGCCCGCATCCATGCGGTGGTGCGCCGTTCGAAGGGTCACTCCCAATCCGTCATCAATACCGGCAAGCTCACGGTCAACCTCGACACCAAGACGGTCGAAGTCGACGGAGCCCGCGTCCATCTCACGGGCAAGGAATACCAGATGCTGGAGCTGCTTTCGCTCCGCAAGGGTACGACGCTCACCAAGGAGATGTTCCTCAATCATCTCTACGGCGGAATGGACGAGCCTGAACTCAAGATCATCGACGTGTTCATCTGCAAGCTCCGCAAGAAGCTCGCGGCGTCCACGGGCGGCGACCATTACATCGAAACCGTGTGGGGACGGGGCTATGTGCTGCGCGATCCCGCAGAGGGAGCCATGCCGGTCCAGGCCTCGGCCTGATCCAGCATCCGCGCGCATGAAACGGGGAAGGGCGTCTCTCAGGAGGCGCCCTTTTTCCTTATGAGGAGCGGATAAAGATTATGCCGCGGCCTTCGCCTCGATGATGAAGCCCTCGCCTTCCATTCGGGCTTCGATCGCGAGACCGAGCGAACGCGCGACAAGGCCCGTGAAGTAAGGCTGGGCCGCCCGCGCGTCGAGAAAATGTTCGGGATCGCGTCCGCCGAGAAATTTCGCCGTCTCGTCGGGCACGCGCGCCGCCTGGCCCCTGGTGCTGACGGTCAGATGCGGCTTCGTCAGATCGCTGCCGACATGGACGGCGATCTCGCCTCCCCGCGGGATCGAGGCGATGCCGATCAGCAGCATGTTGAGCAGCAGTTTCACATAGTCCTTGCCGATGGTCGCGTGCGGCGCGTCCCAGATGAGCGTCGCCTTCTCGCTTTTCATCAGGCCCTCGGCCACCGCTTTCGCATCGCCGAGGTCGAGTTCGGCGCCGGCCGAGCCGGCAGCGCCGAAGGCGAGACGCGCGAACTGGAGCTTTGCGGAGGCCTGCGCAGCGCTCTTGGTAATGAGCTCCATCGCGTGCGTACGCATTTCGGCATCGTCGTCGTCGGCCAGCACCTCGAGCCCGTTGGTGATGGCGCCGACCGGGCTGATGACGTCGTGACAGACGCGACTGCAGAGAAGTGCCGACAGCTCCAGCGCCGAAATCTCGCCTGTCTCGCTCATGCCCATCGCCCCGCCCTCATGTCGCCCACTCATGTCAGCCGTGTAAAGCTGATAGCATCGCCCCGCGCCGGATGCCAGCCCCGACGCATTCCTGGCCGCGCTTGACCCCGCCCCGAGGCCGGTGCTGTTCTCGCGGACCCCATAATCGAGGAATGACGATGAGCCAGGTATCGGATCTCGCGGCGCTGACGGCAGAGCTCAGGCGTCTTTCGGTCGAAGCGGGTGCGATGATCATGTCGCATTACGAAAGTGGCCTCGAAGCGGCGCGCAAGGAAGACGACAGCCCCGTCACCGCGGCCGATCACGATGCCGAGCACATCATTCTCGACGGGCTTCATCGTATCGCGCCCGATATTCCCGCCGTTTCCGAGGAACAGGCAGCGGCCGGGCACATCCCCGAAATCGGGCGGCGTTTTTTCCTCGTCGATCCGCTCGACGGCACCAAGGAATTCCTGCGCAAGAACGGCGAATTCACGGTCAACATAGCTCTGATCGAGAACCGCACCCCTGTCGCGGGCGTCGTCTATGCACCGGCCAGGGAGCGGCTCTTCTACGGATATGGCCCCGGAGAGGCCTACGAGCAAACAGTCTCTCCGTATACGAACGATGCCATTGTGGGTTCCTCCCCTCCCCGCCATATCGCCGTACGCAAGCCCGCCGCGGACGGGCTCATCGTCGCCGTCAGCCGTACGCATCGCGATCACAAGACGGACGAATATCTCAATCTTTATCGCGTGAAGGAATTTCTGGTCGTCGGGTCGTCGCTCAAGTTCGGCCTGATCGCGGCGGGAGAGGCTGACCTTTATCCACGCCACGGACGCACGATGGAGTGGGACACAGCTGCGGGCCATGCGGTGCTGGCGTCGGCCGGCGGCAGCGTCACGCAACTCGATGGTGCGCCGCTTCTCTACGGCAAGACCGAGCGCGGCCTGGATAATCCATTCTTTGTCGCGCGCGGCGGATAAGCCGCCCCTCGACCGGCCCCAAAAGAAAACGGCGCCCCCCGAAGGGAGCGCCGCATCCGCTGTGCTGTCGAGGCCACGGACTGTAGTGAAGCGGCCGGCGCGGCTCCCGAATAGGCCCCCGACC
>CAISYL010000154.1 GCA_903889655.1 uncultured Alphaproteobacteria bacterium | reverse complement strand
GTTCCGACAGGAAATATCGATGGCCATGAAAGGCGGCGTCGCGAGCGGCGACATCATCCCTTGCGACTTGCCGAACGCATCGGGTATCCGTCCGCGCGCCGCGTCATTATAGGCGGCGACCGTTTCGACGAGCGCGCCGGCGGGCAAGCCAAGTGCGGTGGCGAGCCCCTCGACACTCTTCGCCTTCGCCGCAGCGAACCTCATCATCAGCTTCGCCGGAAATTTCTGGAATGCCCAGATTTCGTCGTTGCGCAGTTCGGCCTGCGCCTCGTCGTGAACCGCCTGGTCGATGATGAGCCACGCGCCGCCCTGCGCCCGCTCCATGATCGCATCGCCGATCCGCGCGCCATATTGTTCTTCGTTGGTGAGGCGCTTTCCCGTCTTGTCGACGACGATGCCCTTCACCCAGCCGAGCGGCGGATCGATGAAACGCCAGGCCGAGATCGTGCCGAGCCGCGCGGTCGCCGCGCCCACCGAAAGACCGAGACGAAGACCGCTCCCGTCGCAGCCGGCGCTCCCGAGTGGAAATCCGCCCTCATATTTCGGCGCGAGGCGATGCACCAGCGCCCAGTTCTTGATGAAGCCGCCCGCCGCGAGAACGACGCCCTTGCGCGCCCGCACCCGCATCGGCCGTGCGCGCCGCGCCTCGATCCTCGAAAGCCAGCGAAGGAGAGGCCTGCCGATCCCCGTCGTCTGCAGGAACATCTGCTTGCCGAGATTCTCGAAGACCCGGTGCAGCATCGCGGCCGGGCCCGCTGGGACCTGCCAGATTTCCGCGCCGACGACCTCGCCCGCGCTCGTCACGATGAGCCGCCGCGCCGCCGCCTGGGTAAGAAAGGTCACGCCCTTCATGCGCCGCAGCGACGCCTTCAAGCCGTTCATGAGTTGCAGGCCCGAGAATGGCCCACCCTTCACGCGATGACCGCGCGGCGCCGGCGGCTCCTTGCCTGCGTAGGCGGCGACGGCCTCGTTGCCGGAGTAATAGAGGAAATGCGGACGCTGCGGGTAGGAGGTCTTGTGCGGCGACGGCGTGCCATCGAATTCGACACCGTGGCTTTCCAGCCAGGCAAGCTGCGTGAGACTGTCTTCGCAGAAGCGCCTGAGCGTCGCCGGCGAAACCGCATCCTCGACCTCATGGCGCAGATAGTCGTACATCGCGTCGACGCTGTCGCTATATCCCGCCTGATGCTGGTATTTGCTGCCGCCGCCGGTATAGACGATGCCGCCGCTCAGCGCGCTCGCACCGCCGCCCTGGAACCGGTCGGCGATAATGACGTCGAGCCCCTGTTCCGCGCCTTCAAGTGCGGCGGAAGCGCCCGCCGCGCCGCAGCCGATGACGAGGAGATCGGTCTCCCTGTCCCATGTCGTCGCGGCCGGATCGGCGACGACCAGCGGTTTTGCAACCGGCGTCGTTCCGAAAGGCGCATCGCCTAATATGGAATCCGGATCAATCACCTGTCGCCACCGAACGGAAGCCGGGCGTCGTGCCCGTGGCTGCAAGTTCCTCCACCGTGCGGTTGCTCATTGAGCTAGCGATATCGTTCGCCGCGATATAGCCGAAGGTCATGGCCGGCCCGAGTGTCGCCCCCGCGCCCGGATAGGAATCCGCCGTGACCGCCGCCGAGCAATTGCCAACCGCGTAAAGCCCGCGAATGACCTCGCCACGCTCGCTCAGGACGCGCGCCTTCGCGTCGACCTTGAGCCCGCCCTTGGTGCCGATATCGCCGAGATCGACGCGCACCGCATAGAAGGGCGCCTTCTCGATCGGCCCGAGGCATGGATTTGGCTTCACCGCATTGTCGCCGAAATAACGGTCATAGACATTGCCGCCGCGGCTGAATTCCGGATCGATGCCGGTCGCCGCATAGCTGTTCATGCGTTGTACCGTCTCGGCGAGCGCTGCCTTGTCGACACCGATCTTGCCGGCCAGCGCCTCGACCGTGTCCGCCCGGTAAAAGACGTTGTCGACCCATTCGGGCGGCAGCGAACTGTCCGGCGCAACCGCACCCGGCAGCAATCCGCCGCAGATATATTTCCGCCGGAACGTCGCATCGAAGACGAGCCAGCACGGTGCGTTGGCGCCCGTCTTCTCATTGTCGGCGATCATCGCATAGCCGAAGTCGTTATAGGACATCGCCTCGTTGGCGAAGCGCCGCCCGAGCCGGTTGACGCAGACGCTCCCCGGAAAGGCGCGCTCCATGAAGAGGCCGACCCGCGTTTCGGTATTCGGCGTATCCTTCGACGGCAGACGCATCGACGGCGTCCACCAGGCGTAATGCATGAACTCCACCGCCGCCCCGATCTCGATCCCGGCGCGGATCGCATCGCCGGTGTTGTTGACCATCGGCGTGATGCTCCACTTCTGTTCGGTCGGCTGCGGTAGATATTGCTCGCGCATCACCTGATTGCGTTCGAAGCCGCCGGCCGCGAGGATCACGCCCTTGCGCACATCGACGGCATATTCGTGCCCGTCCTGCGAAAGTACCGCACCGGTCACCCGTCCGCCTTCCTCGACGAGACGCACGAGCTGCGTGTTGCGCAGCATCTCGACGTTGCGCTCGACGAGACCTTTCAGAAGGCCGCCCGTCGTCGCATTGCCCATGGTGAGGCGGCGGTCGCGCCTCGTCTTGAGACGCCAGCTGAAATCGAGCCAGTAACCGAGCAGCACCTTCAGCAGCATCGTCTGCCAGCCCGGCTTTTTCGACGTGAAGGCGCGCGCTTCGGACACCGTCATCGACACGCGCCCCATCATCTTCATCAGCGAATAGGGCTCGCGAAGCTGAAAGAAGATCTCCCCGAGTTTCGATCCATCGACAGGCGCCGGATCCATGGTGCGGCCGCCGGCCTTCGCCCCCGGCAGCGTCGGATAATAGTCCGGATATTCGGGCACCGAGATGAAGCGTTGGCCGAC
The DNA here is from genome assembly GCA_903889655.1 of uncultured Alphaproteobacteria bacterium. Classification (GTDB taxonomy): domain Bacteria; phylum Pseudomonadota; class Alphaproteobacteria; order Parvibaculales; family Parvibaculaceae; genus Parvibaculum. Next base: position 5,322 of record CAISYL010000154.1, on the reverse strand, counting down.
CTTCTCCGCCATGTAGCGCACGACGTCCGGCGCGTTGTCGATATAGGCCATCAGCCTGTCCTCGGCGACCTCGCCCTTGGTGCAGGCCTTGAGATAGGTGAGCGCCTCTTCCTTGCTGTCGCGCGCCGCATTGTCGGGATTATTCGGTACCCAGATGGCGCCGCCCGACACCGCCGAAGTCCCGCCGAAGCGATCGCTCTTCTCGACGAGCAGAACGCGCAGACCCAGATCATGCGCGCGGTTGGCCGCGACGAGGCCGCCGGCGCCGGCACCCACCACGAGCACGTCGTATGATCCGTTCACGTTTTTCGTTCCGGTCATTCCGTTTGCATCGCGGCGACGCGCGAGCCTCCCTTTGCGGAATTGTGAGCGAGTCTCCCCGGAGCCCGCCCCGTTCACATCGTCGGAGTGGACTATAGAACGGCCCGCCGCCTCTCGCGGAGAACTGAGTTATTGTCAGAAATGCTCAGCGCCCGAGCAGCAGGTTCTTGAGCTCGCCGTCTTCCTTGACTTCCAGCATGAAGGTCGAGGCCACGCGGAAGACCGACTTCGAGATCCACCAACGTCCGTCGCGGCGAACGTAATCGTCCTCGTAATATCCAGCGACCTGCACCGTCATGCGCGTGGCAAGATGCGTCGTATGGAAAAAGAGGTCCCAGCTCGCATGGGCTTCGTTCTCGCCGAGAATGTCGATCACGCCGTTCTGTCCGTGATGCATGTCGATCACGTCGTCGCGGCAACCGATTTCGGTGAAGATGCTGACGAAACTGTCTCGCCCTTCATGCACGCCCATGTTGGCGGCGTCGATATAGGCGCCATCCGGAATGAAACAATCGCGAACCACGTCCGGCTGCTTGCGGTCGCAGGCGCGCAGATAGCGGTATTTCAGCCGCCGGATTTCCTCGACATCCTCCAATCGCTGGAGCCGGCGCTCCAGTTCCGCAACATCGGTCCTGTTCATTGCGTCCATGATGTCCTCCTCCCGAGGGGCTCTCACCTTGCGCCAAATTTATCGCTCGCGCCTAGTTGGAATGGACGATGTGGCATATGGAAGGCGAGGCGGACTATTCTTTCGAGGACCATCCGGCAGGGAGGAAAAGCCATGGGAACCAGAGGCGTTGCAGTCGTAACAGGCGCAAGCCGGGGGCTCGGCCAGGGCATCGCGCTGGAACTCGGTGCGGCCGGCTACACGGTCTACATCACCGGGCGGAGCAAGACAGCGCCGACCGGTTACTGGGCCGGTACGCTCGACGAGACGGCGGCGGAAATCGACAGCCTCGGCGGCAAAGGTATTCCCGTCACATGCGATCACGCAGACGATGCCCAGACCGAAGCGCTCTTCAAGCAGATCGAAGCCGAACAAGGCCGCCTCGACATTCTCGTCAACAACGCCTTCGGCATGCCGGACGACGCGGCCTTTCCCGCCGGCTTCTGGGAGCGCCCGCTCGACATGTGGGAGAAGATGATCGATGTCGGCCTGCGCTCGAGCTATGTGGCGAGCTGGTATGCCGCGCCGATGATGATCGCGGCGGGCAAGGGGCTGATCGTCAACACCTCGTCCTGCGGTTCGCGCGCCTATCTGCATACCCTTCCCTATGGTCTCAGCAAGACTGGCCAGGACAAGCTCGCCCACGACATGGCGCATGATCTTCGCTCACATAATGTTGCGGCGATCTCCTTCTGGCACGGCCTCGTCAAGACCGAGCGCACGCTGCTCGGCCTGCGTGGCTTCCCGGCCATGTTCGAACATCTGGGCGGCGAGAAAAATGCGGAGACGCCGCGCTTCGGCGGGCGGCTCATCGACGCGCTCTATCACGATCCCGATCTGATGCGTCTGTCCGGCGGCACCTTTTACACCGCCGAACTCGCCCGCCATTATGGGATCAAGGACGTCGACGGCGGCGAGCCCGGCTCCTTCCGCGGCATTTTCGGACCGCCACTTTTCGAGATTCCGCTGGAAGCCGAAGCGCCCGTCGCCAAGGCGGTCAGCGTCTAGGCCATGCGGCTAGTCCATATAGGGTATGAGGGTATTCGGAGCATTACTTACGCTTTAAATTACCGCTGAGCAGGGGGACGAAGCCGGTGTCCGTCGCCAGCCGGGCGCGGGCGGAACGGGCTCGCCCCGGAGGAAACGTTACGCGACGCGGCTGGAGGAGGAACAATGGGCCTGCACGAAAGCGAAGTCAGAATCATCGAAGCGACAAACCCGCCGCCGCGCTATGCACGCGGCTGGCATTGCCTGGGGCTCGCCGAGCCCTTCAGGGACGGCAAGCCCCATTCGATGGACGTCTTCGGCTCGCGCGTGGTCATCTTCCAGGACCAGGCCGGCGAACTCCATGTGATCGACGGCTATTGCCCCCATATGGGAGCCGATCTCGGCGAGGGAACCATCGAGGGCGACACGGTAGCCTGCCCCTTCCACGGCTGGCGCTGGGGCGGCGACGGCAAGTGCAAGGAAATCCCCTACTGCACGCGTGTGCCGCCAAAGGCGCGCATCAAATCCTGGCCGACGCTGGAAGAGAACAAGCAGCTCTTCATCTGGAACGATCCGGAAGGCAATCCGCCCGATCCGAAAGTCCGCATCCCGCACATTCCCGAAGTCTTCGACGGCAACTGGAGCGACTGGATCTGGGAGACGGTTCGCATCGAGACCAATGCACGCGAGCTGATCGACAATGTTTCCGATATGGCGCATTTCTACTACGTGCATGGCGCCCGGGCGAAGTCCTTCAAGAACACCTTCGACGGCCACACCGCGCGCCAGATCATGACGGGCAAACCGCGCCCCGCCGCAGACGGCAGCAACATGGCCGAGTTCGGCGGTATGAAAGTCGAGATCGACGAGCTCTATTCGGATGCCTGTTACTACGGACCGTCCTACATGATCGATTACCTGAAGAGCCTCGTCAGCGGTATGGAGGTTCAGGCCTACCTCATCAACTGCCATGTGCCGATCGACCACAACAGCTTTCATCTGCATGTCGGATTGATGGTCAAGAAGATCGAAGGCCTGCCGCAGGACGCGAACGACCAGATCGCCCAGCTCTATGCCAAGGGCAATCGCGACGGCTTCTTCCAGGATGTGCATATCTGGAAACACAAGAGGCGCATCGACAACCCGCTGCTCTGCGAGGGCGACGGGCCGATCTATCAGCTTCGCCGCTGGTACGAGCAGTTCTATGTGGATGTGAAGGATATCCAGCCCGACATGGTCGATCGCTTCGAGGTCGTGATGGACCTGACGAAGGCCAACCAGCTCTGGGACGCCACGGAAGAAAAAGAGCCGGCTGACGCCTGATCGACGAATTCGAGCTTCGACACTCAGAGTAGACCGCGCCTCACACTGGTCTGCGTCCGGGATGACGATTGTCCCTCCCCTCGTCATCCCGGAGTTCGTTCGTTGAGACGCTTCTTCAATCCATGTTCTTCCAGTCCGGCGGCAGGTGAAACCGCTTCGGCCGCTGATGCGCCCGCTCAAAACGCGTCGTCAGGAACTCGAGGAAGAGCTGAACCTTGAGCGACAGGTTCTGCTTGTGGCCATAGACGGCCCAGACGTCGCGGTCGTAATAGCTCCAGTCGCCTTCCACGCCGACGAGCTGGCCCGTCTGCAACTCCTTGCGGATGAACACGACGGGCAATTGCGCGAGGCCGAGCCCCGACCGCGCAGCCGCGAGGATCGCCATGCCGTCGTCGCACTTCCAGGTGCCCTGCACGCGGGTCTTGACCGTGCCGGCGCCCGAATTGAATTGCCAGTAGCCGGATTGCCCCGTCAGGCAATTATGCTCTTTGAGGTCGGCCAGATTGCGGGGCATCCCATGCGCTTCGAAATAATCGGGTGTCGCGCAGAGGCAAAAGGATTGATGCCCGATCGGCCGTGCAAAGAGGCTCGAATCCTCGAGCGCGCCATAGCGGATGGTGACGTCATAGCTGTCGCCGACGAGATCGGCATCGTGCAGCGATGTCGACACCTCGACTACCAGTTTATCGTAGATACGGGCGAACTCGGCAACCGCCGTTGCCATGAACTCGACGCCGTAGGCGTTGTTGAGCGCGATACGGAGTACGCCGGTCGGCTTTTCCTGCATTTCGCCGACTTGCGCGCGGGCGCGCTCGTAAACGGCGATCATCTCCTTGCAATGCTGGTAGAAGACATCGCCCTCGGGCGTCAGCGACACCTGGCGGGTGGTTCGTTGCAGGAGCCGGACGCCGAGGCGGTTTTCGAGATCGGTGACCTGCTTGCTGATGAAGGATTTCGACACACCGAGAACTTCGGCAGCACGCGTGAAACTGCCGATATCCACGACATGCACGAATTCATGGACACCGTCCCACGGCGTCATGGCGCTTCCCTCAAGTCTCTTTTGCTTGAGAGACAGATTGACGTGGATGCACACGAGACCGCCTCGTCCAAACGGACAGGCGCGGGAAGGCTAAGGGGCCGGGTGCATGAAGGCGATGCAACCCGGCCCGTCAGCACGGACGTGAAATCCGGTCTCAGCGGCCGAAGATCGGCTGCAGCTTCATGGCGACCGCCATGTTGCCTTCGACCTTGATCTTGCCCTGCATGAAGGCCGTCGTCGGATCGAGCTTGCCGGCATTGAGGTTCTCGTAATCCTCTTTGCTGACTTTGATCGTGCAGTCGGCCGGCTTGTCTTCGTTCGAGACGCTGTTCGGCGTCGACTTGCCATCGACGTAGATCACGCCGTCGCTGCCGAGATTGAACTTCACCGTCGCGCCGATGCCGGAATTGGCGCCGACCTTGGAACGGACTTCGTCCGTCAACGCACTGATATCACCCATCTTGATGCTCCCTAATTGCTGTTATGCACGCTGGCTACTGACCGCTACGACCTCGCCGGTCATGTAGCTCGAATACTCGCTGGCGAGGAAAACGATAACATTGGCGACTTCCCATGTCTCGGCTGCGCGGCCGAAGGCCTCGCGCGCTACGAGCTGTTCCAGGAGATCGTCCGAGGTAACCCTGTTCAGGAATTCATGCATCGCGAGCGATGGCGAAACGGCGTTAATCCGCACACCATGCTCCGCCGCTTCCATGGCGGCGCAACGCGTCAGCGCCATGACGCCTGCCTTCGCCGCCGCATAATGCGATTGCAGCGTCTGCGCGCGCCAGCCGAGGACCGAGGCGTTATTCACGATCACACCCGCCTTGCGCTCCGTCATGTGCGGCAGCATCGCGCGCAGCATGCGGAAGGTGCCTGTCAGCGTCACATCCAGAACGACATTCCATTGATCGTCCGTCATGTCGACGATACGTGCGGAACCTCCGAGCCCCGCATTGTTGACGAGGATGTCGACATGGCC
>CAISYL010000153.1 GCA_903889655.1 uncultured Alphaproteobacteria bacterium | reverse complement strand
CCACGCGATCGAGCGCCTGATCATCGCGGAATCGGCGAAGTTTCCCGAACTTGGCCGTGCGTTCTACAACGCAGGCCCTAAAAACGGGATCGCTCGTCTTACCGCCTACCTGCGCCGCAGAATCGAGGCGGGCGAACTCGATATCGACGACCCGACGCTCGCCGCCGAACAGTTCATCGGCCTCTGCCTCGCGGACCTCATGCTGAAGCGGCGTATGAGCGTCGTCGAAACCGCGACGCCGCAGCGTGTCGCCTACATCGTCGACGGAGCGGTGCGCGTTTTTCTCAAGGCCTATCGGGCCCAATCCCGCCCCGAGATTTGCTAGAATGGCGGCTCTCCGTCTGGCGAGGATGCGAATTTACTGATGAAGATGAAGGAACTGGAGCAGGAGACGGGCATCGGTCGCGAGACCATCCGTTTCTACATCCGCGAAGGCCTGCTGCCCGAGCCCGTGCGGCCCAAACGCAATGTCGCGGCCTATGGGCCGCAACATGTCGCCCGGCTGAAGCTCATCCGCAAGTTGCAGCAGGAGCGTTTCCTGCCGCTCAACATCATCAAGACCATCGTCGATGCGGAGGCCGAAAATCCGGCGACGGGCTTCGAGGCCTTCATCGGTCTCGAGAACAGCGTCGGGCCGCTTCTCGCAGAGCCGCTCAACCTCGCGCCGCAGAAGATCGAGGATGTGTCCACGCAGTCGAATGTCACGCTCGAGGATATCCGCAAGCTTGCGGCGATCGGCTTCGTCGAGATCGACGCGCGGGAAGACGGCGAATGGCTGAGCCGCCGCAATGCGCGCCTCGTCGAGCTGATCGGCGCTTCGCGCACCGCCGGCTTCACGGAGGAGGGCGCGTCCTACACGGTCGAGGATTTCCGCATCTATGCGCAGGTGATGGAGATCGTGGCGCACCACGAAGTCTCGGTCTTCTACCGCAATCTCGGCAGCCGCATCGGCTCGGAGGCGGGGGCGGCGCTTGCCGCGCGCGGCATCCGCATCGTCAACGAGATGATGCCGCTCCTCCACATGGAAAAGCTGATCCGGGAAATGGCGCGGGTGAGCGCGCGGGGCAGGCTCGACATCGAGAACGACGAGAGCTGAACCCCGTCAGTCGCCGAGCACCAGCGTGTCGCGCTTGTGCCAGTAGACCCAGTATTCTTCACCCTTCTTGAAGGTGAATTCCTCGATGTCGCGGGAGACGTTGCCGATGTCGGCGAGAATGGGGGCGCCGACGCCGATATCGAAGAAGACATTGCTGAAGCTGCCGTAATAGGCGACTTCACCGACCTTGCCGCGCGTCACGACGAGATCCGCGCCTTCCGGCTTCTTTTCGGAAACGAATATCTTTTCCGGCCGCACGGCGAGCGCGACCTTGCCCGTCGCCTGTCCATGCAGTTCGAATTCACCGAGCGCCGGCACGTTGACCTTGACGAGGCCTTCTCCGACGCGCGAGCAGCTCGCCTCGATCAGGTTGATCTTGCCGATGAAGTCGGCGACGAAGCGGCTGTTGGGATATTCATAGAGCTGGGCGGGCGTCGCCACCTGGCGCACCTTGCCCGCATTCATGACGGCGATGCGGTTCGCCATGGAGAGCGCTTCCGACTGGTCGTGCGTGACGATGACGAAGGTGATGCCGACCGTCTGCTGAAGGCGCACCAGTTCGAGCTGCATCGCTTCGCGGAGCTTTGCATCGAGGGCCGACAGCGGCTCGTCGAGCAGCAGCACGGATGGGCGCTTCACCAGCGCGCGGGCAAGGGCGACGCGCTGGCGCTGGCCGCCCGACAATTCGTTCGGCATGCGCTTGCCGTAGCCGGCGAGCTTGACGAGTTCCAGCGCTTCTTCGGCGCGCTTCTTGATCTCGCCCGACGGGCGACCGTCCATCTTGAGACCATAGGCGACATTCTTCTCGACCGACATATGCGGGAAGACCGCATAGGACTGGAACACCATGTTCACCGGCCGCTTGTTCGGCGCGACGGTCGACATGTCGTAACCGTCGATGATGATCTGGCCGGTGCTCGGCGTCTCGAAGCCGGCAAGCATGCGGAGCAGAGTGGTCTTGCCGCAGCCCGACGGCCCGAGCAGCGCGAAGAACTCGCCGCGCCCGACGGTCAGGTTCACCTCGTCCACCGCCTTGACCCCGCCGGGGAAGGCCTTCGAGACATTCTTGATCTCGATGATCGGCTTTCCAACGCCGGACTCCGCGATCGGAGCGGACTTGGTTTGTTCCTGAAGGGCCATGATGCTTTGTCGTCCCGCGAGGTGAAGTTGTCGAGGCGAGCCCAGCAAGCAGCGTGCCGGGAGCCCCGTCAGTCTTCAATGGATTTGAAAACAAGGCAAGGCGGGGTGGTGGAAAAGCTCTTGTCGCGCGATGGCCTTCTCACGAGATATGCTCCACATCAAAGAAACGGGAGGACATTTCATGATCGATCTCTATACCGCCTCGACCCCCAATGGCTGGAAAGCTTCCATCGCGCTCGAAGAGCTGGCGCTTCCTTATGAAGTGAAGCCGGTCAGCCTCGCCAAGAACGAGCAGAAGGAAGAGTGGTTTCTCAAAATCAACCCGAATGGCCGCATCCCCGCCATCGTCGATCGCGATGCGGATGATTTCGCCGTCTTCGAGTCGGGAGCCATCCTCGTCTATCTTGCCGAAAAAACCGGCAAGCTGATGCCAACCGATGCAAAAGGCCGTTCGGTCGTCATGCAGTGGCTGATGTTCCAGATGGGCGGTATCGGTCCGATGATGGGCCAGGCCAACGTCTTCTTCCGCTATTTCCCCGAGAAGATTCAGGCCGCGATCGATCGCTACCAGAACGAGAGCAAGCGTCTCTTCACCGTGCTCGACGGGCGCCTCAAGGACCACGAATATCTCGCCGGCGACTATTCGATCGCCGACATCGCCAACTGGTCCTGGGTCCGGACGCATAAGTGGTCGGGCGTCGAGATGGACGATCTGCCGCATCTGCAACGTTGGGTGGACCTCATTGCGGCGCGCCCGGCGGCGCAGAAGGGCATTACCATTCCCGTAGACCTGAAGACACTTCAGGAAGGCGACGGTAAGGGCGCAAAGAAATTCGCCGAAGAAGCGTTGAAGATGGTGCAGCGCTAGGCGACAGCGGGCGGCGGTAGTTTCATGCAGGACGAAAAAGGGCCGCGAGGCCTGTCTGACCATGAAGCCGCTGCGCGCCTCAAGGCCGAAGGGCCCAATCTTCTGCCGCAGCCGGACAAGCGGACGGTGCTGCGCATCGCCCTCGACGTGGTGCGCGAGCCGATGTTCGGACTGCTGCTTGCGGCGGGCGTCATCTATCTACTGCTCGGCGATCACGAGGAGGCGCTCATCCTCCTCGCTTTCGCGACACTCTCCATCTCGATTGCGGTCGTTCAGGAAACGCGCAGCGAGCGCGTCATCGACGCGCTTCGGGACCTGACGAGCCCGCGGGCGCTCGTCGTTCGCGATGGACATGCCCGGCGCATCGCGGGGCGCGATGTCGTGCGCGGCGACATCATCATGCTCGCGGAAGGCGACCGCGTGCCCGCCGATGCGCGGCTCGTCTCCTGCAACGAGCTTCTGGTCGACGAGGCCCTGCTCACGGGCGAATCCGCGCCGGTCCGCAAGGCGGCGGCAAGCGGCGTGGTCGTCTCCATGCGTCCGGGCGGTGAAGATCTGCCGCTCGTCTTTTCGGCGACGCTCGTCGTGCATGGTCAGGGCCTTGCCGAGGTCGTGGCGACCGGGCCCTCAAGCGAGATCGGCAAGATCGGCGCGGCGCTTGGCGGCATCGACAGCGCGCCGCCACCGCTGCGGGCGCAGACGAGGCGTTTCGTGCGCGGTTTTGCGACCATAGGCGCACTTCTGGCCGCCTGCGTCGTCGTGCTTTATGCGCTCACGCGGCACGACTGGGTTGGCGGGCTGCTTGCCGGCATAGCGATCAGCATGTCGATGCTGCCGGAGGAAATTCCGCTCGTCCTCACCGTCTTCATGGTGATGGGCTCCTGGCGCATCTCGCGCGCCCGCGTGTTGACGCGCCGCGCCGCCGCCATCGAGACGCTGGGCGCGACCACCGTGCTCTGCACCGACAAGACCGGCACGCTGACGCAGAACCGCATGTCGGTCGCCGAACTTCGCATGGGCGATTTCGTCCATCATATGGATGGCGGGGCCGATGCGGCCGTTCCCGCGCCGCTCAGGAAGCTCCTCGATCTCGGCATGCTGGCGAGCGCGCCCGATCCCTTCGATCCGATGGAAAAGGCCTTTCACGCATTGGCGAGCGCCGACGGTGGCTGGACGCTCGAGCGTGGCTTCGGCCTCACGCCGGAACTTCTCGCAGTGACGCAGATATGGAAGTCGCCCGACAGGCCCGGCTTCGTCGTCGCGGCAAAGGGCGCCCCCGAAGCGATCGCGCGGCTCTGCAGGCTTTCGCCGGAGGAGACCGAGACCATGCGCCGTTCGGTCGACGACATGGCGGCGAAGGGCATGCGGGTTCTCGGGCTTGCGGAGGGCGAGCATGACGGCGCCTTTCCGGCGTCGGTGTTCGATCTTTCCATGCGTTTTGTCGGCCTTGTCGGTCTCGCCGATCCTCTACGGCCCGAGGCGCGCGCCGCGGTGCGCGAATGCCGCGCGGCCGGCATCCGCGTCGCGATGATCACAGGCGATTATCCGGCAACGGCGCGCGCCATCGCGGCGGAGGCGGGGCTCGATGTCAGCGAGGTGCTGACCGGGGCCGAAATCGACGGGCTTGACGACGCGGCGTTGCGCGCGCATGTCCGCCGCGTCACCGTCTTTGCGCGCATTCTGCCGGAGCAGAAGCTCCGCATCGTGCAGGCGTTGAAGGCCAATGGCGAGATCGTCGCGATGACCGGCGACGGGGTCAACGACGCGCCGGCGCTCAAGGCCGCGCATATCGGCATTGCGATGGGCGGACGCGGCACGGACGTCGCGCGCGAGGCGGCGTCGATCGTGCTGCTCGACGATGATTTCGCCTCGATGGTGAAGACGGTGCGGCTCGGCCGGCGCATCTATGACAATCTGCGCAAGGCGATGGGCTATATCCTTGCCGTGCATGTGCCGATCGCGGGCACCGCGTTGGTGCCTCTGCTGTTCGGCTGGCCGCTCATCCTGACGCCGATCCACATTGCTTTCCTCGAGATGGTGATCGATCCGGTCTGCTCGGTCGTCTTCGAGGCGGAAGGGGAAGAGAGCGACGTGATGCGCCGGCCGCCGCGCGATCCTAAAAGCCCGCTCTTTTCCGGCGGTCTCGTCATCTGGAGCCTCGTTCAGGGCATTCTCGCCCTCGGCGTCGTGACGGGCACGTTCGCCATAGCCATGAGTCGCGGGATGAGCGAGCCGGAGGTCCGGGCGCTCACTTTCGTGTCGCTGGTCCTCACCAATATCGCGCTCATCTTCTCCAACCGCTCCTTCAGCACCTCGCTGCTGACGGCGCTCGGCGCGCGGAATCTGGCGCTCTGGATAGAACTGGCGGTGGTTGGCTCCATTCTCGCCGTCATCCTCTTCTGGGCACCGGCACAGGCGCTTTTCCGCTTCGGGCCGCTCCATGCTGATGATCTGGCGCTGGCGGGGGCCGCCGGGCTCGGAACGCTTGTCGCCCTCGAATTCCTGAAACCCTTGTGGCGGTCCCGGCTGGCGGCCTGAGCGCCCAACGGGCCTTGACATTGGGCACTCATATATTTAAATGATAATCATTCGCAATAAGATCGGCTTTCAGGAAGCCAGGAGCATCCCATGCGTGCCGCCAGAAAGGCTGTTGCCTTCTCGATCGTCCACTTCTTCGTCGGACTTGCCGTCGCCTATGCGCTGACCGGGCAGGCGGCGCTGGCGGCCAGCGTGGCCGTGGTCGAACCGGCGGTGAATGCGCTGATCCATTTCTTTTACGAGCGCTGGCATGAAGGTCATCACGGCGGCGGGGCGGCCTTGGCCCTTTGATCTCACCCGCCGGCCTTACTTCCAGGCCCAGACCGGTTGCTCGAAATGGGCGACGCGCGTCGCCCGGCCCTGCAGCCCCACCTCCCGGAACTGATAGAGCACGGCGGCCGTCGGCGCATGCACATGACGCTCGCCGAGGAGCATGCGGATCACCGGCCGTTCGCTTTCCGGGATGGTGAGGAAGACGGGCGAGTCCGGTCGCTCCAGTTCGGCGAGATGAAAGGGATGGATCGATTCCACTTCGCCGGGATTGGGTTTCATGGCTGCGAGGTCTTCAGCCCAGATGACGACCGGGGTGATGAGATAGCCCGAACGCGTCGGGTAATCGTCGAGCGTCCCGAGGACGGCCGTGCGATCGGCGCGCAGCGAGATTTCCTCTTCCAGTTCGCGCAGCGCCGCTTCGGTCGCCGTTTCGCCGGCGTCGAGACGCCCGCCCGGCAAGGCCCATTGTCCGGCATGCGCATTGAGCCGCGGCGCGCGGCGCGTCAGCAGAAATCCGGCGCCCTCTTCATGCGGCACGATGACGATCGCGACGGCGGCGCGCTTCAATGTGCCGTCCGCATGAGCATCGGCGAGGGCGACGCGCTCGAAGGCGGAAAGCCGGGCGCCGAGCCGTTCCCGCAATTCCATGTCGAAAATATGAGCCATGCGATTTTCTAGCACGGCTTCGTCACATGACGCTTCTGTTTAACATATGAGCAAGTTCTGTTGCGCTTTTAGGCAGGCAATGTTCCGTTGCAGGCAAAGTGCCGGCTATTATATTAAACACATGGTTCCGATTTAGCCCCGGCAGGATATTGGAAGGGCATGCGGCGGGCGGTAGATTCGAGCTTGAGCGGATGGCAGCCCCCGCCATCCCGAACCGGCGAGAGGCTTTCCCCATGCGTATCGGCGTCCCCAAGGAAATCAAGGTCCATGAATATCGCGTCGGCATGACGCCCTCGACGGTGCGCGAGGCGGTGCATCATGGACACGAGGTTCTCGTACAGAAGGGCGCCGGTTTCGGCATCGGTCTCTTCGACGAGCAATATGCCAATGCGGGCGCGAAGCTCGTCGACACGGCGGAAGAGATATTCGCCAAATCCGACATGATCGTGAAGGTGAAGGAGCCGCAGCCCTCCGAATGGAAGCAGCTCCGCGAGGGGCAGGTGCTCTTCACCTATCTCCACCTCGCACCCGATCCGGAACAGGCGCGCGGGCTGATGGAGTCGGGTGTCATCGCGATCGCCTATGAGACGGTGACGGATGCGCGCGGCGGCTTGCCGCTGCTGGCGCCGATGTCGGAAGTCGCCGGGCGCATGTCGATCCAGGCGGGCGCGCATTGCCTCGAAATCGCGCAGGGCGGCCGTGGACAGTTGCTCGGCGGCGTGCCGGGCGTGCCGGCGGCAAAGGTCGTCATTCTCGGCGGTGGCGTGTCGGGCACCAATGCGGCGCGCATGGCGATGGGCCTTGAGGCGCATGTCACCGTCATCGATCTCAATCTGCACAGGCTCTACGAGCTCGACATGCAGTTCGGGCCGAGCCTCAACACGATCTATTCGACGGTCGACGCGATCGAGGAGCATGTGCTCGGCGCCGACCTCGTCATCGGCGCGGTGCTGGTGCCCGGGGCCGCGGCACCGAAACTCGTTTCGGAAGAGATGGTCAGGAAGATGAAGAAGGGCTCGGTGCTCGTCGACATCGCGATCGATCAGGGCGGATGCTTCGCGACCTCGCACCCGACGACCCATGCGGAGCCCACCTACGTCATGCATGATGTGGTGCATTACTGCGTCGCCAACATGCCGGGCGCGGTGGCGCGCACTTCGACCTTCGCGCTCAACAACGCGACGCTGCCCTTCACGCTGGCGCTTGCCGACAAGGGCCATGCAAAGGCGCTGGCGGACAATCCGCATCTTCTTGCCGGCCTCAATGTCTACAAGGGCAAGATCACCTATCAGGCCGTCTCGGATGCGCTTGGTGTTTCCTATGTGCCGGCAACCAAGGTTCTGGCTGCCTGAGGCCCGTTTGCCGCTTCGTGTGTGCCAAATTTAAACAGTAATTAACCATGTAGGCCCCATTCTCCTTCCCATCAGGGGTGAAAAAGGAGACTGGGGTCATGGATCGCTCGCGTAGCAGGGAATTGTTCTGGCTGGTTTTGATAGCCGGCTGCATCGCCCTTTTTGTCTATCAGCGCGAACATAATCGTCGGGGTTACGACCACAGCAGTCTGAACGAGCCGGTCCGCGAGAATCAGACCGCCGAGGTGCGCGATCCCAACGACGACATCATTACCGGGTCGATTACCCCCACAGCCGTCCAGCGGCGGCCGCTCATCGGCCGCTATTACGTACCGCTCGGGTCCTATGGCTCGATCGACATGGCAACGAGCCGCTATCTCGAGCTTGCCCGCCGCGATCCGGCGCTCGAGCGTGGCAACAAACTCAAGATCGAAACCGTGCGGCTCAAGGGCGACGGCACGTTTCACAGGGTCCGGATGGGCAATTTTGCGACGACGCGGGAGGCAAAGACGGCTTGCGCCAAGGCTGGCCTTGCCACGTACCAGTGTCCAGTGGTCGCGGCCCGTTAGGCCCGATCTGCGGCTTTTCCACCCGAAGCCGGTAGACTTTCAGCGCGCTTTGCCTGTATAAGGCGCGCCAAGCGCCGCTCCCATAAGGGGTCTGCGGCCGAGATCGAATTCACAAGCCTTGTCCAAGAGCCGGTCCCCAAAGGGTCGCGAGCCCCGGGCCCAAGGCATTCGCAAGACCGGAGACCCGAGAAATGGCCGTCCCCAAGAGGAAGACCTCCCCGTCGAAGCGCGGCATGCGCCGTTCCGCCGACGCCCTGAAGCAGCCGACCTATGTCGAGAACCCGGATTCGGGCGAGCTTCACCGTCCGCATCATGTCGATCTGAAGAGCGGCATGTATCGCGGCAAGCAGATCCTGAAGCCGAAGGCTGACATCTGATATTTGCATCGTCTTTCGGGACGGGCGGATGATTTGAAGGCGCCAGCGGGCCAACCGCCGGCGCCTTTTTTATTTCCGGCGTCCGGATCGTCAGACGGTCGCGAGACCTTTCAGCGCATTGCCGACATGGCGCGCGGCCTGTTCATGGATCGTGGCGGCCCAGTCCGCTTCATCGATGAGGAAGGCGGCGCGCATCTCCCGTGCGATCTCGCGGCCCAGCGGCGTCTTCGGATCGCCATGCTGATAGAGCCAGTTGTCGGCCTGGAGAGCCGCGCCGACGCGATCGGCGGCGACGGTTCCGTATTCGATCGAAATCGCCATCGTCTGTCGCGGCTTTCCGTCCGCCGACAGACGATCGATCAACGCGCCCTTCATCGTGCCGCGTACATCCGCCGAGACGGAGGTGCCGGCGCTGGTCGAACGAAGGTCCGATCCGAGCCATTTGACGCCGAGTTCAAAGACGGGATGGCCGGGGGCTTCGGTGCAGAGAACCTCGCCCGCGCCGCGTTCGCCGAGACCGGTATGAATGTCGATGAAGGCGATCGCATCGCGCGGCACGAATTCGCGTTCGAAAATCCCGCGCATCGTTCTGTTCGACCAGGTCGGTTCCTGGCCACCATAGAAAAGCCCGTCGCGGCGGGTGTACTGGCCGGTGCTGAGTGCCGCGACGAAGGCCGCAAAGCCATGCTCGGCGACGAAAGCGCCCTGGGCGGCGCGGGCCGCGGCGCGGCTTGCCTCGGTCCATTCGGGCGGGACAAGGGCCGCGTGAAGTTTCTCGTAGCCCGGATTTTCGGGAAAGGGCGCCGTGGCGAAATTGCGGTTGAGGTCGACATTGTCCTCATTGACGCGGCGGCCATGGGCAAAGCCCCATGGATTGACCGCATGGATGAAGACGAGTTCCGTGTCTTCCGGCAGTGCCTCGGCGATGCCGTCTTCGAACAGACGGGTCTGGACCGCGGAGCCCGTATAGCCTTCGATGCCGTGGGTGCCCGACGTCATGGCGAAAAGTTTCGGCGCACCGGCCGGGCCGATGCGGGCGATGTCGATGGCGAGGGCCTCGCCGTTCGGGCCCTTCAGCGGGTGGGCCTCGCTCTCAAGCACGGCACCGGCAGCATCTGCGGCGGCCAGAAAACGGGCCCGGGCTTCGGCATAGCTGGCCGGGAAAACTCCTGTCGCATTCATTCGGCGGTCTCTTCCTCGGTTTCCAGTTTCTGTTTTCGCCGCCCGGCGGGTGCTGGCGCGGGCATCCAAGCATGGGCGGTTCGATCCGCCAAGCCGGAGGCCGGCGCATAGGAGCGGATTATGTGCTAGTTTGACACGGATCGGTGCCGGTCGACCCGCGCCCGGCGGATATTTTGGGGGATATCAATGCTCGGATCGTTGCCGCTTCTGGCAGTTACCATCATTGCCTACAACGTGATCGTCTTCCTGACCGGCTTCACGATGGAAACCGGCGTCATTCCGCTGTCGCTGATTTCGGGCGCGGTCTGGACGATCACCGTCGGCGACCTGGTTCTCACCCTCGGTCTATTGCTGCTCTTCCTCGAACTCATCAACGCGACGCGGACCGGGGCGGCCACCATCATCAACCACGGGCTTTCCATGCTGGTGCTGCTGGTCGCCGTGGTCGAGTTCATCGTGTTGCCGCAGTTCGCCACGTCGGTGTTCTTCCTGCTCGTGCTGCTGGCGCTTCTCGATGTGATCGCGGGCTTCACCGTCACGATTACCTCGGCGCGGCGCGATTTCAGCGTCTCCGAATAGTCAGTATTCGTCGGCCTCTTCTTCTTCGGCTTCGAGGAGAAGCTCGTAAGCCGCCTGCAGCCGTCCGGTCATGCGGTGCGGCGGCAGTTCGCGCGTCTCGATGCGCGAGAGCGGCATCAGGCCCATCAGGCTGTTGGTGAGGAAGATGCCCTGCGCGTGGACGAGGCGCTGCGGCATGATCATGTCCTCGGCCAGTTCGATGCCGAGGCGCTCGGCGAGTTCAATCACGGCCGCGCGGGTGACGCCCGGCAGGATGCCGCATTCCTCCGCCGGCGTGACGAGCCTTTCGCCCTCCCACAGAAAGACATTGGCGACGCTGGCGCAGGCGAGGTGCCCCGTCGTATCGAGCATCAGCGCCTCGTCGGCGCCGCGCGCGCGGGCTTCCTCCCGGGCAAGCACGTTGTCGATATAGGCGACCGCCTTGAGGCGAGAGACAGGGGAAAGCGCGTTGCGTCGCGGCGTTGCGATGATGGCGCTTTGCGAGGCTGCGGGCTCGGGGCTCTCCACCGCAGAGATCAGCAGCGTCGGCACGGGGTCCTGCGGCGGCACCAGACCGCGCGGGCCGGGTCCCCGCGATAGCGTGATGCGGACGGCGACACGCGGCGCCTGCATCAGCCCGTTTGCTTCGAGCAGCATTTCGCAGGCGACCGCCAGGTGGCCGGTCGACACCGGCATCGGGATGCCGAGGATATTCGCGCCAGCCGCGAGCCTTATGACATGCGCGTCGAGAAAGGCGATGCGGCCGCGCCGTGCGAGCAGGGTTTCGAAAAGCGCGTCGCCGAGCAGGAAGCCCCGATCGCGCGTGTCGATCAGCGCCTCGCGTTCATCCCTCAATTCGCCGTTGAACCAGACGATCATGCGTCGATCCTCATGCTTGCGTCCGCGCCTTGGGTCAGGAAATTCGACAGCAGCAGGTGACCATGTTCGGTCAACACCGATTCCGGGTGGAACTGCACGCCGAATATCGGCGCGTCGGCATGAGCGAGCGCCATCAATATTCCATCCTCGCTCCGCGCCGTTGCACGCAAAGGCCCCGCCGGGTCGAGATCGACGACGAGCGAATGATAGCGCGCGGCGGTGAAGAGGTTCGGCACATTGCGGAAGAGCCCTGTGCCGTCATGCCGGATGCGGGCCGGCTTGCCATGCACCGGGGCAGCGCGGCGGACGGTTCCGCCGAAGGCGGCGGCGATGCATTGATGACCGAGACAGACACCGAGCAGCGGCACCTGCGCTTCAGCCGCCGCCTTTGCCAGCGCGACGGAAATGCCCGCCTCGTCGGGACCGCAAGGGCCGGGCGAGAGAATGATGGCCTCGGGCTTCGATGCGAGCGCGTCCCGGACGGTGATCGCATCGTTGCGGACGACCTCGCGGGCGAAGCCCAGCTCGCCGACATAACGGGCGAGGTTGTGGACGAAGCTGTCGTAATTGTCGACGAGGAGGATCATGCCTCGGCCTCCTCGCAAGGTGCCGCCGCCATCTGCGCTCCCAGCGCGCGAGCCATGCCGCGCGCCTTGGCCAGCGTCTCGTCATATTCGGCCGACGGATCGCTGTCCGCCGTGATGCCGCCACCCACCTGGAAGGTAACGCGCTCGCCCTTCGCGATCATGGTGCGGATCGCGATCGCCGTGTCCATCGTCCCATCGAAGCCGAGATAGCCGATCGCACCGCAATAGGGTCCGCGCGTCGTGGGTTCGAGTTCTGCGATGATTTCCATGGCGCGGAGTTTCGGCGCCCCGGTAATCGAACCGCCGGGGAAACAGGCGGCAAGAAGATCGACATGGGTCTCGCCCGCCCGGAGTTCTCCGCGCACCGTCGAGACGAGGTGATGCACCTGCGCGAAGCTTTCCAGCGCGCAGAGTTTTTCGACCGTGACGCTGCCATCGGCGCAGACGCGCGAGATATCGTTCCGCAGAAGGTCGACGATCATCACATTCTCGGCGCGATCCTTCTCCGAGGTAAGAAGCTCGGCGGCGAGGCGCGCATCCTCTTCGAGCGTCGCGCCACGCGGCCGCGTGCCTTTTATGGGCTTCGTCTCGACATGGCCGTCTTTCACGAACAGAAAACGCTCCGGCGAGGACGAGATGAGCGCACCTTCGTCGAAATTGAAAAAGGATGCGAAGGGAGCGGGGCTCTCCCGCCGCAGCCGCAGATAAAGTTCGTAAGGGGTGTCGCCTTTCGCAAGTTTCGCCTCGAAGCGTTGCGAAAGATTGGCCTGGAAGATGTCGCCGGCTTCGATGTAGTCGACCACGCGGGCGACGGAATTTTCATAAGTCGCTCTGGAAATATCCGCTTCGGCGGCGACCGTGCCCGACGGTTGCGGCGGATGGAACGATGCCACGGCAGCCATTCGCATGCGCAGAACGTCGGCGCGTTCGCGGGCGCGATGCCGGCGCAACGTGGGGTCGCGCTCCGGCAGTCCCGTCGAGACGAGGAAGGCGCGGGCCTCGACCATGTCGAAGGCCAGCATCGCGTCGTAGAATCCGATCGCGAGATCGGGCAGATGCTGGTCGTTGACCGCATAAGGCCGGGCGCGGGGCGGCAGGCGCTCCAATGTGCGGGCGAGGTCGTAGCCGAAGAAGCCGGCGGCGCCACCCGTGAAGGGCGGCGCATCGGGATGCAGCGGGATCGCGCATTCGGCGAGCCGCGCTTTCAGCGACGCGAGAGGTGCGGCGGTATCGCCTTCGCGCCAGATCATGGTCTCGAAGGGATCGAACGCGATGAAGCTCCACCGCCCGTGCAGATCCGGATCGCGGGCGGGCGCGGCCGTCGCGCTGTCGAGGAACAGCGCGAACGGCTCCTCCGCGAGCTTGCGAAAAAGCTCATGCGGGGGTGTCCAGGGAAAATCTTCAATCAACATGTCGGACAAGGATGCCGGACCTCGCTCTGAGCAAGCCCAACCGGCGATCAGTCTAGAACGCGGTCCGCAAAAGTGTAAGCGGTTTCGCGGTGAACTTATGCTCAAGTCATTGAATCTAGAAGACGATCGGGAATTTTCGATCGATGTCCGCTTATTCCCCACCGGTTGCGGCGACCGTCGAACGGGCTTGAATCCGCGCTCGCGGCGTTTCGACGTCGGCCGCGTGCTCGTTCTGGGCGGACAGGAAATCCAGAATGAGCCCGATCAGCATCGGGGCACGCGCATAACCGATATTGTGTCCGAGTTCCGGATAGGAGTGGAGCTTGGCGCGCGGCATCAGCGCCATCAACCGTTTGGCATTGGCGAAGGGCACTGTCTGGTCGGCCTCGCCCCAGATCACGAGAACGGGGCGCGGGGAACGGCCCGCATCGGCATAGGCCGCGTCGGCACCATCGAGCGGATAGTTGCGGATGGTCGAGACCAGCGCGTCGCCATAGCCGCGATAATCCATCTGCCGGTCGAAATCGGCGAGGAAGCGGACCGGATCGGGCGCGGATCTGGCTTCCTCGGCGGCGATGCCGTGGAATATCCGTAAGCCGAACATGCGGGCGACCCAGTTGCCGATCAGCGGCCGGGCGAGAATGCTATCCTTCAGCGCGGGCGAGACGCCGAGGCCGGCCGGCGCGATCAACGTCAGCGAGGCGACGCGGTCCGGATGACGCGCGGCGAAAATAACGCTCGCCGCGCCGCCCATCGAATAGCCCACGAAATGCACGGGCGCGGTCAGGCCGAGCTTGTCGAGCAGGTTGACGATCAGCCGGTCAGTCAGGTCGGCGTCATAGGCGACGTTCGGGCGGTCGGAGAGGCCGCGGCCGTAATTGTCGAAAGTAAGGACCCGGTAGCCCGCCTCCGTCAGCGGCTTCACATAGTCGTCAAAGACGAAAGCGGGGAGCGAGAAACCATGGACGAAGAGGACGACCGGCCCGTTTGCCGGTCCTTCGAGGCGGTAATGAACGGTGCCGTCGGGCAGGTCGATGAAGGAATGAGCGGAGCCCTGCTTCTGGAGGGCGCTGCGTAAAGCGGCGTCGAGCGCCGGCTTCGCACGGCCGGCCGCCCAGTAGCTCACCAGCATGATCAGGAGAAACGCGGCGGTGATCGCGCCTGCGCCTTTGAGGATCGCCATTCTCTATTCCGTCTCCGCAACCGCCGCGAAGCAGCGGCTGACGCAGCGCATAGTAGAGGTTCCGCGCGCTCGCCACAAATGCGTACAGGGGGTGTGCGTCATCTCCCATTGCGGGTATGGACGGGTGCAGGCTTGATGCAGGCTGGAAACGACGAGCGGGGCCGCGCGAGGCCGCGGCCGGAGAACAGGAAGGACAACATGCAGAACGCATTCAAGGACAAGGTGCTCGAGGGCAAGGTTGCCTTCGTCGCGGGCGCTTCAAGCGGCATCAATCTCGGCATCGCGCAGCATTTCGCGCGAGCGGGCGCGAAGATCGCACTCATCAGCCGCAGCCATGAGAAAATCGTCGCGGCGGCGAAGACGATCGCCGACGAAGGCTTCGAGGCGACCGGCATGGCGGCCGATGTGCGCGATTTTGCATCCGTCGACGCGGCGTTCAAGACGGCACATGACCGGTTCGGCAAGATCGACATCGTGATTTCCGGCGCCGCCGGCAATTTCGTCGCGCCGGCGCTCGGCATGTCGTCGAACGGCTTCAAGACGGTCGTCGACATCGATCTCATCGGCACGTTCAACGTGCTGCGGGCCTCGTTTCAGTATCTCAACCGGCCGGGCGCCTCGCTGATTTCGATCACCGCCCCGCAGGCGGTCAATCCGTCGATGTTCCAGGCGCATGTCTGCGCCGCCAAGGCCGGCATCAACATGCTGACCAAATGCCTCGCCATGGAATGGGGCCCGGCGGGCGTGCGCGTCAATGCGATATCGCCCGGCCCCATCGCGGATACGGAAGGCATGGCGCGCCTGGCTCCGAGCGCCGAGATGGAGGCCGCGATCAAGGCGCGTATCGCGCTGCGCGATTACGGCACCAAGACGGATATCGCGGATACGGCGATGTTCCTCTCGACCGACAATGCGAAATACATCACCGGCACGATCGTCGATTGCGACGGCGGCTCGAAGCTCGGCGACGCCGGTGCGAACGCGCTGGCCGATTTCAAATAGTCCCCCAGGGGCTTGCGGCGCCTTCGCGAGACCCTTGCTCTCCGGAGCGATGGGGTTAGGCTTCTCCTCATAAAAACAATTCGGGGAGAGAAGCCATGTATGCGAAGGCGCCGATTCCGCCGGCGGAATTTGAATGCCTGCATTACGAAGTCCGCGACCATGTCGCGGTCATCACGATCAACCGGCCCGAGCGGCGCAATGCGCTCAATCGCCGGGCCTATGACGAGGTCGAATGCGGCTTCCGCGCGGCGGCGGCCGATCCGGAGGTGCGCTGTGTCGTCATCACGGGCGCCGATCCGGCTTTTTGCTCGGGTGAAGACGTCAAGGAGATGATGACCGGCGCGAGCCACGATGCGAGCGTCGCGAGCCTCACGCGCATCCGGCCCGAGCCGACGCCCGCCGCCGTTGCCGCGCTCGAATGCGACAGGCCGGTGATCGCCGCCGTCAACGGTTCGGCGGTCGGCTGGGGCATGGAGCTTTCGCTTTTCGCCGACATCCGCATCGCCTCCGAGCAGGCGAAGTTTGGCGAGCTCTTCATCAAGCGCGGGCTCATTTCAGATGTCGGCGGGCTCTGGCGGCTTCCGGCGATCGTCGGTCCCGCCAAGGCGGCCGAACTTCTCTTTACCGGCGACATCATCGACGCCGAAGAAGCGCTCCGCATAGGCCTCGTCACGGAAGTCACGCCGCATGCGCAATTGATGGAGCGCGCAATGGCGATGGCCGCGCGCATTGCAGTCAACCCGCCGCTTGCCTTGCGCTATATGAAGGAGGGATTGCGGCGTACCTCCTATGGCGAACTGCGCGAGATCGGAAGCTGGGTTTCGGGCACGCTCGGGCGGCTCTTCCAGACCGAAGACCATCGCGAGGGCGTGGCGAGTTTTCTCGAAAAGCGTGCGCCGGTTTTCAAGGGGCGCTAGGGTCGCCATCCATTGCGAGGGACGATCAAAGGCATGGCACTTTTTTTCGATCAGGACTGGTTCGACGGCAAGCTCCGGGCGAAAGGCAAGACGCGCGACGATGTCGCCGCGTCTTTACGTCTTGCCCGCAGCGAGGTCGACGAGATTTTCAAGGATCAGCGCGAGATGTCGCCCAATGAGGTGACGATGCTGGCCCGGCTTCTCGGCGAACCGCTGACCGATGTCGTCTCGCGGGCGGGCATCGCGACGCCGATGCCCGCCGCGCCCGCCGCCCAGAATGACAGTGCGGCCGTGCTTGCGAAGCTCGAGGAAATCGACCAGCGTCTCGTCCGTATCGAGCGCGCCGTAGCCGATCTGCAATCGCTCATCATCGCCACCCGCCCACAAGTTCAGGAATAGTCATGCGTGATTTTCATCTGCCGGGGCGGTCGACCGTCCACAGCCTCAATGGCATGTGCGCAACATCCCAGCCGCTCGCCGCGGAAACCGCGATTGCGATCCTGAAGGCGGGCGGCAATGCGGTCGATGCGGCGGTGGCGGCGAGCGCTGTGCTCTGTGTCGTCGAGCCCTACAGCACCGGTATAGGCGGCGACTGTTTCGTGCTCCTGTCGAAGAAGGGCGGCAGCGAAATCGTCGGTCTCAACGGCTCCGGCCGCGCACCCAGGGCTGCGCATGTCGACTGGTATCTCGAACGTGGCATCACAGAGATCGGGCTTTCCTCTGTTCACGCGGTGACGATCCCGGGTGCCATCGACGCCTGGGAGATGCTGCTTGCCGATCACGGCACGATGGAACTCGGCCGCGTGCTCGAACCCGCGATCCGCTTCGCGGAGGAGGGATTTCCATTGAGCCCCCGCGTTGCATCCGACTGGGGGCTTCTTGCGCGGCGCATCGAGAAGGACGAAGGCGCGGCGCGCCATTACCTGATCGACGGCAAGGCGCCGCGTCTCGGTCAGATATTCAGGAGCCCGGCGCTCGCAAAGACCTTGCGCATCATCGCGGCGCAGGGCCGCAAGGGTTTCTATGAAGGACGCGTCGCGGAAGACATGGTGGCCACGCTCAAGGCCAAGGGCGGTCTTCACACGCTCGAGGATTTCGCGGCGACGAAGGCGAATTATGTCGAGCCGGTGCGCACGCATTATCGCGGCCGCGAGATCGTCGAGATTCCACCGAGCGGGCAGGGCATCACGGCGCTTGTCCTTCTCAACATTCTCGAACGCTTCGGCCTCTCGGGCCTCGATCCCAATGGCGCCGAGCGCCATCACATCGAGGCGGAAGCGTCGCGGCTCGCCTTCGAAGTGCGAGACCGCTATGTCGGCGATCCGGATTTCCGGGCCGTGCCGGTCGACCACATGTTGTCGGCGCGGCTCGCGGACGAACTTGCGGCGCGGATCGATCCCGAGCGCGCGATGTCCGATGTGAAAGCGGCGGCGGGGCCGGTCTATCGCGACACGGTCTACCTCACTGTCGTGGACCGGGATCGCAACGCGGTCTCCTTCATCAATTCGCTCTATTTTGGATTCGGTTCCGCGATCGTCGCGCCCGAGACCTGCATCACTTTCCAGAATCGGGGATCGGGTTTCATCATCGATGCGGCGCATCCGAACTGCATCGAGGGCGGAAAGCGGCCGCTGCACACGATCATTCCCGGCATGGTTGTGGAAAACGGGCACGCGGTCATGCCTTTCGGTGTCATGGGAGGCGCCTATCAGCCGGTCGGCCACGCGCATTTCATTTCGAACATGGTCGATTACGGCATGGATGTGCAGGAGGCGATCGACAATCCGCGCAGCTTCCATGTTTCGGGACGCATGGAAGTCGAACGCGGGATTTCCGCGACGACGCGCGAAGGTTTGACGGCACTCGGTCACGAGGTCGCCGATGCTTTCCTGCCCTGGGGCGGCGGTCAGGCGATCGTCATCGACTGGAAGGAAGGCGCGCTCGTCGGCGGTTCGGATGCGCGCAAGGACGGCGCCGCCATCGGTTACTGATTTTTCAGAACCTGCGGTCGACGGTCCGTAGCCGGAGCGTTTCGGCCAGAAGGTCCGGCAGCATGTCGGCGTCGATATAGGCGCGCGTCGCGTGGAGACGCTTGCCTTCTTTCCGCTTTGGCGAGCGCGGCCAGGGATAATGCTGGTCGACATATTGAGCAACGAAGCCGGCGAGCGGGCGGAAGCTTTGCGGCGCGCGGTCGTCGTTCAGCCGCGCGCGTGCGGGCGCCTGCACCGGAACGACATCCCGGCCTTGCTCCGCCGGACGCGCGCTTCCCGGTCTTCCGGTTGAAGACGGTTGCGCCGATGTGCCGATGCGCCTGAGTTCCATATCCGTCGTCTGCTGCGCCTGTGTCTGCCTTGCCCCGGAAAGAGCAAGAAGCCTGCCAAAATTTTCGATACGTGAGCGGCGACGGCGTTAACCACGATCATTAAAGCTTTAGTCGCCAAGCCATTTCGCGGAATCTTAAGACCTCTCGGAGAGACTGCATAGTAGCTCTTGAGGTCGCCCAGGACGGGCGTGACGGCCATGAAGCCGGATCATTCGAGGCAGTGAGGCTGTTCCAGTGGACGGAGACGCGCGAAAGCCGCGAAATCACGCGGAAAATTCCGAAAATCGCCGTGCGGCGCGTGATGAAGCGCCGCATGATGCCCGCTCACATCCAGCCGGATCTTCTTCGTCGAATATTGTCAGTGCGGTCGGCGACGTTACCTATCGCTGGACTCTCAAGGACGATCGAATCGAATGGGGCGACGGGGTCGAGCTTCTGCTCGGCGTCGCGAATGCGCAGCGCATCGTTACCGGACGTGGATTCGGTTCGCTCTGCGTGTCCCAAAAAGGTTCAAACCGCTACGAGACCGTGACTCAGACGCGCGAAAACGACGACGGCGCGGGCGTGCGTTATGAAATCGAATATCAGGTCATGGACGAATATGGCGGGTTGCGCTGGATGGAGGACCGCGGCCGCTGGTTCGCCGATGCCGACGGCAATCCCGAGGTAGCGATCGGTGTGCTGCGCGCCATCGACCAGCGTCGTGTGCGGGAGGATCATCTCCTGCGCCTGTCGACCTATGACGAACTCACCGGGCTCCTGAACCGCATCCGGCTGAAGGAAGCGCTCGGCGATGTCGTCGTGCATGCGCAGAACGCGAAATCGGCCTCGGCCTTTCTGCTGCTTGCCGTCGATAATCTCGCCCTTATCAACGACTCATATGGCTTCGACGTCGGCGACGAGGTGGTCATCGGCGTTGGCCAGCGTCTGCGCGGTCTCGCGCGGCGCGTCGACGCGGTCGGCCGCTACTCGGGCAACAAGTTCGGCGTCGTGCTGAAGCACTGCAGCCAGGAGCGACTCATTGCCGTGACAGAGCGGCTGCTTGCCTCGGTGCGCGATCAGGTCATCTCGACCTCGCGTGGCCCGGTCGCCATGACCATGTCGGCGGGCTGCGTCTCGCTGCCGGCGCACGGTCAGACGGTGGAAGCCGCACTTGCGCATGCCGAAGAAGCGCTGATGGCCGCCAAGCAGATGCATCGCGACAGTTATGTCATCTACACGCCTTCGCGCGAGCGCGAGAAGACGCGCCGGCGCAATCTCAGCATCGCGGACGAACTCGTCGCGGCGCTTAACGACCGGCGCATCTGTCTTGCCTATCAGCCCATCGTCTCGTCGATCACGGGCGAGGTCGCGCTTTACGAGTGCTTGATCCGGCTCGTGCAGGAAGACGGCAGCATCTGCGCCGCCGGCAACTTCGTGCCGATCGCCGAAAAGCTCGGCCTTATCGGCCTCCTCGACTACCGCGTCATGGAACTCGCGATGGAGACATTGCGCGCGCGGCCCGACATCCGGCTTTCGCTCAACGTCTCGGGACGAACGACCAGCGACCGCATGTGGCTCGACACGCTCGTCGCCCAGCTTCGCGCCGACCGGAGCCTTGCCGAACGCCTCATCGTCGAGATCACGGAGACGGTGGCGATTCACGACATCGTGGAGTCGGCCGATTTCGTCTCGCAGCTCAAGGAACTCGGCTGCCAGGTTGCGATCGACGATTTCGGCGCGGGTTACACATCATTCCGCAATCTGCGTGCGCTCGACGTCGACATGGTGAAGATCGACGGGTCCTTCGTGCAGAACCTCGTTTCGAGCCAGGACAACCAGTTCTTCGTCAAGACGCTGGTCGACCTCGCCCACAACTTCAATCTGCCGATCATCGCCGAATGGGTCGGCAACGATGAAGAGGTCGCGATGCTGCGCGATTTCGGCGTCGAATATCTGCAAGGCTTCTATCTCGGCGAGCCGGTCATGGCGCTGCCGCGGGCCGAGGAGAAATCCGCCGCGCGGGCGTGATGTCAGGCCGAAGCCTTTTTCCGCCGTCTACTTCTTGACGAGGGATTCGAGCTGGGACTGCATGGCGGCCATCTGCCGCTTCAGGTCCTCGATCTCGCGTTCGCGCGCGTTCGGCTCCGTCTCAGCCTCGCCCGTCTCCGGCTCGCCCTCTTCGCCGGAACGGCCCTGCTTCGCGCGCGGTGCGAAGGGCGAGAACATGCGCATGGCGCTGTCAAACATTGCGAAATTCTGACGGATCTGATCCTCGAACTGGCCGAGCCGCGCGCCGCCGGTGAAGGCGCTTGCGATTTTCGAGCGCATCTTTTCCTGTTCGCGCGAAAAGGCATCCATGCTCAGTTCGAGATAGGACGGGATGAAGCCCTGAAGACTGTCGCCGTAAAAACGGATGAGCTGACGCAGGAACTTGATCGGCAGGAGGTTCTGCCCGCTCTTGCCTTCCTCCTCGAAGATGATCTGGGCGAGGACGGACCGCGTGATGTCCTCGTTCGTCTTCGCATCGTGGACGACGAAGTCCTTGCCCTTCTTCACCATCTCGCACAAGTGATCGAGCGTGACATAGCTCGATGTCGCCGTGTTGTAGAGGCGGCGGTTGGCGTATTTCTTGATGACGATCACGTCATCATCCGTGGAGGCGGTTTTCTTTGCCACGGTTTGATTTTCTCCACTGAATGCGGCTCGCGCCTCGCGTGAGCTGCGCGATCGAGAACATATTCCTGCCGCATTTACTGCGGCTTTTATGCCCCGGTCCCCCTGTTTCCCACGGTATTGTGGCGCGGTATTGTTGCAATGCGCAAGCCCTCCGTTGCGCTGCACAGAAATCCGTTTACCACGACGCCGCGCTCGGGCATTGTGCGCCTAACAACTAACGAGCCCCGCGCGACGGCGCCTGGGCCGAAACCTCTGAGGATATGCCATGAGCAATTCCGACACCGGTGTAGTCATCGTCGGCGCGGCGCGGACGCCCGTCGGCTCGTTCAACGGCGCCCTGTCCAGCCTTCCCGCGCATGAGCTCGGCCGTATCGCCATCACGGCGGCGCTGGAGCGCGCCGGCGTCGACAAGGTGCAGGTTTCCGAAGTCATCATGGGCCAGATCCTTCAAGCCGCGCAGGGCCAGAACCCCGCGCGTCAGGCCTCGATCAATGCTGGCCTCCCCGTCGAGGTGCCGGCCTGGGGCGTCAATCAGCTCTGCGGCTCCGGGCTTCGGGCGGTTGCTCTCGGCTTTCAAGCCATCGTCAACGGCGATAGCGAGATCGTCGTCGCAGGCGGCCAGGAAAGCATGAGCCAGGCACCGCACGCGGCCTATCTGCGCAGCGGCCAGAAGATGGGCGACATCCAGTTCATCGATACGATGATCAAGGACGGTCTCTGGGATGCCTTCAATGGCTACCACATGGGACAGACGGCCGAGAACGTCGCCGCGCGCTGGCAGATCACGCGCGAGGAGCAGGATGCCTTCGCGGTTGCTTCGCAGAACAAGGCGGAAGCGGCGCAGAAGTCGGGCCGCTTCAAGGACGAGATCGTTCCGGTCACGATCAAGGGCCGAAAGGGCGACACCGTCATCGCCGATGACGAATACATCAAACCGGGCACGACGCTCGACGGCATCAAGGGGCTGAAGCCCGCTTTCCAGAAGGACGGCGGCACGGTGACGGCCGCCAATGCGAGCGGCATCAATGACGGCGCGGCCGCGCTCGTTCTGATGAGCGAGGAACGCGCGAAGAAGGAAGGCCGCAAGGTTCTGGCGAAGATCGTGTCCTGGGCGCAGGCCGGTGTCGATCCGGCGGTGATGGGCACGGGGCCGATCCCGGCCTCGCGCGCGGCGTTGAAGAAGGCCGGCTGGTCGGCTTCGGACCTCGATCTGGTCGAGGCCAATGAGGCCTTCGCCGCACAGGCGCTCGCCGTCAACAAGGATCTCGGCTGGGATGTGGGCAAGGTGAACGTCAATGGCGGCGCGATCGCCATCGGCCATCCGATCGGCGCCTCGGGCGCGCGCGTTCTGGTCACGCTGCTTCACGAGATGGAAAAGCGCGACGCGAAGAAGGGCCTCGCCACGCTCTGCATCGGCGGTGGCATGGGCATCGCCCTGTGCGTCGAGCGGAGCTAGACGCACAGCTTTTAGATTGAAGTTGGGCGTCGAGCGGAGCTGAACGGGCGCGCGCCGAACTCAGGACGATACGAGTTTGTTGCATCCGTGTGAGGGAGATATCGCGACAATCAGCCGCCTGCGGATGGTTGCGATGTAAGGTTAAACAAACAACCGGCGAGCCGCGGCTGTCTGCGCAGGTTCCCGATCATCGAGGAAAAGGCCCGAAAGAACATGACGAGAGTTGCACTTGTGACCGGTGGTACGCGCGGCATCGGCCTCGCCATCTCGGTTGCCCTGAAAGTCGCCGGCTACAAGGTGGCGGCGAATTACGCCGGCAATGATGCGGCGGCAGGGGCCTGCGAAAAGGAACTTGGCGTCAAGGCCTATAAGTGGGACGTCGGCGATTACGACGCCTGCGTGAAGGGCATAGCCCAGGTCGAGGCCGATCTCGGGCCGATCGACATTCTCGTCAACAATGCAGGTATCACGCGCGACGCGACGCTGCACAAGATGACGCCCGAGCAATGGCGGCAGGTGATGAGCGTCGATCTCGATTCGATGTTCAACATGTGCCAGCCGGTCATCAACGGCATGCGCGAGCGCGGCTTCGGACGCATCATCAACATCTCGTCGATCAACGGCCAGAAGGGCCAGATGGGCCAGACCAATTATTCGGCGGCCAAGGCCGGCGTCATCGGCTTCACCAAGGCGCTGGCGCAGGAAGTCGCGAAGAAGGGCGTCACCGTCAATGTGATCGCGCCCGGTTACATCGACACCGAGATGGTCGCCGCCGTGCCGCCCAAGGTGCTCGAAAGCATCATCGCGACGATCCCGGTCGGTCGTCTCGGCAAGGCCGAAGAGATCGCGCATTGCGTTCTCTTCCTCGCCGACGAGAAGGCGGGCTTCATCACCGGCGCAACCTTCACGGCCAACGGCGCGCAGTATATCGCGGGGTGAGGCTTTACCCCTTCCGCATCTCGATCTGCTCGCGGTCATATTGTTCGGCGCGGTCGAGGCGGCCATGCGCCGGGTAGACCCATGTGTCCGGCGGGCCGACATCGACATGGACGAAGGGATGGTTCACCGGATAGAAGCCGGCGCCGCCCTTGTTCAGTTTCCTTGCCACGCGATAGATCATCTCCGGGTCGGAGAAATCCTGCGTCAGGTCCATCGCCATGCCGCGCATGTGGAAGCTCGACGGATCGACGCCGTCGGAATGCGCGGCGAGCCAGGCATTGGTGCTGGCGGAGCGATAGCCCGACATGGTGTAGAGCGGATCGTTCGACGGCGTCAGGCTGTCGATCTCCCAGAGCAGATCGAGAAGCGCCGGATGCATCGCCGTTTCCTCGCCCGTGCGCAGATCGCGCATGAACCGGTTGATGTGCTTCAGCGCGCCGTCGATATAGTCGCCATCGGCCCAATAGGTGATCTTCAGCTTCTCGCCTGAATTGAGGCTCTGCATGTTGAGCGTGCGCTTGTAGGGCGCATCCGCCCTCAGGATCGCCGGCGCGGCAACGAGACCCGCCATGCCGGCGCCGAGGGCGAGGGCCGCGCGCCGCGTGAGATTTTTGTCCTTCATGCTCATGCCGCGTCTCGCTCTGTCGATGTCATTGAACCGCGTGGGGATGGCCAAGTAGCGCGTCGGGCGCATTCGCCGCAAGTGCGCGACCGTTGCTTTCAGGCACGAGCTGCACGAAGCGATAGCCGCGCTTTTCGAGCGTCGCGATGAGGTCGTTGAGCATCGCGGCGGTGTGCGGCCGTGTGTCGTGCAGAATGAGGATGCCGCGGCCGACTTCGTCGATATTTTTCAGCGCGCGCCTGTAGACCTCGGCACCGGAAATCTGCAGCCAGTCGTCGGCGCCGAAATCGCATGAAACGGTCGCGATGTTGCGCGCGTCAAGCCACGTCCGGAGCACTTTTGAATCATTGAGCCCCGGAAAGCGGAAGAAGGGCGCAAGCCGCGCCTGATCCTCGGGCGGTGCGCTTGCCAGCGCCGCCTCGACGGCGGTAAAGCCCCTGGTGATCTGGCTTTTCGCGTCGGCGAGCGGAAGGCGGCGCAGGTTGTTCGGATGAAACCAGGTGTGCGTACCGATGGTATGCCCGCGCGCGGCGACCTCGCGCACCAGGTCGGGCCGGGCCTGCGCGTACCAGCCGACCATGAAGAAGGTCGCCTTGATGCAATGCTGGTCGAGGATGGCAAGGACGCGCTCGGTCGTCTTCGGATCGGGGCCGTCGTCGAAGGTGAGGGCGATTTCCCTGGGGCCGAGCATCTGGCCCTTTGCATATTGCATCGTCCCATAGGCCGCGCCGCCACGGGTGGGCAAGGCGACGGTGGCTTCATGGGCGGGCATCCGCGCGTCGGTGGGGCAGGCGCGCGGCGCGTCGGCCCGCGCGGCGCTGGTGCCGGCGAGCGAGAGCCCGACGGTCATTGCGGCTGCAAAAAGCGATAGAAACCTCACCGGCACGCCCCCGAAAACAGACGGGGGAAGCTTAGCATTGTTCCAAAACGGGAAAAATTAAACTTCAGCGCGCGCGGGCCGGGTGCCAGCCTTTTTCGGCCATTTCAAAGCCCGAGAAGTCGAAACCGGGTGCGACCGTGCAGCCGACAAGGGTGAAGGCGCCGAGGGGCTCCGCCGCCTGCCAATGGCGGGCGGGAACGACGATCTGCGGCCGGTGCCCGCCGGCGAGGTCGGGGCCGAGGATCGCTCGGGCGGCGAACTGGCTGTCGGGCGAGATGGAGAGGGCGAGCGGCCCGCCCGCATACCAGTGCCAGACCTCCGCCGCGTCGACCCGGTGCCAGTGCGAGCGCTCGCCCGCCTTCAGCAGGTAGTAGATCGCCGTCGAGTGCGCGCGCGGGTTGGCCGCATCGCGGAAGGTTTCGCGAAACCAGCCACCTTCCGGATGAGGGGCAAGCTCAAGCAGGCGGATGATCTCCTCGGCGTCGAGCGTTGCGAGCTCCGGCGTCATTCAGAAATTGTCCTTGCGCTTGCGCGTCTCGGCGAAGACGTCGACATTCTCGGCGGCGGCAAGGCCGATGGTGGCACGGAGATCGGGGCTCGCCGCGCGCAGGAAGGGGTTTGTCGCCTTTTCGAGCGCGATGGTCGTGGGCACGGTCCATTCGCCCCGCGCGCGCTTCTCGTCGATCTCTTTCGCGCGGGCGACGAGCGCCTTGTTCTGGGGTTCGACGGTGAGTGCGAAACGCGCATTGGATTGCGTATACTCATGCGCGCAATAAACGGTCGTGTCGTCCGGCAGCGCCATCAGCTTGCCGAGCGAATTCCACATCTGCGCCGCCGTGCCTTCGAACAAACGGCCGCAGCCGAGTGCGAACAGCGTGTCGCCGACAAAGACCACATGGTCATCGGCGAAGTGATAGGCGATATGGCCGCGCGTATGCCCCGGCACCTCGATGACGCGGGCGCGCGCCGCGCCCAGTTCGACGATGTCGCCGTCGCCGACGGCGCGGTCGATGCCGGGGATCAGATCCTTCTCGCCTTTCGGTCCGACGATCAGGCAGCCGGTCTTCGCCTTCAGCTCCGCATTGCCGCCCGCATGGTCGTAATGATGATGCGTGTTGAGGATATGGGTGAGCTTCCAGCCGTTCTCGTCGAGGGCCTTCAGGATCGGCCCGACCTCGGGCGTATCGATCGCCGCCGTGGCGCCCGAGGAAGGTTCGTGGACGAGATAGCCGTAATTGTCCTTCAGGGCGGGAAATTGATGAATGTGGAGATTGGCCATGAGGATCGGCTTTCCTTCAAGGGAGGGGTCTCCCAACGTAATGTGTGGGCTCCCCGAGTTGAACCCCGAAACAGCTCCGGCAAACCATTAGGGAAAATCTGCTAGGATTCCTTCATGCCGATGGATGTCATCGATCTCAGGGATTTCTACGGGCGGCCGCTCGGCCGCGTCGCGCGTCTGATGATCGGACGGCGCATCCGGGGTCTTTGGCCGGATGTGAAGGGGCTCGCCGTGCTGGGCCTCGGCTTTGCGACGCCCTATCTCGGACAGTTTCTCGGCGAGGCCGAACGCGTCTTCGGGCTGATGCCCGCGCAACAGGGTGTGCTGCGCTGGCCGCCGGAAGGCCGCTCGCTGACGGGGCTCGCCGACGAAAAAGAACTGCCGCTCGACGATGAAAGCGTCGACCGGGTGCTGGTCGTTCACGGTCTCGAGGCGAGCGAGGCCATGCGCGCCATGCTGCGTCAGGTCTGGCGCGTTCTCGCGCCGGGCGGGCGCATCCTCATCGTCGTGCCGAACCGGCGCGGGCTCTGGGCGCGGCGCGAGGTGACGCCCTTCGGTCAGGGCCAGCCCTTTTCGCGCAGCCAGATCACGCAGGCGCTGCGCGAGTCGATGTTCAGCCCGGCCGACTGGGAGAACGCGCTTTTCGTGCCGCCCTTCGACTGGCGGCCGCTGCTCCGCTCCGCCCGCGCCTGGGAACGCGTCGGTTCGCTGCTCTGGCCGCGCTTTTCAGGCGTCATCCTGGTCGAGGCGACGAAGCAGATTTACGCAGCGACGCCGATCCGCGAACCGCGCCGCATGGAGGCGATGCGCCAGCGTGTGCGAGCGATCGCGCCGGTGCCGAGGGGATGGCCGAGAGAAAGGGATTAGTCGCCGGGTGCGAGAAGATGCTCCCGCTCACCTTCACATTTTGTAGTAGCCGCGAAACCAGTCGACGAATTTCGGGATGCCCTCGTGAATCGAGGTGGCGGGTTCGAAACCAAGATCTCGAATCGTGGGTTCGATGTCGGCATGGGTTCGTCCGATGTCGCCTGCCTGCATCTCGTCGAGAACGATCGCCGCCTTGCATCCGGTTGCGTCTTCCAGCACCGCGATGAAGTCGAGCAGCTTTTCGGCCTTGTTGTTACCGATATTGTAGATGACGTGGGGCGGTCTGGCCGTAGGGGGCAGATCGAGGGCGCGAATGACGCCGGTGACGACGTCGTCGATATAGGTGAAGTCCCGCCACATCTCGCCACGATTGAAGACACGGATGGGCTCGCCCGTCAGGATCGCGCGCGTAAAGAGAAACGCCGCCATATCCGGCCTGCCCCACGGGCCATAGACCGAGAAGAACCGCAATCCGGTCGATGGCAGATCGTAGAGATGCGCGTAGGTGTGTCCGAGCAGTTCGTTCGTCCGTTTGGTCGCGGCGTAGAGCGAATTCGGCGTCTCGATGGGATCGGCTACCGAGAAGGGTAGCTTGGTATTGCTGCCATAGACGGAAGACGAGCTTGCATAGACGATGTGCCTGAGCGCGCGGAACGACCGGGCGACCTCCGCCATGACGACGTAACCGAGCACGTTCGACTGCACATAGGCGTAAGGGTCCTTGAGGGAATGACGAACGCCTACCTGACCGGCGAGATGCACGATGCCCTCGACGCCCGGAAATTCGGAGGCAATGGCGAAAAAACCTTCGCGATTTGAAATGTCGCAGTTCCGGAAGATAAAGTTTGGATGGCGGCCGAGTATTCGGAGGCGAGCTTCCTTGAGCGACACGTCATAATAGGCGTTCAGATTGTCGACGCAGACGACCGTGTCGCCGCGCGCAAGAAGCGCCTGTGTAACGTGAAACCCGATAAAGCCCGCCGCGCCGGTCACCAGTATGATGGACATTCCGCTATCGGGCTCCGGCTGCTCAGTTTCAGACGTCCTGGGCCGAGCCAGTCGGAAATGAATGCGAGGCCCTGTAATGTCACCCTCACTATTCTTTAGGCAGACCTTCCGCAACAAAATAAGATGAGCTTGTCCGAGGGGCTCATAGGCGAAAGCGCCGATTATGAGGTCGGGATCGTGGAGGTCGTTTACTTCTATTCAGACACGCATGCTTATCGGGATGCAATATATCCCGGGGTCGGGCCTGCATTCGCGCGGCCGCTGGGTTGGCGGACCGAACCGCTCTCCGCGATTCGCGAGGCTTCTCACGATGTCGCGGTCATCGACCCGCGGCTGGAGCAGGGCGACGTCGTGGAGCTCGAGAAATATCTGGGCGCTTCGGCGCAGCGTCGCGCACCTTTGTTTTTCCGCGTGAGCGACCCGGACATGCCTGTTTCGAACAAGAAATTCGTCAAGTTCATATTCGAACAGAAAGACAGGGGTGGGGTTCATTACGCGTCGACCTATGATCCAGAGGGGCCGCTCCTCGAATTCTTCCGTCCACTCAAGACCTCGGTCGTCGCGCATCTTCCCTATACCTACGATATCGCCCGCGAGATCGAGGTCGACCTTGCCGCCAGAAAACGGCGACTGTTTCTGTCGGGTGCGAATGGTCGTGTCCTCTATCCCTTGCGTTCCGGGCTCCGAAAACACCGACGCTGGAATCCCCTGCTTCGTCGGTATGTCTTCGATCTCAGACATCCGGGTTATCCGGATAGCGGAACGGACGTAAGGCACCAGATCGTGCGCGACCGGTATGTGAGCTTTGCGGCGCAGTTCACCCACTTTTTCCAATGCGGCTCGAAGTACAATGTCGAGCTGATGAAATTTCTCGAATGTGCCTATGCGGGCAGCGTACCGATCGGCGTCCCCGCAAATTCCATTCGCGGCGTGGTAAACACCTTCTTCCGTCCATATAAGGGGCGCACGCTGGATATATTGAGCGATCTGCAAGCGCCCATCGACGAATTGCAGGAACGCGCCGAAGGGTACAGGAACGCGATGCGGCAGCTTCGAGACCCGTCGCGCAACCGGCGCGAATTTGAAACGCAGGTCCGAACGCTGCTTCGGATGTAGATCGAGACCGCCGCAAACCCGCATTAAATTGTTCGTCGAAGGAGAAGCAGGTGCAACCAGTGTTGCCAGTCATCAACGCGTTCTGGATCGGGCCGCGTCTGGGACCTATTCACGCCATGTGTCTGCGATCCTTCGTTCTGGCCGGCCACCGCGTCGTGTTGCATATCTATGAGCGGCCGGGCGACGTGCCGGAGGGCGTGGAGACGGCGGATGCAAGCCTGTTGATGCCCGAGAGCCGGGTGGTTCGCTACAAGAGCAATGGCAGTCCCTCACTCTTCTCGAATCTGTTTCGGCTGAAAATTCTCGAAAACGATCTCGGCGTATATGTCGATTGCGATGTCTTCTGCCTGAAGCCCTTCGAAGGCCGGGATTATCTCTTCGGCTTTGAAGACGACGACACGTTGAACGGCGCGGTGCTGGGATTGCCCCGCGACAGTGAGATGCTTGCCCGGGCCCTGGAGATGACGCGGGATCCCCACTACATCGCGCCGTGGCTGAAGCCTCGAAAGCGGAGGCAGCTCCGGCTTCGCAAGGCGCTCGGCCTTCCGGCTTCGCTCACCGACTACAAATGGGGTGTGCTCGGCCCGCAGGCGATAACCTATTTTGCCGGCGCGTCGGGCAAGCTGCATCTCGGCGCGCCGCCGGATATGTTCTATCCCGTGCATTACAGGCGGGTGAAAACGCTTCTCGATCCCGGCCTCGATATTGCCGATCTCGTCACCGGCCGGACGGTCGGCATTCATCTCTATAACGAGGTGCTGAAGAGCTTCGCCGGCGCCGGCGGCATACACGGCGATTCACCGCTTGGACAGATGTTCAAGCACTGCGGACACGAGTTGCCCAGTTAGGCTGCTGGATCAGCTTTTTCGCGACATCAGCAGCACGGCATCTTCGGCCATCAGATTGTCGAGCGTGCCGGGCCGACCGACGCGGCGCGCGCGGTTGCCGGTCACGCTGATCGCGTCGTCGATGTGGAAGCCGACCTCCTCGCAGAGCGAGACGAAATCGCGCACCGTGCAGAGATGGATATTCGGCGTGTCGTACCAGGCATGGCCGAGCGTACGCGTCACGGGCATGCGTCCGGTCCAGAGAAGTTGCAGCCTGACGCGCCAGTTGCCGAAATTCGGGAAGGAGACGATGCAATGCCGGCCGATGCGTTGCATCTGGAGCAACACTTCTCGCGGATTGCGCGTCGCCTGAATGGTCTGGCTGAGGATCACATAATCGAAGGCGTCCTGCGGGTAGTCGCGCAGATCGGCATCGGCGTCGCCCTGCACGACCGAAAGTCCGCGCGTCACGCAGGCATTGACGCCTTCCTGGCTCAGTTCGATGCCGCGTCCGTCGACATTTTTCGTGCGCGCAAGCAGTGCGAGAAATTGCCCGTCGCCGCAGCCGACATCGAGCACGCGCGCGTTGGGCTGGATCATGTCGGCGATGAGGGCGAGGTCGACACGGTTCTGCACGTAACCATGCGTCGAGCCGTTTTCGGGCAATGTCATTTCAGCCCTCGGCGTTCGGCGGCGGCACCGATGAAGCCCTTGAGGGTCGCGAACATTTCCGGCTCATCAAGCAGGAAGGCATCGTGGCCCTTGTCGGTTTCGATCTCGACGAAGCTGACATTGGCGGCCGCCGCATTCAGCGCATGCACGATCTGGCGATTGTCCGACGGCGGGAAAAGCCAGTCGCTGGAAAAGGCGACGACGCAGAAGCGTGTGCTCGTGCCCTTGAAGGCATTGGCCAGCACGCCGCCGTAATCGGCGGCGAGATCGAAATAATCCATCGCGCGGGTGATATAGAGATAGGAGTTCGCGTCGAAGCGGTCGACGAAAGTCGAGCCCTGATAGCGCAGATAGGATTCGATCTGGAAATCCGCATCGAAGCCATAGGTGACCTTGTCGCGGTTCTGTAGATTGCGGCCGAACTTGCGATGGAGCGCCGTCTCCGACAAATAGGTGATATGCGCGGCCATGCGCGCGACCGCGAGGCCCTTTGCGGGGCTCGTATTTTCGGCCAGGTAAGCGCCGCCGCGCCATTCGGGATCGGCCATGATCGCCTGGCGGCCGACCTCGTGAAAGGCGATGTTCTGCGCCGAATGCCGCGCCGCCGTCGCGATCGGGATCGCGGAGAAGACGCGTTCGGGATAGGCGGCTGCCCATTGCAGCACCTGCATGCCGCCCATCGAGCCGCCGATGACGCAGAAAATGTCCCGGATGCCGAGACGGTCGAGCAGCATTGCCTGGGCGCGCACCATGTCGCCGATGGTAATCACGGGGAAGGAAAGGCCGTAAGGCTTGCCCGTCTTCGGGTCGATGTCCTTCGGTCCGGTCGTGCCCATGCAGCCGCCGATGACGTTCTGGCAGACGATGAAATAGCGATCGGTGTCGATCGGAAGGCCCGGGCCCACCATCTCGGCCCACCAGCCGCCCGGCTTGCCGGTGATCGGGTGGCGGCTCGCCACATGCTGGTCGAGGGTGAGCGCGTGGCAGATCAGCACGACGTTCGATTTGTCGGCGTTCAGCGTGCCATAGGTCTCATAGGCGATGGTAAAGGGCGAGAGGCTGACGCCGCAGTCGAGCGCCAGCGGCGTCTCCGGCCCGAAGGTCGTGACGGCGCTCAGCGCCTTCACCCTTCCGGCGCCGTCGTCCGGCTCTGTCTGCGCGTCTCTGGTTTCGCTCATCGCCCGGCGTTCTTCCTCAGCTCCCGGCTGCACATCCGGTTCGCGCCACAGGTGGTCGAAAGCCTTTTCGGGCGCGGGCCGCACCCTTCCGGACCCCCGGCGGCGGGGTGCATAGCTAGGGATGCACCCCCCTAAATGTCAATGTTTTCTTTGATTTTAGCGGGTCCGCCCCTTATGAATACCGCTCTTGCGGCCGGGGGTCCGGGGCACCCTCCCGGCCCGCCATGCAAAGCCTTCGAAGCGCGCACGCGAGCTCATCGGGACCATGTCGACCAAGACCAAAAAGCCAAACAAGGCGCTCAGCGACGTCCGCCGCGAGATCGATACAATCGATGACGCGATCCAGGACCTGCTGATGAAGCGCACGGAACTCGTGGTCGAGGTCGCGAATGCGAAGGCGCGCGCCGCGAGTGCCGAGGGACATGGCAGTTTCATCGCCTTCCGGCCCGGACGCGAAGCCGAGGTTCTGCGCCGGCTGGCGGCCCGCCAGACGGGCCGCTTTCCGCTGAAGGTCGTTTACCGGATTTTCCGCGAAGTCATTTCGACGATGACGCGCATCCAGGGCCCGTTCCGGGTCGAGGTTTTCGGTGCGACCGACGGGCTTGCCTATTGGGACCTCGCGCGCAGCTATTATGGCTCGTCGACCGAGATGGAACTGCACGACAGCGCGCGCGATGTGTTGCGCCGCGTGACGCATGACCGCTCGGCGGTCGGCATCCTGCCTGTGCCGGGCAATTTCGACGGCGGCGACTGGTGGCCGGCACTCGCGACCGATCTCGCAGGCGGTGCCCGCATCGTCGCGCGCGTACCTTTTCTCGAGATCGCCGACGAGAGCAACGCCGTGCGTGCGTTGGTCGTGACGCAGGCGGATTTCGAACCGACGGACGACGACACGAGCCTTCTCGCCCTTGCCGCCGAAAGCAATGTCAGCGAGGCGACCATGGCCGCCCGCGTCAAGGCCGCGGGCTTCGCCGCTCAACGCATCGCGGTCGCGGAAACGCGGGACGGCCGACATATGCGGCACAATCTTTTCGCCATCTCCGGCCATATCACCGCCGATGATGCGCGGCTCGCCACCATCACCTCCGATGGCACGGTCGAGAGCGCACATATCATCGGCGGCTATGCGAACCCGGTGAAACGCGAAAAAGATGGCGAATGAAATGACGACTCCCAAACCCCAAAAGGGCATTCTCGAGATCGAGCCTTATGTCGGCGGTCGCGCGCATGCGCACGGCGCCGCGCGCGTCTTCAAGCTCTCGGCCAACGAAACTCCGCTCGGACCGAGCCCGCTCGCGAAGGAGGCTTTCATCGCGGCGGCGAACCAGCTCGAATTCTATCCGGAAGGTTCGGCCGCCGAGCTGCGCGAGGCGATCGCCGAGCGTTTCGGCCTCAAGGCCGACCGCATCGTCTGCGGTTCGGGTTCGGACGAGCTTCTGCATCTTCTCGCTCAGGCCTATCTCGGCGAGGGTGACGAGGCGATCGCGACGGAGCACGGCTTTCTCGTCTACCCGATCGTGACGAAGGCAGCCGGCGCTAAGATCGTCCAGGTGAAGGAGAAGAACCTCCGGGCCGATGTCGATGCGATCCTCGCCGCGGTGACGCCGAAGACGAAGATCATCTTCCTCGCCAACCCGAACAATCCGACGGGAAGCTATCTGCCCGTCGACGAGGTGAAGCGCCTCCATGCCGGGCTTCGTCCGGACATTCTTTTCGTGATCGACGCCGCCTATTCGGAATATGTCACGAAGAACGATTACGAGAGCGGCATCGAACTCGTCGCGACGTCGCAGAACGTCGTGATGACGCGCACCTTTTCGAAGATCTACGGGCTCGCGGCGCTGCGGCTCGGCTGGATGTATGCGCCGGCGCATGTGATCGATGTCATCAACCGCATTCGCGGGCCCTTCAACGTGTCGATCCCGGCGCTTCAGGCGGGTATCGCCTCGATCCGCGACATCGATCATTTCGAGAAGGCGCGGGCGCATAATACGGAATGGCTCGACTGGCTCACCGTCGAGATTTCGAAGCTCGGCCTCGAGGTCGCGGCGAGCGTCGCCAATTTCCTGCTGATCCGGTTTCCGAACGAGAAGGGCCGGACGGCGAAGGACGCCGACGAATTCCTGATGAAACGGGGACTTATCCTGCGTCAGGTTTCTTCCTACGGCCTGCCGGATCATCTCCGCCTCTCCGTCGGCATCGAGGAGGCGAACAGGGCCGTGGTCGCCGCGCTCGCGGATTTTCTCGGGCGCAAATCATGAGCGCCGATCCCCGCTTCAAGCGTATTGCGATCATCGGCCTCGGCCTGATCGGCGGCTCGCTCGGGCATGCCATCAAGCGCGGCAAGCTCGCCGAGCATATTGCCGGTTCCGCCACTTCGGAGGCGACACGCAAGCGCGCACTCGAAATCGGTTTCGTCGACAGCGTTCACGCGACGGCGGCAGAAGCGGTGAAGGATGCGGACCTCGTCGTCGTCTGCACGCCGGTCGGTGCGCTCGGGCCGGTCGCTGCGGCGATTGAACCGCATCTGAAAAGGGGCGCGATCGTCACGGATGTCGGTTCGGTCAAGATGGCCGTCATCCGTGACATGGGCCCGCACATGCCGGACGGCGTGCACTTCATTCCCGGACATCCGATCGCGGGCACCGAGCAGTCGGGACCCGATGCGGGCTTTGCCGAACTCTTCGACGGGCGCTGGTGCATTCTGACGCCGGTGCCGGGCGCCGATCGCGACGCGGTGGCGAAGCTCGCCGCCTTCTGGGAAGCGTGCGGCTCGAAGGTCGACTACATGGAGCCCAGGCACCACGATCTGGTGCTCGCCATCGTCAGTCATCTGCCGCATCTGATCGCCTACAACATCGTCGGTACGGCGGACGATCTCGAAACGGTGACGGAATCGGAAGTCATCAAATATTCCGCCGGCGGTTTCCGCGACTTCACGCGTCTTGCCTCATCCGATCCGACGATGTGGCGCGACATCTGCCTCAACAACAAGGATGCGATCCTCGAAATGCTCGGGCGCTTCTCCGAGGATCTCTCCGCCATGCAGCGCATGATCCGCTGGGGCGACGGCGAGGGGCTTTTCAACCTCTTCACGCGGACACGCGCCGTGCGCCGCTCGATCATCGACGCGGGCCAGGATACCGCCGCGCCGAATTTCGGGCGCGATCCCACGCATGCGACGCCGGACGGCAAGAAGGTCTGAGTCCTACAAGATCGGCTGAAGCCTCGCCACCAGCACCGGGCCGAGAAAGACTTTGCCTTCGGTGACGACGACCGGCACGCGGACGCGGCCGGCCTGATCGCCCTGGAACTGCGCGACGAGGCCGAGACCGACCTGTGCAATGCGTGCATCGCGTTCGCTGACGACGCCGGCGTCGACCAGTGCTTTCAGGAGGCCGGCATAATCGGCGATCGCCGCCTCGAAACGGCCCTGCGGCCGGGCTTGCGCATCGAGCGAGAGTTCGCCCTGCGCCCACATATCGAGCGGACCCCACTTCACCTGCATGTCCGAAATGGTCAGCACACCGCCTCGCGTCGCCCAGGCGCGGGCGAATTCGGCGGGGCTTGCATTGGGCGTCGGCATCGCGTTCTTCAGGCGGGCCTGCGCGGCGAAGAGTTCGATTTCGGAGCCAAGCACGCGCGGCGCGTCGGCGGCATCGATCGCCATGTCGTTGCCCTGCAACGCGACGTCGTAGCTCGCAGCGGGCGTCGCATCGGCGCCCTTCGTTTCCTCGCTCGGCCGGGTGTGGAGTTGCAGCCGCCCGGCGGCGAAACGCTCGCCGGCGTTCGGCAGGTCGCCGTCTTTCTGGGCGACGACATTGTTGATGTCGATGGCGAGCCGACCGAAGGGCGCACCGGGCACGTCGACATAGCTTGCCCATGTGCCTTCCGCGGTCGCGCGCACGACATGGGCGCGGCCGCCGTTGCGGGCGTCGTCCCGATATTGCAGAACCTGTTCGCCGTCGACCTTCAGCACGACATGGCGAAGGCTGTAAGGCAGGAAATCGGCTTCCAGCGACGGCGCGGACCAGCTCCAGGCTTCGGGTGCGAGCGGCGCGGCAATGCCCGGCGTGGTGAATGTCGCCTCGATGCGATAGGGATAGCCGGAAATGGCAAGCTCGCCCCAACCGACCGAGATGTTGCCGGTATGGTGGCTGGTGGCGAAGGCTTCCAGAAAGTCACGTGTCTTTCCGGCCATGACGTACCAGTAGACGGACCAGACGGCGGCCAGCACCACCAGCGCGAGTGTCGGCCCGAAAATCCGCCAGCGGGAACGCGGCGCCAGTTTCGCAGCCTCGGGTGGTGTCGTGGTCATGGTACCGATAAAATCCGCCGCCGTTTGATGGGACACAAGATGCAGGATTTATGGGTTTTTGGATATGGCTCGCTGATGTGGCGTCCGGGCTTCGAGTTCGAGGAGCGCCGGCCGGCCCTGCTCCGGGGCTTTCACCGGGCCTTCTGCGTCTATAGCCATGTCCATAGAGGCACCCCGGAACGGCCCGGTCTGGTCTTCGGGCTCGACGCGGGCGGCGCCTGCCGCGGCGTCGCGTTCCGTGTCGAGGCTTCGCGGGCGGACGAGACGCGGCGCTATCTGCAGGCGCGCGAGCAGGTCACCTCCGTCTATGTCGAAGCGATGAAGCCGGTCGAGCTCGTCGACGAAAAGCGCCGCGTCGAGGCGCTCTGTTTTGTCGTCGACCGCACGCATCTCCAATATGCCGGCGCGCTTCCCTTCGAGCGGCAGGTGGAATTGATCGCGGCGGGCGAGGGAAGTTCGGGACGGAACCCGGATTATCTCGAAAGCACCGTCCGGCATCTCGAAGGGGCGGGGATCGCCGATCCGGAGCTCACCCGGCTCTGGCAGGCCGTCGAAGCGCGCTTAAGTCAATCTGCATGACGCCGGTGAAGCGGGCGAGACCCGACAGGGCCTCTTCGATCGCAGCCCTGCGCGATTTGTCGAGTTTGACGTCCGGTTCGAGCCAGAAGCCTTTTACTTCCAGGCGGTCCTCGGTGCGATGGACCTTGACGTCGGCGCGGGCGACGAAGCGGGTGCCTTCGAGGATCGGCAGCACGTAATAGCCGTAGCGGCGTTTTGCCTCGGGTACGAAAATCTCGATCGTGTAGTCGAAGCCGAAGAGGCGCTGGCCGCGTTTGCGGTCGCGGATCGCCGGGTCGAAGGGCGAGAGAAGCCGCGTTCCCCGATGCGGATTGGCAAGCGCCGCGATGTCGGCCTCGATCGAGGCGGGCGCGAAGGCATGGCGGTGGCTGCCATCAGCGCTCTCGATGTTGACCTCGACGATCTCCTTTTTCCGCATCGCCGTCTTCGCCCAGTCTTTCGCCTCGGCGATCTCGATCAGATCGAAAAAGCCCGCGAGTTCGGTCGGCGTCGCAAAGCCGAGGCGGGCCAGCGCCTCGCGGGCCGCCCAGTCGACGGTCTGCCGGCGCGTCGGCCGCGCCTTGCGCAGATCGTCGGGGATCACGCGTTCGGCGAGGTCGTAAATCTTCTCGAAGCCGTCGCGCCGCGCGATGGCGAGTTCGCCGGTGCGCCAGAGATATTCGAGCGCCGTTTTCGACGGTCCCCAGCCCCACCAGCCGCCGGCACCCTTGTCGTCGAAATGGCGGGTCGAGAGCGGTCCCTCCTTGCGGATGCGGGCGCGGACGCGGCGGATCGTCTTTTCAGGCTCCGGCCCGAAGCGTTCGCGCCAGTTCGGGTGATCGATGCGCGCCTTCGCGGCGCGGAAGCGGTGATGCCAATGCGGATAGAATTCCATCGGGATCAGCGAGGCGTCATGTGTCCAGTGCTCGAAGAGCGAGCGGTGTCCGGCGTGAAGCTCGTCGAGGAATTCGC
Source organism: uncultured Alphaproteobacteria bacterium (assembly GCA_903889655.1). Taxonomy (GTDB): domain Bacteria; phylum Pseudomonadota; class Alphaproteobacteria; order Parvibaculales; family Parvibaculaceae; genus Parvibaculum. Next base: position 40,257 of record CAISYL010000153.1, on the reverse strand, counting down.
GTCGATAATCGCCGGCGCGCGAGAAGAGGATCATGTGATGCGCGCGCTCGACCGTGTTTACGGAATCGAGCTGCACGAAGCCGAGGCGGCGAATGAGCGCCAGCACATCGTCCGGCGTCAGCGCATGGTCGAGCGGCGCGCCGAGCGCATGGCGATCGAGGAAAAGGCGCCGCGCATCGGCGTTGGAAATATCGAGCGCGATCATCGACGCGGTTCGTGGACGAATTCGAGCTTCAGCCCATCGGGGTCCGCGAACATGACTGCGTAATAACCGTCGCCATATTCGGGATAGTCGGCGGGCGCGTCGAGGACGGTCGCCTTGATGTCGAGAAGGAGTTCATAAAGCCCGTCGACATCCTTGCGGCTCTCCGCCTGCCAGGCGACATGGTGGAGGCCCGGCGAATAGCGGTCGTGACGGCGCGACTTGCCCTCGCCTTTCGCATTGATGATGCCGATGGTGGGCAGCCTGTCCGGCGAGGTCGCGTGCTCCCAGTCGATGCCGTCCGCGTCCTCCGACCAGCGGTGATAGCCCATATATCCGAGCACGGCGTCATAGAAGGGCGCTGACAGCGCGACGTTCGAGACGGTCAGATCGAGATGATGGATGAAGCCGCGCATGGGGTCAGTGGCCGCCCCACGGCGTCACCGGCACGCTCGCCACCGCGTTGAAGGGCGAGCCGTCGATGATCTTGTCGCTGATGGCGACGTAGATCAGCGTTTTTCGTTTCGCGTCGACGATGCGGTAGAGCTTGGTGTGCTTGAAGAAGATCGAGGTCTTTTCGGAATAGACCTTCTCGCGGGCCTTCAGCTTGGTGAGGTCCGCCGTCACCGGTCCTGTCTGGATGCAGGAGAGCGAGAAGCGCGAAGGGTCTTCGGCGAGGCCGAAGGTGCCCGAAACGCCGCCGGTGCGGGCCTGCGCGATATAGCAGGTGACGCCGCCCACTTCCGTGTCGTCGAAACCGGAGACGCAGACCTTGTCGTTGGCGCCCATGATGCGGAAGGTCGTTGAGACGCAGTCGATGTCGTCGGCGAAGGCCGATGAAACGAATGCGGGCGTGGCGAGGAGAGCGAGAAGGGCGGCAGCGAGGAGATGTGTCATCATTCGTTTCCAGCGTTGCATTGATCCGTCATTGCGAGGAGGCGGAGCCGACGAAGCAATCCAGACTCTGTCGCTGGCGTGCTTCGGCCTGATGGCCTCGCAATGACGGCGGGGTTAGAACGAGAACTCAACTGCACTTCGAGAAGCCGCATGAGGTGCAGGTCTCGCAGCCTTCCTGCTGGATCATCGCGCGCTCGCCGCAACGCGGACAGCCCTTGAGCTTCACCGCGCGCGCGCCCGGCTCGATGGGTTCGCCGACGACGGCGCGGATCGCTTCGGCGACGGGATGCCCGTCTGCCTTCGTGATGAAGCCCGTGTCGATCATGTGCTGCTCGATCACCTCGCCGATGGCGGCAAGGAGACTCGGCACATAGCGGCCCTTCATCCAGGAGCCGCCGCGCGGATCGAAGACCGCCTTCAATTCCTCGACGACGAAGGTCACGTCGCCGCCGCGGCGGAAGACCGCCGAGATCATGCGGGTCAGCGCCACCGTCCAGGCGTAATGCTCCATGTTCTTCGAGTTGATGAAAATCTCGAAGGGGCGCCTTCTGTGAGATTGTCCCTCGGCCTGCACGATGTCGTTGATCGTGATGTAGATCGCGTGGTCGCTTTCGGGCCATTGCAGCTTGTAGGTGAAGCCCGGCAGGACCGTCTCGCGTTCGAGCGGCTTCGACATATAGACGATGCCGTCTTTCTCGTAGGGCGTCGGCTTCTCCGGCGCGTTGAGGGCCAGCGCCGGCTGCGCCTCTTCTGCCTTCGGCGCGGCCTCGATCGAGAGCACGGAACCGCGCACGTCGCTCGGGCGGTAGGTCGTGCAGCCCTTCAGGCCCTTCTCATAGGCTTCCATGTAGACGTTCCTGAACGCCTCGAAGGAAATATCCTCTGGCACGTTGATCGTCTTCGAGATCGAGCTGTCGATATAATCCTGAGCGGCGGCCTGTACGGCGAGATGCTCGGCCGGCGTCAGCTCCTGCGCATTGACGAAATAATCGGGGAGTGCCGCCGTCTCGCCGAAAGTCTCGTGGAATTTCGCGACCGCGTAGTCGACGACCTTTTCCTCGCGCCGCGTGCCGTCGGGCATCAGGACTTTCCGCGTATAGGCATAGGCGAAGACGGGCTCGATGCCGGACGAGACGTTGCCGGCAAAAAGCGAGATCGTGCCGGTCGGCGCAATCGAGGTCACCAGCGCATTGCGGATGCCGTGTTTTGCGATCGCCGCGCGAACGTCCTCGTCGAGGGCCCTGATCGTCTCGCCCGCGAGATAGGCGTCGGCATCGTAAAGCGGGAAGGCGCCTTTTTCGCCGGCAATTTCGGCCGATGCGAGATAGGCGGCGCGCGAGAGTGCGTGCATCCATTTGCGGATGAGCGCGATCGAGGCGTCGGAGCCATAGCGCGAGCGGCACATGATGAGCGCGTCGGCAAGGCCCGTGACGCCGAGGCCGATGCGGCGCTTCATCTTCGCTTCGTGCGCCTGGGCGGCCAAGGGAAAGCGCGAGACGTCGATGGTGTTGTCCATGGCGCGCACGGCGACGGAGACGAGGTCGGCGAGCTCCGCCTCGTCGATGCGCGCGTGTTCGGTGAAGGGGGCCTTCACCAGCGCCGCGAGATTGATCGAGCCGAGAAGGCAGGCGCCGTAAGGCGGCAGCGGCTGCTCGCCGCATGGATTGGTCGCGTGGATCGTCTCGCAATAATGGAGATTGTTCCGCGCGTTGATGCGGTCGATGAAGATTACGCCGGGTTCGGCATAGGCATAGGTCGCGGCGATGATCCGATCCCAGAGCGCACGGGCCTTCAGCGTCTTGTGGGTCTCGCCGTTGAAAACGAGGTGCCAGTCGGCATCGGCCTTCACCGCCGCCATGAAGGCATCGGTCGCGAGCACCGAGAGGTTGAACATGGTGAGCCGGCCCGGCTCGCGTTTCGCCTCGATGAAGGCTTCGATATCCGGATGGTCGCAGCGCATCACCGCCATCATCGCGCCGCGGCGCGAGCCTGCCGACAAGATGGTGCGGCACATCGCGTCCCAGACATCCATGAAGGACAGGGGCCCCGAGGCGTCGGCGCCGACGCCCTTCACCGGCGCGCCCTTGGGGCGCAGCGTCGAGAAGTCATAACCGATGCCGCCGCCCTGCTGCATGGTCAGCGCGGCTTCCTTCAGGTTCTCGAAGATGCCGGCCATGGTGTCCGGGATCTCGCCCATCACGAAGCAGTTGAAGAGCGTCACGTCGCGGCCGGTGCCCGCGCCGGCGAGGATGCGGCCGGCGGGCAGGAAGCGGTAGCCCGCCATCGCATCGTGGAACCGGGCCTGCCAGTGGCCGCGCGTCTCCGGCGCCTCGGCGGCGGCCAGCGCCGTCGCGACGCGGGTCCATGTGTCCTCGACGGTGAGGTCGACGGGCGTGCCGTCCTCTCCGCGAAGACGGTATTTCATGTCCCAGATCTGTTCGGCGATCGGATGCATAAGGGGCTCACTAAAACGGCAATGGAGGGCCGGCAGTCTAGCATGCGGCGGGCCGGGTCTCATGTTCTCTTTTTGTGCCCGAAAAGAACACAGCGAGAATGAGATTAAACGCCTGACACTACGATATAATTACGCTTGTCCCCGTTATCCACCGGGGGTAGCCGCCTACTTATCCACAGAGTGACCGGCTTCGGCGAGAAGCTTTGCGGTGGCCCCCTCAATGCTGGTTTCCAGCGCCGTCATGAAGGCCGCGCGGTCGAGCCCCGGCGGGATCGGCGGCAGGAATTCGATGATGATGGTGCCGGGTTTGCGCAGCATCTGGCGGCGGGGCCAGAAGAGGCCGGAATTGACCGCCACGGGCACGCAGGGAACGCCGAGCTGGCGATAGAGCGCGGCGACACCCGGCTTGTAGTCGTGCCGGGCACCGGGGGCCGCGCGTGTCCCTTCCGGGAAGATCACGATGGGGCGGTCGAGCGCCAGCGCGGCTTTTGCCTGCGCGATCATGCGGCGCAGCGCCTTGGCGCCGGAACTCCGGTCGACGGCGATCATCCTCGCCTTCTGCGAGAACCAGCCGTAATAAGGGATCCAGAGCAATTCGCGCTTCAGCACGATCGCCGGATCCTTCAGCAGCGCCACCATGATGATGGTGTCCCACATCGACTGATGCTTCGAGGCGACCAGCAGAGGCCCATGCGGGATGGGCCCGCGCACTTCGTAATGGGTGCCGGCGATGACGCCGAGCAGCCAGACGATCAGCCGCGACAGGTTCGAGATGACCCAGACGGCGGCGCCGCGCGGCAGGAAGAGTGCCGGCGTCGCGATGAGGCCGACGGAAATTGCCGTCACATAAAGAGCGAGATTGAAGGCGAGCGAACGGAGCCAGAGCAAGGCGCTTATCCTTCGACCTAGAGCGTTTCGGGACGGAGCAGCGGACGCGCGTGTATGAGCGTCAGCAGATATTTCGAATATTCCGATGCCAGCAGCTTCGTCGTGCCCGGAAAATCCCACCAGCCGTCGAGATGCAGCGTGTCCTGCACGACCGGGAAAGGCGTGATCGAGACGCCGGGCATGGCGCGGCGAAGCTCCAGCGTCGCGCGCGGCATGTGGTAGGTCGAGGTCACGAGAATGATCGAGCGGTAATGATGCGCGCGCACCCATTCGGCGGTCTCGTTGGCATTGCCGATGGTGTTTTCGGCCTGGCGCCCGATATCGACGCAGCAATCGAATTTGGCCGTCGAGCCGCCGACGGCGCTCCTGATTGCCGCAAGCTTCACTTCGGGATGGACGCCGGTGATGAGCAGGCGGGCGCCCTTGCCGTCGTCGAGCAGCTTCATCGCCTCGTTGAGGCGGCCTTCGCCGCCCGTCAGCGCCACGATCCCGTCTGCCACCGGCACGTCGTCCGGCGGTCGGCGGTCAAGCTCGGCGGCGAAAATGACAAAGCCCGCGATATAGGCAAGCGCGAGCAGGCCGACGAGGCTCGCCAGCAACCGGCCGAGGCGCTGCCCCAGTCCCTCCCGCTCGATATCTCCGGCCGCCATTCCGTCTCGCCAGTTTCAGATCCAGATATGCCGGCTTCGAGAATCCCAACCGGGGTCCTTGGCGGCGGCAGGACTTTAGCACAGCGGCAGCATGCTTAAAGGGAGGGCTCAGAGGAGCCGGTGCAGCGTTCTGATGACGGTCGTCCGGGCGGTGACGACGGCGACCAGCGCCGCGACCAGCGGCACGCCGGCGAGGGCCGGATAATATTCGAGCCGGAGACCCGAGACCGGCATCAGGAAGCTTCCGGCGGTCTGGGCATACCAGCCGAGGCCGACAAAGGTCGCGACCGAGAGGCCAAGGCCGATGAGGCCGCCGCGCAGGCCGAGATGCAGGAAATGGCGCTGTACTTCGGCGGCGATGAACCGGTCGCGTGCGCCGATCAGATGCAGAACCTCGACCACTTCGCGGTTGGCCTGAAGACCGGCACGGGTCGCGAAGGTGACGATAGCGATGGTCGTCGCCGCGACGACGGCGAGCACCGCATAGGCGAGCCATTGCGCCGAACGGGCCGCGCGTACGAGTTCCGCCTGCCATTGCCGGTGCGTGTCGAGAATGGCGCCCGGCGCGGCCTCGACGAGGCGCCTTGCCAGCGCGTCGAAATCGGGCGGCGCATGACCGTCGATGCGGATGTCGATGAGGCGCGGCAGCGGCAGGTCTTCCGTCACATTGCCCTTACCGAGCCAGGGTTCGAGGAGGGCTTCGGTGTCGGCCCTGGTCAGCGCCCTGGCCGAGAGGACGCCCGGCGTGTCGGTGAGCACTTTCAGCGCCGCTTCCACTTCGGCGTCCTGCGCCATGGCATCGGAGGGCTTCACCTCGACGGTGAGGGCCGCCGAGAGCTCGCGCGTCCAGTCGGCCGAGGTGCGGCCCACCGTCAGCGCCGCGCCGAGCGCGAGGCTTGCGAGGAAGCACATGGCCGCGACGACGAGGACGAGCGAGAGGCCCGTCGCCCCCGCCGCCGGCATGACGCTGCGCGTTTCGACGATCAGCGCCTTCAGCGCTCCGCCGAAGCCGCGGCGCTCGTGATCGAGTTCTGCTTCCTCGCGGGGAGCGGGTGGGGGTGTCTGTCTGGCGGTCTGGCGGGGTTCAGCCACGGATGGTCAGCCTCCCGTTCTTCAGCATCAGCTCGGGGGCACCGGCCGCTTCGACCAGCGCATGGTCATGGGTCGCGATCAGCACCGAGGTGCCGAGCCGGTTCAGCTCGATGAAAAGGCGCAGCAGGCGCTTTCCCATCTCGGGGTCGACATTGCCGGTTGGTTCGTCGGCCAGCAGCAGGTCCGGCTGGGCGACGACCGCCCGCGCGATCGCGGCGCGTTGCTTCTCGCCGCCGGAGAGCGTCGGCGGCTTTGCCATCATCCGTTCGCCGAGGCCGACCCAGGCGAGCAGTTCCTTCACATCGGCGCGGTAGCTTTCCTCCGGCCGTCCCTGAATCTTCAGGGGCAGGGCGACGTTTTCATAGGTCGTCAGATGGTCGAGGAGGCGGAATTCCTGGAAAACCACGCCCACACGGCGGCGCAGGTCCGGCAGCTCGGCGCGGGGCAGGGTCGCAATGTCCCGCCCGAACATGGTGATGAGGCCGCGCGAGGGCCGCGAGGCGAGGAACATCAGCTTCAGCAGGGAGGTCTTGCCGGCGCCCGAGGGGCCGGTCAGGAAATGCAGCGAGCCGGGCGCGAGGTGAAAGCTCACATCGCGCAGGATTTCCGGCCCCATGCCGTACCGCATGCCCACATTCTCGAAGCGAATCATGGGTCGCAGGGTATCATGGAAGAACCCGGGACGCGGGGTTGGCTCGCGCGAAAACACGCCACGCCTCGATCGACGTTCCGGCGGTTCCGATTTAACCCGGCTTTAACCATGGAGCGGGTTTCAATAGGCTCTGGCGGATAGGCTTCCCGAGAAGCGTGTGCGTTCCTGTCCGCCTCTCCAACCGCCCGGCTTCGGGCTTACGGTTTCGGCAATCAACCCGATGATCATCACCTGTCCGGCATGTTCGACACGCTACCCGGTGGACGCGGCTTCGTTCGCGCCCGCAGGGCGGAAGGTGCGATGCGCCAAGTGCGGGCATAGCTGGCATCAGGCGCCACCGACCGACCTGCCGCGCAAGGACGAAGCACCGGCCGAAGACGCGAGCCTCGCATCGGAGATGCCGAAGGAATCGCTCAGTCCCTTCGACGCGCCGGCGACGCCGATCTTCAAGAAGAAAGCGGCGGAGCAGCCAGCCGAGCCCACGCCGATCGACGACGAGGACTCCGACATCGCCTTCGCCGAGCCGGGCGAAATCCGTCCGGGCGAGAGCCGCTCCGGCGATGCCGTAGCGGCGGACTCCCAGCTCGGCAATGGCGGCAAGCTCCGTCATTTCGTCAATAGCGCGGCATCCTCGCGGCGCGGACGGGTTCTGACCGCGATCGGCTGGGTTCTGCTTATCGCCTTCGTCTCCAGCACGCTTTTCGGCGCCTGGCATTTCCGCAATGAGATCGCGGATCTCTGGCCGGCGACGACGAAGGTCTATACCGCCATCGACGAGCCGATGAACCTGCGCGGGCTCGAATTCCGGCAGGTCTCCTACGAGCGCCAGACCGAAAACGGGCTGCCGGTACTCGCGGTCAAAGGACAGGTCGTCAATGTGAGCGGCGAGCAGCGGGTGCCGCCCCGCCTTCGCGTCGGGCTTCTCGACGGCGAGCAGCACGAGCTCTATCACTGGACGTTCGCCCTGGCGGAGAAATCGCTCGACCCGAAGCAGGTTGCGCCCTTCACGACACGCCTGTCGAGCCCGCCCCCCGGCGCGCGCGACATCGAATTGCGCTTTGTACTGAAGGGCGAGGAAAACGAGCCGGCCAGCGCCGCGCCCGCTGCACCTGCGCCCGCGACGGCGCCGCCCTCCTGACGCTCGGGTCGGACATCCCCGCTGGACTTCGATGCCGCGCGACGTCAATTTGGTGTCGGAGGCAGCGGAAATGGGCAATACAGAGGTCATGAGCAAACTCGCACCACAAGGCGCGCGCATATCCGTCCTTTTCAGTGCGGGCGAGATTGCAACCCGTGTGCGTGAACTCGCCACCGAGATCGTAGCGACCATGGGTCCCGAACCGCTCGTCATTCCGGTTCTCAAGGGCAGCTTCATCTTTGCGGCCGATCTGCTGCGCGCGCTGCATGAGGAAGGCGCCGAGCCCGATATGGATTTCATCAGCCTGTCGAGCTACGGCAAGGGTACGCAGTCGCTGGGCGAGGTCAGGATCCTGCGCGACACGGAAGCCGATATCGAAGGGCGCGACGTGCTCATCATCGACGATATTCTCGAATCCGGCCGCACGCTCGCTTTCGCCAAGGATCTGATGATGGCGCGCCGCGCGCGTTCGGTCAGGACCTGCGTGCTGCTCGACAAGCCGGGCAAGCTCGCCGTCCAGATGAAGGCGGATTTCGTCGGGTTCAAATGCGCCGACCGTTTCGTCGTCGGCTACGGCATGGACGTCGCGCATGCCTATCGCCAGTTGCCCTTCGTCGGCGTCGTCGAGAGCTGAGCATCATGGCGCGCATCCTCATCGCCGAAGACGAGCCGAGCGTACTGGCCTTCATCACCCGCGCACTGCAAGGCGTCGGCCACCAGATCGAGGGTGTTGGCGACGGCAGTGATGCGCTGGCGGCGCTTGCCCGTGCCCGCGAGGCCGGGCGCCCGCACGACCTTCTGCTGACGGACATTCTGATGCCGGTAATGGACGGCATCTCGCTCGCCCTGTCGGCCTCACGCGACGCACCCGACATGCCGATCATGCTGATGACCGGTTATTCCGACCAGCGCGAACGCGCCTATGGCCTCGAGGCGATCATCGACGACATCCTGCTGAAGCCCTTCACGCTGGATGAACTCGTCCTGCGTGTTGCGACCGTGCTGGACAAGGCCTGACGACCGCACGGATCAAAACCGCTTCAGCAACCGATCCAGATAGTCGAGCTCGATCTTCGGGCGGCCGAGTTCGCCGGCGCGGCGGCGCAGTTCCTCGATGATCTCCCGCGCGCGCTGGATGTCGATCTTGTCCGGCACGGCGACGTCGTCACCGGTATCGGGCGCGGCGTTAGGGATGCTGCGGCCGAAGGGGTCGGATGCGCTGCCGTTGCCGCGGCCCATATTGCCGCGCCGGCCCGCCATGCTCTGCATCAGTTGGTCGGCAAGGCCCTGGGCCGCTTCGCGCATGCTCGAAATCGCCTGTCCTTGCGAGCCGGTGGCGCGGTCGGCGCGGCCGTCGCCGAGCCGGTCCTCGGCGCTCTTCATGGCGTCGCCGGCCTTGCCGAGGGCAGAGGGAAGCTTCGTTCCCGATTTCTCGAGATCGCGCATCGCCTGCGCCAGTTCCTCGCGCAGCGCCGCCTGTCCACGCTTCAGATCGTGGAGGGAAGAGGGCTTGCCCTGCCTGCCGCCGGTTTGCGGATTGCCTTCGTCGGCCCCGACGCCTTGCTGGCCGCCCTGACGGAAGGTTTCGTCCATCAGCTGGCGCTGCTTATCGATCAGCTTGCCGATCCGGTCGACGCCTTGCGACATGGCCTGTTCCTGAGGCGTCATGCCGGGGTTCTGCTGCGGCACGCGCATGTTTTCCATGATCGCCTGCAATTGCTGCAGCATCGCTTTCGCCTGATCGCGTGCGCCGCTCTTTGCGAGTTCGTCGATCGAATTCAGCATCCTCTCGAGATCGGAGCGATCGATGGTCTTGCCGTCCTGCGGCGCGAAGCGGTCCATCGGGTTGGGGCCTTGCGTCTGGCCGCGCGCCGCCAGCGCGTCCATGTAGAGCTTGAAGGCCTCCTTCAATTCCGCCATCAGGCGGTTGACCTCGTCGCCCGAAGCGCCTTTCGCAAGGGCATCGGTCAGTGCGTCGCGCGCGCGGCGAACGTCGTTTTCGGCGAGCGAGATGTCGCCATCCTCGATATGCAGCGCCGTCGACCAGAGCAGATCGAAGATGCCGGTCAGGTCGCTGTCATGCTGTGCATCGGCAAGCCGCCAATAGGCCGCGCGAAGGGCGAGATAGACGGAGAGGTCGTCGATATAACGGTCGGCATCCACCGTGAAATCGTCGAGCACGCGGGCGACGCGCGCCGTTGACGACGGGTCGAGTGCCAGCGCGCGGCGCTGTTCGACGATGGCGGCGGCCAACGGCTTCTTGAACTTGCGTGCGGGCAGGATCAGCGCCACCGGTTTTGCCACACCTTCCTGACCGGCATCGTCCTTCGCAACCAGCGTCACGATCACCGGCAGCCCGGCCCAGGGATGCGGCGTCAGGTCGATATAGGTTTCGCCGCTCGCATTCTTCGGTCGCAGCGTCGGCAGCGGCAGCGTCACTTCGGGTGGCGTCACGCGCGGCTTTGCCGCCGCGGTGGCGGGGTTTCCGTCCGGGCTCGGACCGCCGGGAAGCATCGAGGGCGGCAGCACGAGCGAGATGCGGGCTTCGGCGGAGGTCACGCCGTAATCATCCGCGACCTTGTAGGCGAAACGCAGCGTGCCCGAGGCCGTCTTCGCAAGGGGCTTCGTCAGCTCGATCGACGGCTTGCGGTCGGCGATGACGTCGATGTTCCAGCCGCGCATCATGCGGCCGCCCTGCGTCAGGGTGAATTCGGTCGAGGCCGCGATCGGCGCGTCGATCGTGTAGTTGGTATCGCCCATATCCTTCAACGCTTCGGGCCGGCCTCGATCGCCTTGTCCGGCTTCGAGCGAGGGCGCAGCCTTGAGGCCATGGACGCGGAGCGAGAGGACGCTGTTCACCGGAACGACGAGTTTTCTTTCGGCGGTCGCGGCGGTCCGGTCGTGCGCCTGCTGCTCAAGATAGATCGGCGCCTGGCCGGTATAGGCGGGCGGCGTGATCCAGGCCTCGACCGAAAAGGCTTTTGCCGAACCGAGGCCGGGCAGCAACGCGGCGGCGACGCGGTTCAGCCGGCCGCCTTCGGTGCCGGCGATGGCGATGACGAGGAGAAGGGCGACGACGGCGCGCAGCGCGTAGGGATCGCGCGTGGCGAGGCCCGGCGAGGCAAAGCCGACCCGGAGACGGCGAATCCGCTCCGTTACCCAGCGCTGGTGGGCACGCCAGAGGGCGGCATCGCCCGTGCCCGGGGCGGCGACATCTTCATAGGCGCCGAGCGGCTGATGGGTCAGGCCGGAGACGGTTTCGAGGTAGCGCAGCGCGGCTTCGCGGTCCGGCAGGCGGAAGCCCATCAACCCGCGCCACAGCATCCAGGCCATGAGGCCGCCGAAAGCGGCGAGCACCGCCCAATGGATGCCGAGGGGAAGGCCGGTAAAGGCGTTGAAGAGGGCGAGGACCAGAAAAACCCCGCCAAGGCCCGCCGGCGGCCAGAGGACGGGCCAGAGCGCTTCCCAGACGAGGACGGCGCGCGCGATGCGGATACGCCGTTCGACACGGCGCGGCAGCCGCGGTGCATCGCCGGAGCGGGACGCCTGCGTCTCCTGCGCCTTCTTGCGCTTGTTCAGGCCGGTCAAATCCTCGCGCCTCTTGTCGAGCCGTTCCTCGCAAGGCCGAAGGGTGTTCTCGCGTCTAGCGAGCCCCTTCGAGCCAGGCCGGGATCATATCGTGCTTCAGCATTTCGTCATAACTTGGGCGCGCGCGTATGACGGCATAGTCCGCGCCATTGACGAGCACCTCCGGCACGAGCGGCCTCGTGTTGTATTCCGAAGCCTGCACCGCGCCATAGGCGCCAGCCGACATGATCGCGACGAGATCGTCCGCCTTCAGCCGCGCCATCTCGCGGCCCTTGGCAAGGAAGTCTCCGGTCTCGCAGACGGGGCCGACGACGTCGTAAACCGCGCGCTCGGTGGCGGAGGCCGGCTCCGCCACGGGCCGGATCTCGTGATAGGCGTCGTAGAGCGTCGGGCGGATGAGGTCGTTCATCGCCGCATCGACGATCAGGAAATGGCGGGCGTCGCCCTGCTTTTCATAGATGACGCGGGAGACGAGGATGCCGGCATTGCCGACCAGCAGGCGTCCCGGCTCGTAGGTCAGCTCGCAGCCGAGATGGCCGACGGTGCGCTTCACCATCGCGGCATATTCATCCGGATGGGGAGGAATGTCGTTGTCGCCGCGATAGGGGATGCCGAGCCCGCCGCCGAGATCGATGCGTGAAATCGCGTGGCCTTCGCGGCGCAGTTCCTCGACCATGCCGGCGACGCGGGTAAAGGCCGCTTCGAAGGGTTCGAGCGAAGTCAACTGACTGCCGATATGGACGTCGATGCCGATGGCGGCAATGCCGGGAAGCGCCTTTGCGCGGGCATAGACGGCAGGCGCGCGCTTCCAGGAGATGCCGAACTTGTTTTCGGCCTTGCCCGTCGCGATCTTCTCATGCGTCTTCGCGTCGACGTCAGGATTGACGCGGATCGCGATCTTCGCGGTGAGGCCGCGGGCGTCGGCGAGCGCCGAGAGGAGTTCGAGTTCGGGTTCGGATTCGACGTTGAATTGGTCGATGCCGGTCTCGAGCGCGAAGGCGATCTCCTGCGCCGTCTTGCCGACGCCGGAGAAGACGATCTTTGAAGGCGGAATGCCCGCGGCGAGCGCGCGGCGCAGCTCGCCTTCCGAGACGACATCCGCGCCGACGCCGACCTTGGCCAGCGTCGCGATGACGGCGAGATTGGAATTGGCCTTCACCGCATAGCAGAGCCGCGCCGGCTGGCCCTTGAAGGCGTCGACGAAGACCTGCGCGTGGCGCGTCAGCGTCGCCGAGGAATAGCAATAGAAGGGCGTGCCGACCGCCGCCGCGATGTCGGGAATGGCGACGTCTTCGGCATGAAGAACGCCGTCCTTGTATTCGAAATGGTTCATGAGCGGTCGGCTTTCGGGAACGTCTGTTCGGGCGCCTTGCTCAGCAGGGCGGAACCGTTGTGTCCGGCATCTGGTTCGGGCCGGCCATGCTGCCCGGATGCTGCATGTCGACGGGCTCGTTCTGCGTCGAGGTATGGGGCGCGGTACCGCCACAGCCGGGCGCTTTCGCCGCCATGTCGGGGCTGACGCCGGGCGGCGGTTCGAGATCGCCCTTGCGACCGCAGGCGCCGAGCGCGAGGAGGACCGAGAGGCCGAGTGCGGCCGTGATCGTCATTCGCCGGTTCATCTCTTTTCCCCCTCGCGGCCATTGCGGCCGAGTTCCGCGCGCCACCAGGATACCGATGCGCGCACATTGTCGGGTGCCGTGCCGCCGAAGCTGGTCCGGCTGGCGACCGAGTTGTCGACGCCCAGCACCGAATATACCTCATCGGTGATGCCGGGTTCCACGTCCTGCATTTCGGCCAGCGAAAGGCCGTCCAGGTCGACGCCCTTCTTCTCGGCCTTGGCGACGAGGGACCCGGTGATGTGATGGGCCTGGCGGAAAGGCACGTTGAGGCGGTGGACCAGCCAGTCGGCCAGATCCGTTGCGGTCGCAAAGCCGCGCGAGGCGGCGGCGCGCATTTCCCTGGTGTTGACCGTCAGGGTCGCGATCATGCCGGTCATCGCGGCAAGCGACAGCGACAATGCGTCGAGCGCGTCGAAGGCCGCTTCCTTGTCTTCCTGCATGTCCTTGGAATAGGCGAGCGGCAGGCCCTTCATCACGATGAGGAGCGCCGTCAGGTCGCCGATGACGCGGCCCGACTTCGCGCGGACGAGTTCTGCCGCGTCGGGATTGCGCTTCTGCGGCATGATCGAGGAGCCGGTGGTGAAGCCGTCGGTCAGGCGCACGAAATTGAAGCCGGGTGTCGACCAGATGACGATTTCCTCGGCGAAGCGCGAAAGATGCGTTGCGGCAATGGCGGCGGCCGACATGGTTTCGAGCACGAAGTCCCGGTCGGACACGCTGTCGAGCGAGTTCCGCGTCGGGCGGTCGAAGCCGAGCGCCTTCGCCGTCATGTGACGATCGATCGGAAAGGATGTGCCGGCCAGCGCCGCGCTGCCGAGCGGGCTTTCATTGAGGCGCTTTCTCGCATCGGCAAAGCGACCGCGATCGCGCGCCGCCATCTCGACATAGGCGAGGCAATGATGTCCGAAGGTGACGGGCTGCGCGGTCTGGAGATGCGTGAAGCCGGGCATGATCGTATCGGCGTTCGCTTCCGCCTTGTCGAGCAGCGCATTCTGGAAAGCCTCGAGCTGCTCGTCGAGATGATCGATCGTGTCGCGAATATAGAGCTTGAAGTCGAGCGCCACCTGATCGTTGCGGGACCGCGCCGTGTGGAGCCGGCCCGCCGCCGCGCCGACGAGATCGGCGAGCCGCGATTCCACATTCATGTGGATGTCTTCGAGGTCGCGCCTGAATTCGAACTTTCCGCCCTCGATCTCGGCCAGAACCGCCTCGAGGCCGGCGATGATTTGATCGGCATCGGCTCTTGAGATAATTCCGGTTTCGGCCAACATGGCGCAATGCGCCTTCGAGCCCCGGATGTCCTGGGCGAAGAAGCGCTGATCGAAGCCGATGGAGGCGTTGATCTCCTCCATGATGCGGTCGGGACCTTCGCCGAAGCGGCCGCCCCACATTTTGTTGCTCATCGCGAGGTTCCCCGGGCGTCGAGCCCGGCCCCTGGATCGCGAGGGCGCGGAGTTCTGAGACCCGATGTTTCGTTCCAGCAGCAAACCTATCCTGATTATCGCCGCCGCCGTCATAATCGTCGTTGCGGCGGTATACTTGATCGCCGGGCCCTTAGGCAATGGCGGGAGGGTCGGAGAGACGCCGGAAGACGGGCATGCGGCCGCGCTGAGCCCCTACGCGACCGGCGCAGTCGCGAATTTCAAGGCCGATGCGGCGCCGAAGCCCGTTCCGGACCTCCCCTTCAAGGATGGGGACGGCAAGGACGTCAAACTCTCCGATTTCAGGGGCAAGCTCATCCTTCTCAATCTCTGGGCGACCTGGTGCGTGCCCTGCCGGGAGGAGATGCCGGCACTGAACGGGCTTCAGGGTGCTCTCGGGAGCGACCGCTTTCAGGTTCTGGCCCTCAGCGTCGACAAGGACGGGCACGATCTCGCCAAGGCCTTCCTCGCGGAGGTCAAGGCGGACCACATCGCGCTCTATAACGACCCGACATCGCGGGCGATTTTCGCCATGAAGGCCTATGGCATGCCAACGACGATCCTCGTCTCGCCGGACGGCAAGGAGATCGGCAGGCTGGTGGGGCCTGCCCATTGGGATTCGCCCGAAGCCAAAGCCTTGATCGAGGCGGCGTTGAAACTCACCTTCGCGCAGTGATCCTGGGCCCGGGCACGGCTTTACCGGCAGCCCGCGTCGACGACGAATATGCCGCCCAGCATCTGCGCGACTTCGCTGCCGCCGGAGGTCAGCGGCATGGAGACGCCATGCCAGGAAATATAGGAGCGGTTCGAACTTGCCATCGTGCCGCTGACGAGAACGGGGTGGCGGACGACGAATGAGCGTCGCGTGACGTCGAACCAATGGCTCTGCACGCGTTCGGGCTTTGTGGGGATGAAGGCGTCGACGCCGAATTCCGACAGGCATTTGCCCGTCCGTTCCTCGCCGACAAGTTCGACCAGCGCCGTGCCGAAGATACGCACACGGAAATCCTCGCCGTCGCGAAGGACTTCCGAAATGACGATGTTGGGGAGAAGTCCGGCGAGTTCGCCGGGAGCGATGTCGGCGCGATCAGGCATGGGACGGACCGCGCGTTTGGTGTGCCAATAGGCGATCAGCTGTGCAGTGCCTGGGTGTTCCGGCCGCTGCGGATAGCGCAGGCTTTCATCACTCCGGCTCTCGCCGGCAAGTGCGCGTTCCGTTTCGGCCCCGCCCATTACGGTCGTCCTCATCCCCTGAGACCACGGCATCATCTTCCGGGCACCGGGTTAAGAATCCCTGTCTGTTCCGGCCAGCCGCTGCCGGGCACGTTCAGGAGGCGGATCGTTCCACGACGAAGAGCGCGCCGAGCATCTGGCCGATTTCCTCTCCGCCCACCGTCATCGGGCTCGAGAAGCTGTGCCATTCGAGGCTCCGGTGGACGGTGTTGATCAGCCTGCCGCTGGCGAAGACCGGTCGCCGGGCCTTATAGGCGGCGCTGATGACCGCAAGAGTGCGGTGTTGCGCGGCGGTGGGTCTGACCAGAAGGCGTGGATCGCCGGTGATCTCGGACAGCAATCTGCCGGTCATTTCCTTGCCGATCAGGGCAACGAGCGACGTGCCGAAGATACGCAGACGGAAATCGCGGCCGCCGTCGACGACTTCGGACAGAAGGATATTCGGCAGAAAGGGGACGATATGGGCCGGCGAGATGTCCCGCCGGTCGGGCATGGCGCGGCCCGCGCGCTTCTCGTTCCAATAGTCGTTGAGAGCGACCACGGATGGATGGGTCGGAGCGTCGAGAAATTCCAGCCGCTGATCGTCGACGTCGGCGGCGTCCGGATTTGCAACCATGACTGGCCAGCCCCTCAAGCGGTGACAGGCCTCCATCATGAGAGGAAAGTGTTAATGAAGGTTAGAGATCGATGCCCGCACCGGGCGCCGTTCAGCGTGTCGGAACGGGCTTTTCGCCGCGATAATCATAGAAGCCGCGCTGCGTCTTGCGGCCGAGCCAGCCGGCCTCGACATATTTCACCAGAAGCGGGCAGGGGCGGTATTTGGAATCCGACAGGCCTTCGTGAAGGACCTGCATGATCGAGAGGCAGGTATCGAGACCGATGAAGTCAGCGAGTTGCAGCGGCCCCATCGGATGGTTCGCGCCGAGACGCATGGCCTTGTCGATACTCTCGACCGAGCCGACGCCCTCGTAAAGCACATAGACCGCCTCGTTGATCATCGGCAGCAGGATGCGGTTGACGATGAAGGCAGGGAAGTCCTCGGCATTGGCCGTCTGCTTGCCGAGGCGGCCGGCGAGATCGCGGACCGCATCGAAGGTGTCGTCGTCGGTCGCGATGCCGCGCACCACTTCGACGAGTTCCATCACCGGCACCGGGTTCATGAAATGCATGCCGATGAATTTCTCGGGCCGGTCCGTCGAGGCGGCGAGCCTCGTGATCGAGATCGAGGAGGTATTGGTGGCGATGATCGCGTCTTCGCGGAGGTGCGGGCAGAGGTCTGCGAAAATCTTGCGCTTCACGGCCTCGTTTTCGCTCGCGGATTCGATGACGAAATCGGTCGCCTCGAAGGCGTCATAGGTGACGGCTGCCGAAATGCGTTCGAGGGCGGCGTCGCGGTCGGCCGCGCTGATGCGGCCCGAATGGACCTGACGGCTCATATTGCCGTCGATCGTGGCGAGCCCCGCCTCGATCCGCTCCTTCGAGACGTCGTTCAGGAGGACCTCGCAGCCTGCGAGCGCGCAGACATGCGCGATGCCGTTGCCCATCTGACCCGCGCCGATAACGCCGACCTTGCGAATGTTCATGCCCGTCCATCCAAACCTGATGCGGAGGACGCCTCCGCACCGGAGATACAATACCTGATTGGTGCCCGCTGACAAAAACGGCGCTGCGAGGTCAACCTGCAGCGCCGTTTTGTCATCGGTGCGTTGTCATCCCTGAACGTCAGAGACCGATTTTACCGAGTTCCTGCTCAAGCGCCGGAACTGCCTGGAAGAGGTCCGCCACGAGACCGTAATCGGCCACCTGGAAGATCGGCGCCTCTTCGTCCTTGTTGATGGCGACGATGACTTTCGAGTCCTTCATGCCGGCGAGATGCTGGATCGCACCGGAGATGCCGACCGCAATGTAGAGATCGGGCGCGACGACCTTGCCGGTCTGGCCGACCTGGTAGTCGTTCGGCACGAAGCCCGCATCGACTGCGGCGCGCGAGGCACCGACGGCGGCGCCGAGCTTGTCGGCGATCTTGTCGAGCATGTGGAAGTTGTCGCCCGACTGCATGCCGCGGCCACCGGAGATGATGATCTTGGCGGAGGTGAGTTCGGGACGATCCGACTTCGTCAGGTTCTCGCTGACCCATTCCGAAAGGCCCGGATTGGCGGCGGCACCGATCTTCTCGATCGAGGCCGATCCCGTCTGCGCGGCGGCCGGGAAGGTCGTCGTGCGGACCGTGATGACCTTCTTCGCGTCGGTCGACTTCACGGTCTGGATCGCATTGCCGGCATAGATCGGACGCTTGAACGTGTCCGGCGCATCGACCTCGATGATTTCCGAGATCTGCTGCACGTCGAGCAGGGCAGCGGCGCGGGGGGCGAAGTTCTTGCCGACCGTCGTCGCGGCGGCGACGATCGCGTCATAGGAGCCGGCAAGGCTCACGACGAGGGCCGCGAGGGGTTCGGCCGTACGGTGCGCGTATTGCGCGTCGTCGGCGACGAGAACCTTCGAGACGCCCGCGAGCTTCGCCGCGGCGGCGGCCACGGCGTCGACGCCCTGGCCCGCGACGAGGACATGCACATCGCCGCCGAGCTTCGTCGCGGCGGTGACGACCTTCGCGGTCGCGTCGTGGAGGGTCTGATTGTTGTGTTCTGCGATAACCAGCGTCGTCATCCGATCACTCCCGCTTCCTTCAGCTTCGCAACGAGCTGTTCGACAGATTCAACCTTGATGCCGGCCTGACGCTGCGGCGGTTCGGTCACTTTCAGCACCTGGAGGCGCGCCTTCACGTCGACGCCGTAATCGGCCGGCGTCTTTTCGTCGATCGGCTTCTTCTTCGCCTTCATGATGTTCGGCAGCGAGGCATAGCGCGGCTCGTTGAGGCGGAGGTCTGTGGTGACGACCGCCGGCATGTTGAGCTTCAGCGTCTGCAATCCGCCGTCGATCTCGCGGGTGAGGAGGAGCTTGTCGCCCTCGAACTCGACCTTGGAGGCAAACGTGCCCTGCGGCCAGCCCAGAAGGGCGGCGAGCATCTGGCCCGTCTGGTTGGAATCGTCGTCGATCGCCTGCTTGCCGAGAATGACGAGGTCGGGCTTCTCGGCCTCGACGATCGCCTTCAGTATCTTCGCGACGGCGAGCGGCTCGACCGTCTCGTCCGACTTCACGAGGATGCCGCGGTCGGCACCCATGGCGAGCGCCGTGCGGATCGTCTCGGTGGACTGAGCCACGCCGATCGACACCGCGATCACTTCGGTCGCTTTGCCCGCTTCCTTCAGACGCACCGCCTCTTCGATGGCGATTTCGTCGAAGGGATTCATGGACATTTTCACGTTGGCGAGATCGACGCCCGTCTGATCCGATTTCACGCGGATCTTGACGTTGTAGTCGACCACGCGCTTCACGGGCACGAGGACTTTCATCGAGATAGACTCCCTGCGCGTCGCCTTGGCGTGCTGAACCAGTCTGCTTTCGCCGCGGCGACGGTCTTGATGTTGCTCCGGCTCCGGACCTCAACCTGCCATGGGCACCGGTGAGGCACCTTTGGACGGCTACCCATGAAGGGAACGAGAAACCGGCAGCACGAGGACTTAGGCCGTTGTTGCGGTGCGGCAACCTAGAGCCGCCATAAGCCCCTGTCAACGAAATGGGGACAGCGACGGAGCGGGGTCTGTACAGGCCTGAAAGGCATTTTAGAACAAAGGCTTGGCTGCGGCCTGTTCAGCGATTTGCACCCGGTGTCCAGAGCACGTCGCCCGGGCCCCGGCCTTCGGGCGCCCAGTTCGCATAACGGGCTGCGACGAAGAGGAAATCGGAGAGACGGTTCAGATATTTGATCGACGGCTCGCTCACGCGTTCGGGGTCTTCTTCCACCAGGGCGACGACGAGGCGCTCGGCGCGGCGGCAGACGGTGCGCGCGACATGGAGATATGCGGCCGCTGCCGTGCCGCCGGGCAGCACGAAGGAGCGGAGCGGCGACAGATTTGCGTTCAGCGCGTCGATCTCGGTTTCGAGCCGCGTCACCTGCGTTTCGAGGATGCGCAAGGGCTCATAGCCGAGTTCCGCCGCCGTCTTGCCGGGCGTCGCGAGATCGGCGCCGAGATCGAAGAGATCGTTCTGGATGCGGGCCAGCATCGCGTCGAAGGCGGGATCGTCGCTTGTATGCAGGCGTGCGACGCCGATCGCCGCGTTGGTCTCGTCGACGGTGCCGTAGCTCTCGATCCTCAGCGCATGCTTCGGCACGCGTTCTCCGGTCGCAAGCGCCGTCGTGCCCTTGTCGCCGGTACGTGTGTAAATCCTGTTGAGTGTCACCATGCCGGGTGTCTCAGGCTTTGACGAAAGGCAGCATGCGCTTCAACACGGCATCGTGCCGGACGAAATGATGATAGAGCGCGGCCAGAATGTGAAGCACGACAAGCGCGGCGATCAGATAGGCGTTGAGACCGTGCAGCAAACCGGCGACGTGGTGGATCGCGTTATTCGGTGCGGCTTGCAGGCCGAACAGGCCGAAAGGCATCAGATTGCTTTTTGTCGAGGTGATGCCGAGCGTGAGACCGAGCAGCGGCTGCAGGATGACCAGGAAATAGAGGCCGTGATGCGTCGCCCTGGACGCGATCACCTGCCAGCGCGGCAGATCGGACGGCAGCGCCGGAGCCGGATGCCCGACGCGCCAGGCAAGACGCGCCGCCATCAGCACAAGGACGATGATGCCGAAACCGGCGTGAAGCTGCATGACGCCGCCGCGGGCTTCTCTCGGCACATCGTCGGCCGTCCAGCCATTGTAGAGCATGTAGGCGATGAGCAGGACGATCGTCCAGTGAAAGGCCTTGGCGACGCCCGAATAGGATTGCCTCGCATCCGCACCGCTCGCCACCGTGCTTGCCTCGGCCATGATCGTCTCCTGTTTTCTCGTTCGTCCAGAGGGGCGCGGCGCGATCTTGCGATCAAGTCGGGCTTTGCAGCGTAGGACGCTGTCAGACCTTGCGCCATGCCTTACGCCATCGGGCGACAGCTTCGCCGATTTCATGCGGGCTGTCTTCCTGGAGGAAGTGGTTCCCCTTGACGGTAACCTCCGTCTGGTTTTTCCACGTCCGGCAGAATTCGCGCTGCGCACCGATGAGAATGGCACCCGGCTCTGCATTCACGAAAAGCTTCGGAATTTCCGTCGTCGCCATCCAGTCCGCATAGGACTGCGCCGCCTCGACAACGAAGGCCGGCTCGCCGTCGAGCGGGATCTGGCGCGGCCAGGTCAGCGTCGGGCGGCGATCCTCGCCCGGCTCGCGGAAGGGGCGGCGGTAGACGTCCATCTCCTCGGGCGTCAGCTTGCGCAGGATGGAGCCCGGCAGGACGGCCTCGATGAAAAGATTTTTCTCGAGGATCATTTCCTCGCCCTTCTCGGAGCGGAAGCCTTCGAAGATGCGCCGGGCGCTCGGATTCCATTCGTCCCAGGTAAGGGGGCGCACGATCGCTTCCATATAGGCGATGCCTTCGACGGCGGCGCGGTGGCGGTTCGCCCAGTCGAAGCCAAGGGCCGAACCCCAGTCGTGAATCACCAGCGTGACTTTCTCGTGCACGCCGATCGTTTCGAGGAAGGCGTCGAGAAAGTTGCGGTGCTCGTGAAACGTATAGCGTTCAGGGCCCGACGGTTCGAGCTTGTCGCTGTCGCCCATGCCGATGAGGTCCGGCGCGATACAGCGGCCCTGATCGGCCAGATGCGGCATCACATTGCGCCAGAGATAGGAAGATGTCGGATTGCCGTGCAGGAAGACGATGGGATCTCCTTGACCCATCTCGACATAGGTCATCGTCCGGCCGGCGATATTGGCCTTCTGCTTGGGATGTTCGGCGGCGGAGATCGTTGTCATGGTCGATCCTTCTCGTTCGGGAGTGCTTTGGCATCTAGGATAGAGCCAGAGACGGCGGTGGCAATAACGCCGGCAAATAAAAAGGGCGCCGCGAGGGCGCCCTTTCCGGGTGACGGAGATCGATTGTCCGTCAGAAGCTGTAGCCGAGACGCACGCCGGCATCCGTGAGGCCGGGATTCTCGTCGCAGAGGCTCGCATTCGACATGTGGTCGACGGTGAGCATCACGCTGACATTCTGGTCGAAGCGGTAGCCGAGCGAGGCGCTCTCGTGGAACATCACGCGGCAGCCGTAATTGTTGCGGTCGCGACCGGCGCCGGTCGAGCCGGAGATGTTGCCGTCGTGGATGGCGCCGCCGAAGGTACCTTCGAGGAAAAGCGCATCGGTGAAGTTCCAGTCCCAGGCGAGACCCGCATAGCCGATGCTGGTACCGCCGCCTGTGTTGATGTTGGCGCCGATCATCGGCCGGGGGCCCGCGGCCCAGGAGAGCCAGTCCGGCGACTTGAAGAGAGCTTCCGCATTGATGTCCGGATCGCTCGTCTCGTGACGCGTTCCGAAAAGCTGGGTGCTGTGGTCGTAGACGCCGAGCCGCAGTTCATCGACCCAATCGTCGGTTGCCGACGCCGGCATGCTGGTTGCCACAAAGGCTGTCGCCGCTGCGGCGACCATCAGAAGCTTTCTCTTCAGCACGGTATTCCCCTTCGCTGCGCCATCTTCTCGATGGCTCTCGTATCAAGGACTTGCCGCAAAATAGCGCAACTTCGCCCGGTTCGGCATGCCGATACAAAATCTAACAGGAGTGTTGCCGATTTGTCTCTAGCCTCGCATCCCACTCTTTGCATTTGAATTGTGACATTCTCCATGCCACTTTTGGCCACAACCAAAATCTGGCGGACCGAACCATGATCGCTCTCGAACTCTGCATTCTCGTGCTGGTGCTTTTCGTCCTCGGCGTTGGCGCGCTCTGGCTCGTCGGCGCGCGCGAGCCGGTCTTCAAGATCGGCGGCAAGACGCCGGTCTTCTTCGTCGCGCTCAAACATCGCGACAAGCGTTCGCGGTCGCCGGAGATTCTGTCGGCGGGCGTCGAGGTCGAGTGGGCGGTGAATGCCGATTTTCCGTTCATCGGAGCGGATCAAGCTTATTGGGACAGATTCCTGATCCTCGCCGGCGGCACATCCGACGCCATGCCCCTGAAACTCTCGGACAACATCGAGGACGCCTATGTGGCGCGGCTGGCGATCCGGCGGCCGCCGCGCATTGTCCTCGGCGTGATCCGCATGCTGGTGAGCACCGGCCTATGGAAAAAGCCGGGTGGTGAGGTCTCGACCGATCGGCCGGACAATGGCTTCCGTGAGGACGTCATGCCGGACGCGGCCGCGATCCGCACCCTGTTGGCGCAGCCCGGATCCTACAAGCCAGCGATGATGAACTTCCTCAAATATTACCCGACGGCCCGCTACGCGGAAGCCCGCGAGGGAGCGGCGCCGACATCGGGTCGCACGGCCTATGGCCGTTACGGAATCGTTGCCCTGCAGACGGTCTACAAGACCGGCGGCCATCTCGTCTTCTACGGTAAGGTCGATGCCGTTATCC
Organism: uncultured Alphaproteobacteria bacterium; assembly: GCA_903889655.1. Lineage (GTDB taxonomy): Bacteria > Pseudomonadota > Alphaproteobacteria > Parvibaculales > Parvibaculaceae > Parvibaculum. Next base: position 16,979 of record CAISYL010000153.1, on the reverse strand, counting down.
GGGAAGCGCAGGGCGGGCCGACGCTTGATCGCTGGGATGATCTCGCCGTCATGCAATATGTCGAGCCCAAGGGCATCCTGTCGATGGAGCAGGTCGAGAAATACAGGAACGCCCTTCATCACAGGGATGCGGCGCTGGAACGCTCGATCGTGATCGCCTCGTCGCCGCAATAGCGGCGATTGTCCGGCGTCCCGCGAAGGCTCAGCGGCTCGAGAAATAGAGCGCGGTCATCAGGAAGACGATCGCGACGAATTGCAGGCCGACGCGCCAGCGCATCAGCGTCTGGGAGCGCGAGCCCGGACCGCCGCGCATCATGTTGTACAGGCCGAGGCACAGCACCACGACCACGGCGGCCATGGCGATCGGACCCAGATAGCGGAAAAGCTGTTCCACGAACGTATTCCTTCACGTGTTCTTGTTCTGGTTACGCCTTCCTGGAAGGCGACACTCGTCTAGTTGCCGCCTTCAAGCAGGCGGCGGGCGATCACCTGCGCCTGGATTTCGGCGGCGCCCTCGAAGATGTTGAGGATGCGCGCGTCGCAGAGCACGCGGCTCACCGGGTATTCGAGCGCGAAGCCGTTGCCGCCGTGGATCTGCAGCGCATTGTCGGCCGCCGTCCAGGCGACGCGGGCGCCGAGAAGTTTCGCCATGCCCGCTTCGAGGTCGCAACGCCGGCCGCCATCCTTCTCGCGGGCGGCGTGATAGGTGAGCTGGCGGGCGACGAGGATTTCGACCGCCATCATCACGAGTTTCCCGGAGACGCGCGGGAAATTGAAAATCGGCTTTCCGAACTGGATGCGCTCCTGCGCATATTTGAGGCCGAGCTCAAGGGCCGCCTGGGCGACGCCGATGGCGCGCGCCGCCGTCTGGATGCGGGCGCTTTCGAAGGTCTGCATCAATTGCTTGAAGCCCTGGCCTTCCTCGCCGCCGAGAAGGTTTTCGGCCTTCACCTCGAAATCGTCGAAGCCGATCTCGAATTCCTTCATGCCGCGATAGCCGAGCACTTCAATTTCGCCGCCGGTCATGCCTTTCGCCGGGAAGGGATTCGCATCGTCGCCGCGCGGCTTCTCGGCGAGCAGCATCGAGAGGCCCTTGTAGCCGGGCTCGTCGCTGGTACGGCAGAGAAGCGTCATCACGTCGGCGCGCGCCGCATGGGTGATCCAGGTCTTGTTGCCGGTGATGCGGTAGATATCGCCGTCGCGTTTTCCGCGTGTCCTGAGGCTCGCGAGATCGGAACCCGTGTTCGGTTCCGTGAAGACGGCGGTCGGCAGGATTTCTCCACTCGCGATCTTCGGCAGCCATTTCTCCTTCTGCGCCGACGTGCCGCCGCCGAGGATCAGTTCCGCCGCGATTTCGGAGCGTGTACCGAGCGAACCGACGCCGATATAGCCGCGCGACAATTCCTCGGAGACGACGCACATCGATTCCTTGCCGAGACCAAGGCCGCCGAATTCTTCCGGAATCGTCAGGCCGAAGACGCCGAGCTCGGCCATCTTCGCAATGACCGAAAGCGGAATGTATTCGTCCTTCAAGTGCCAGTCATGGGCGTAAGGGACGACTTCAGCATCGGCGAAGCGCCGCATCTGATCCCGGATCTGCTCGTAGGTGTCTTCGAGGCCGGCATCGCCGAAGCTCGATGCGCCGACATTCTCGGCGATCAGCGTCGCGAGACGCGCGCGGACAGGCGCGGTATTTCCCTTCGCGATCAGGGTACGGACGTCCGCCGTATGGAAGGCGGCGTGGTCGGCGTCCGAAATGCCGAGATCCTGCGGACGTACGATCTCGCCCTGGCTCATCGGAATGCCGCCCGAAAGCTGGGAGAGGTATTCCCCAAAGGCGACCTGAACGATCAGCGCCTCGATCTCGCCGAAGCGGCCTTCCCCGGTCATGCGCGCGGCATAGGCGGCGAGCTGGCGCAGGCCCTCGACATAGGTCGCCATCCAGGAAAGGCCGTGGGCGGCGAATTGCTCGCGCTCGATCAGCGCTGCCGAAATCTTGCCGCCGCTGCTTACTTTCTGGGCAACCGCCACCTTGGCATGGGCCAGAAGAGCCTCGGCCGTGGCCGCCGTGCTGTCCGTCAACGGCAGAAGATTGTCGAGGACGAGGTTGGTGCTGGCGGTCTCTGTGGCTTGGCTCATCGGCGATACTCGCAATCTTGTGGCGGCGGCGGGGTACGGTGGATGGAGCTTTTACGAGCGGAGGCGGGAAACGGCTCTCAAACGCTCACATCCATTCCGACTATATAGCCCGAAGCCCCGCGAGCGGCCAGCGCATGTGCAAGGGGCTTCGCCGGGTCACAAAACTATGCTTGGCGCGAAGCTTGCGTTGCCGTCAAACTCTGTTGCGCGAAATCGTTGCCTGTGGGGGGTACATCTATGAAGGCGCTTGCTTTGCTTCTGCTCCGGCTCGTCACGGGGCTCTATCTGCTTGCCTGGTCCGTGGTTAAACTCACCGGCACCGAGCGGGCCATCGAGATCTCCGACAGGCTCTATTTCGGCCTTCTCGATAATCCGGTCCTGCAGCACGCGCTGGGCGCGCTCGGCGGTGTGCTCGGGCTCTTCGTCATCCTCGGTTTCCTGCGCAGCTTCTCCTATCTCGTCCAGGCGCTGGTGCTGGCCCTCGGCGTCGGCGCGCTGGCGAAGACTTTCGCGATGCCCACCGACGTTGCGAGCGGCGTCGAGATGGCTATCGCGCTGACACCCTATCTGGCGCTCTTCGTTGCGGCGCTGGTGCCGCTCCTTGCCAAGCCGAACGACATCGTCTCGCTCGATGCCTTCCTCGCATGGGCCGAACACCGGCTGGCGCGCGATGAAATGGCCGTTCCGGCCGTGACGGCGGCGGCTGCCGCCGCAGCGGTCGTTGCCGACGAGGTCGCGCATACCGAGGCGCCCGCTCACGACGATCCGCATGACGCCCATGACATCGGGCATGAGGCCGAGGCGGAGCCGGAAGACGCCGCGATCGAGGACGTAGCGGCTGAAGCGCCCGGCGAGGAGATTGCAGAAGAGGCGGCGCCTCATGAGGAGCCTGCCGCATCCGTCGAAGAAGCGGCTGTCGAAGCTGCGCCGCAGGTCGAGGCGGCCGAGATCGTCGAGGAGCCTGCCGCGGAATTTGTGGCCGAAGAGGCCCCCGCCGTCGAGGCGCCTGCGGACGAGGAGCCTGTCGAGGTTGCTGCGGCTGAACCCGAAGCCGCCGTCCCGCATGACGAGGTTGTCGGCGAAGAACCGGTGGAGCAGATTCCCGAACTCGTCACGGAAGAGCCGATGGGCGAGGCCCATGTCGCGGCGGCGCCCACATCGGATGAACCCGCGCTCGATGAGCATGCTCTGGCCGCTCAGGCGGACGCACATCATCACGAGACGCCCGCCCCGACCGTGCATTGAGGTCTTTGCGGATGCGGGCCTTAGAGGCTCGCATCCGCCTCGATCGGTACGGAGAGCGGAATTTTCAGATAGCGCTTGCCGTTTTCTCCCGCCGCCGGCAAATGTCCGGCGTGGATATTCACCTGGATTGACGGCAGCAGCAGTACCGGCGCGGCAAGGGTCGCGTCGCGAGCCCGACGCATGGCGACGAAGCTCTCCTCGTCGACACCATCATGGATTTGCACGTTGCGGGCGCGTTCCTCCGCGACAGTCGTTTCCCAGGCGAAAGTCTCGCGCCCCGGGGCCTTGTAGTCGTGACACATGAAGAGACGCGTTTCCGGCGGCAGGGCGAGCAGCCTGCGGATCGAGCGGTAGAGGATGCGCGCATCGCCGCCCGGAAAATCGGCGCGGGCCGTGCCGTAGTCCGGCATGAAGAGCGTGTCGCCGACAAAGACGGCCCCGCCGACCTTATAAGAGACGCAGGCGGGCGTGTGGCCGGGTGTCGCCAGCACCTCGAAGGTCAGGGCGCCGAGCGAGAAGGTCTCGCCATCTGCAAAGAGCCTGTCGAATTCCTCGCCGTAGCCCGGTGCTTCCTCGAAGACCGGACCGAAGATTTTCTGCACCTCGCCAATATGGGCGCCGATGCCGATCTTCGCGCCGGTCTTTGCCTTGAGGTATTGCGCGGCGGACAAATGATCCGCATGGGCATGCGTCTCGAGAATCCAGACGATCTTCAGGCCAATCCCTTGCGCGGCGGCGAGCAGCGCGTCGGCGCTTGTCGTGGCGATCTTGCCCGAGCGCGGGTCGTAGTCGAGCACGGGGTCAATGACGGCCGCCTCGCGCGTCGCGGGGTCCGCGACAAGATAGCTCACCGTAAAGGTCGCTTCATCGAAAAAGGCCCTGATTTCAGCCTTTGAACCGCCGCTCATGATGGATCTCCCTGTTGTCGGGCTCGTCGTCTCCTTGACGGATATATTAGAGATATCTAAATTAGCAATGCCTAAAATAAAGGTGCGACCATGAGGCTCATGAAGACCGACATCGCCAAGCTTGCCGCCAGCGCCGGCGAAGCCGCGCGCATGCTGCGGCTGCTGGCGAACGAGAAACGGCTGCTGATCCTCTGCTCGCTGGTCGCGAAGGGCGAGGTGAGCGTCACGGAGATTGCCGCGGAAGTCGAACTCGGCATGTCGGCGCTTTCGCAGCATCTGGCGAAGCTTCGCGCAGACGGTCTCGTCGAGACGCGCAAGGAAGCGCAGTCCGTCTTCTACCGGATCGCCGATCCGGACGCGGCGAAGATCCTCAAGGTTCTGAAAGACATTTATTGCGCGTGAGCGGCCACCGCCCGCGCCACCAAGGAGCAAGACCCATGACCCTCAAGACCATCTCGCCCGCCGAGGCGAAGACGCTCGCGGCGCAGGGCGCCGTCATCGTCGACATTCGCGAACCGGACGAATTCGCGCGCGAACATATTCCAGGTGCGAGGAATGAACCCCTGTCGAAGCTCGCCGGCAGCATTGCCATCGGCAAGGCCGACATCGTCATCTATCACTGCAAATCGGGCATGCGCACCAAGGCCAATGCCGACAGGCTCAAATCGGCGAGCGCTTGCGAGGCCTATATTCTCGAAGGGGGGCTCGACGCCTGGAAGTCGGCAAAGCTGCCAATCGCGGTCGACATGAAGCAGCCGCTCGAAATGATGCGGCAGGTCCAGATCACGGCGGGCAGCCTTGTCGTCATCGGCGTCCTGCTCGGCGCGCTCGTTCATCCGGGCTTCTATGCGCTCTCCGCCTTCGTCGGTGCGGGGCTCGTCTTTGCCGGCGTCAGCGGCTTCTGCGGCATGGCGCATGTTCTCGCGCTGATGCCGTGGAACCGCGCACTCAAGGCCTGAACCGGGAGCAACGATCATGTTCGCCGCCGCCGATCTTCTGACGCTGGCCTCGGGCGCGCTCATAGGGCTGACGCTCGGCCTCATCGGTGGCGGCGGCTCGATTCTCGCCGTGCCGCTGCTGATCTATGTCGTCGGCGTCGCCTCGCCTCATATCGCGATCGGCACCAGCGCGGTCGCGGTCGCCGCCAATGCGCTCACCGGCGTTCTCCTTCATGCGCGGGCGAAGACAGTCAAATGGCCCTGTGCGCTCGTCTTTGCCGCGTCCGGTGTCATCGGCGCTTTTGCCGGAGCGAGGCTCGGCAAGGCCGTGGGCGGCGAGTTCCTTCTTTTTCTCTTCGGCCTCGTCATGATCGGCGTTGGCATCTCGATGTTCCTGCGCAAGAGCGCAGGCGGCAATCCCGACGTCCATCTCGATCAGGCGAGCGCACGGAAATTGCTCCCTTCGCTCGTCGCCTATGGGCTCGGCGTCGGCGCGCTGTCCGGCTTCTTCGGTATCGGCGGCGGCTTCCTGATCGTGCCGGGTCTCATCAATGCGACCGACATGCCGATTCTCAACGCGGTCGGCTCGTCGCTTGTCTCGGTCGCGGCCTTCGGCCTTGCGACCGCCGCAAGCTATGCAATGTCCGGTCTCGTCGACTGGCATATCGCCGGGCTGCTGCTCGCGGGCGGCGTCGCGGGCGCGCTTCTCGGAACGGTGCTCGCAGGCCGGCTCGCCGCGCGCAAGGCCCTGCTCGCGCGGGTCTTCGCCGTCATCGTGGTCGCGGTCGGGCTCTATGTGACAGCGCGTGGAACGCTGACGCTGTTCGGTTAGCCGTTGCCGGCTTCGATCGCGTCTTCATAGGTGCGCAGGCCGGCGCGCTTGGCGGACACGAGCACGGCCATATTGCCGGGCAGATGCTCGTTCTTCCACATCTTCATATGTGCCTTCGGAATCTCGTCCCATGAGAGGACTTCCGACAGGCCCGGATCGATGCGGCGCTCGATGACGAGCTGGTTTGCGGCGGCAGCCTGCTTCAGATGCGCGAAATGCGAGCCCTGAATGCGCTTCTGCCGCATCCAGACGAAACGCGCATCGAATGTAATGTTGAAACCGGATGTGCCGGCGCAGAAGACGATCATGCCGCCGCGCTTGGCCACCATGCAGGAGACGGGGAAGGTCGCCTCGCCCGGATGCTCGAAGACGATGTCCGGATCGATGCCCTTGCCGGTGATGTCCCAGATCGCCTTGCCGAACTTGCGCGCTTCTTTCATGAAGTCGTTGAATTCGGCGGAGTTCACTTTCGGGAGCTGGCCCCAGCAGTCGAAATCCTTGCGGTTGATGACGCCCTTGGCGCCGAGCGACATCACATAGTCGCGCTTGCTCTCGTCCGAGATGACGCCGATCGCATGCGCGCCCGCCGTCGCGCAGAGCTGCACGGCGAAGGAGCCGAGGCCGCCCGACGCACCCCAGACGAGCACGTTCATGCCCGGCTCGAGGATGTGCGGGCGATGGCCGAAGAGCATGCGGTAGGCGGTGGCGAGCGTCAGCGTATAGCAGGCGCTTTCCTCCCAGGTGAGATGCGGGGGGCGCTTCATCAACTGCTGCGACTGCACGCGGCAGAATTGCGCGAAAGAGCCGTCCGGCGTCTCGTAGCCCCAGATGCGCTGTGTCGGCGAGAGCATGGGGTCGCCGCCGTTGCACTCCTCGTCGTCATGGTCGTCCTGGTTGCAATGGATGACGACCTCGTCGCCGACCTTCCAGCGCGTGACCTTCGAGCCGACCGCATAGACGATGCCGGACGCGTCGGAACCGGCGATGTGATAGGGGATCTTGTGCACGTCGAAGACGGAGATGGGCGTGCCGAGCGCCGCCCAGACGCCGTTGTAATTGACGCCGGCGGCCATCACGAGAACGAGCACGTCGTGGCTGTCGAGCTCCCAGGTAGGCACGACCTCGACCTGCATCGCCTGCTCGGGCGGGCCGTGGCGTTCGCGGCGGATCGTCCAGGCGTACATGTTCGCCGGCACATGGCCCAAAGGCGGAATCTCTCCGATCTCGTAGAGATCCTTCTTCGGAAGGGAATTCTCGCTCACGGCCGCGGCCGCAATCTCGGTCTTCGCCATACTCTGTCCTCGCTCGTGCCCCCTGGCTTCCGGCGTCATTCAAACGCTCGCCGGAAAGCCACGATCCTTTTTATCCCAATCCCGTGCGGATGCGGCGCCGTTACGCCGTTTTGCCGGATCATTGGGGCTTGCCGTATGGGATGCAAGGAATTTTTGCAGTGCAGCAATCGTGGTCTTTGTGACCAAAACCCCTTTTCCACCAGTTCGGACGGATGTAGGCTTTCAATATTGCGGAGTATAACTCCGCATTGGCCTTTGGGAGGAGGACCGGATGAGCTTCAGAAATATGTATGCGATCGCGCTCGATGGGAGCCATTGGGATGTGCCGCAGAATTACGACGCCATGTTCAACTGGAATTACGACCCCGAGCGCACCGCGATGATGGGGCTCTACCAGAAGGGCAAGGAGATGCAGTGGGACGCCAAGACCCGCATCGACTGGTCCCAGGAACTCGACGAAGACAATCCCGAGCAATTGCCCGACGAAATGCTGCCGATCAACGGCATGGCGCAGTTCGAGACGATGTCGCGCAAGGAGAAGGCCAATGTGCGCAAGCACTTTCAGGCCTGGCAGCTTTCGCAGTTCATGCAGGGCGAGCAGGGCGCGCTGATCTGCACCGCGAAGATCGTGACGCAGGTGCCCGACATGGATTCGAAGTTCTATGCCTCGACGCAGGTGATCGACGAGGCGCGGCATGTCGAGAGCTACAAGATGCTCCTCTCGAAATTCGCGATCGCCTATCCGATGACGCCGCCGCTCAAAACGCTGATCGATCAGACGTTGCGCGACAGCCGCTGGGACATGACCTATCTCGGCATGCAGGTCGTGATTGAAGGCCTCGCGCTTGCCGCCTTCGCGCAGATCCGCGACCACGCGCAGAACCCGCTGGCGGCATCCGTCAACGCCTATGTGATGCAGGACGAGGCGCGCCACGTCGCCTTCGGTCGTCTGGCACTGCGCGATTACTATCCTCAGCTCAGCGAGAAGGAGCGTGACGAGCGCGAGGAGTTCCTGCTCGAGGCGAGCTATCTGATGCGCGATCGGTTCGATGCCGTCGAGGTCTGGCAGAATCTCGGCCTCGACCCGGTGCAATGCGCCGAGCACATGTATCACTCAGGCTTCATGACGAAGTTCCGCTCGTCGCTCTTCCAGCGCATCGTGCCGATCGTCAAGGATGTCGGGCTCTGGGGTACGCGCATCCGCAAGGGCTACGAGGACATGGGCGTGATCGAATATGCCGAGCAGGATGTCGAGGCGATGCAGTCGAATGACGACTTCATCGCGCGCGAATTCGATGCGCGGCGGAAGCACATCGAAAGCGTCGCCGCGCGGGCGACGGCCGCCGCCGAGTAAGCCTTTCAGGCGACAAGCGCGAATATCCGCCTTCGCGTCGGCGCCGGAACCAACTTGATGGTTCCGGCGCTTTCGTCTCCAGTGCTCTTCAGCGAAAAGCGAGACCGTCGAATCTTCCGGAGCTCCGCCACTCGTTCAGATAGCGGAAATAGGCGGCCGCGCCTGCCGGATAGCCGACATTGTATTTGGCGGCCGGTCCGGCCGTCTGCCCTTCATTGTTGTAGTAGCCGGGCGTGCAGTCGGGCGAACCGATCATGCGGCCGACGCCGGTGAGCAAGAGCGCCACCCATTCGTCCTGCGCTTCCTTGGTCACCTCGATTTCCTTCGCGCCGGTCTTTTGCGCGTGGGAAACGATGGCGGCGATGGTCTCACCTGCCTCGGTGAGGTTGTGCGGCACGTTGGAAATGAGGTTCGCGCCCTGTGTCGGCTGCACGAAGAAGGCGTTGGGAAATCCGTGGACATGGGTGCCGTGCTTGGAGCGCATACCCTCGGCCCAGGCCTCGGAGAGCTTCAGGCCGTCGCGGCCGGTGACGTCGAAGCCCGCGCGGCGGGTGTGCTCCGTGCCGACTTCAAAGCCGGACGCATAGATGATGCAGTCGACCTCGTATTCGACGCCGGCCACGACCACCCCCTTTTCCGTGATCTTCTCGACGCCCTTGCCGTCCGTATCGACGAGATGCGTGCCGGGTGTGTTGAAGGATTGCAGATAGGCGTCGTGGAAGCAGGGGCGCTTGCAAAGCTGGCGATACCAGGCCTTGAGGTTTTGCGCCGTCTGCTCGTCCTCGACGATCGCGTCCACGCGGGCGCGGATTTCTTCCATCTTCTCGAAGTCGGAATCCTCGAAAGCCGCGATCATGTTTTCCGGCGTCATCTTTTCGCGCGGCAGTTCCATGATCTTGGCGCGGATGCGGCGCGAGAGATCGGTCCAGCCATCCTGCACCAGATCTTCCTCGGCCAGATCGCCGCCCTGATTGGCGGTGAAATTTTCCAGCCACCGCTTCTGCCAGCCGGGCGTTGCGATGGAGGCGAACCATTCCGGGTCGAGCGGCTTGTTGGCGCGCACGTCGACGGATGACGGCGTGCGCTGAATCACATAGAGCGTCCCGCAGGCTTTGGCGAGATGCGGCACGGCCTGCACCGACGTGGCGCCGGTGCCGATGATGGCGACGCGCTTGTCGGCGAGCTTTTCCATCAGCGCGCCCTTCGGGTCGCCGCCGGTATAGCCATAGTCCCAGCGGCTCGTGTGGAAGGAATGCCCCTTGAAGGACTGGATGCCGGGAATGCCCGGCAGTTTCGGGACATGCAGGGGCCCGGTGCCCATGCCGACGTAATCCGCGGTGAAGCGGTCGCCGCGATTGGTTTCGATCACCCAGCGCGTGTTCTCGTTGTCCCATGTCAGGTTTTTCACCTCGGTATGGAACAGCGCGTTGTCATAGAGACCGTATTGCTTTCCGATGCGCTGGCACTGGGCGAGGATTTCCGGCGCGTGCGCATATTTCTCGCTCGGCATGTGGCCGGTTTCTTCCAGCAGCGGCATGTAGATCATCGACGCCGTGTCGCATTGCGCGCCCGGATAGCGGTTCCAGTACCAGGTGCCGCCGAAATCGCCGCCCTTCTCAATGATGCGCACATCGGTGATGCCCGCCTCGACCAGACGCGCGCCCGTGACGAGACCGGCAAAGCCGCCGCCGACAAAGGCGAAGGTCACGTGATCGGTCTTCGGTTCACGCTCGACGCGCGGCGTGTAGGGATCGTCGAGATAATGCGCGAACTGATCCTTGATCTGGAGATATTGGGCATTGCCGTCGGCGCGCAGGCGCTTGTCGCGTTCGGCGCGATAGCGGGCGAGCAGGGCTTCCTTGTCGAAACGGGCGCCGGCAGGCGCGGCATTCTCTGTGATCGTCATCGGAGCGTTCCCATCCTGATAATTTGTCAGTTTGTTTTTTACCATTTTCCCGATCCTGAGGCGGGATGCAATGGAAACTGTGAGCTCTGGTGAAAATCGGCAGAAATCCAGGAAGGAAGCCGCCGCGCCGGCATGTCAGCTTGCGCGGCGGCTCGCATTGTCAGGGCCGGCTATTCGTTGAGGCTTTTTGCGTCCTTGGCGGCGCGCACCAGCTGCACGAGCTCGGCGCGCAATCCGAATTCATCCTCGCCCCGCGCCTTCTGGGCGAGCGCTGCGATCTCGTCGAGGCCGAAGCTGTCTGATACCCAGGGCGACCCGCGCAAGCGTTCGCCAAAGCCTGCGACCGCGACCGCCCAGCGGGTCGCCTCGGGCGCGGTGTCGATCGCGGTCAGGGCGTCGGATGAAATCGCCTCCTCGATCAGCTTCGATGTGGTACCACCCGGTTCCTTGTAGCGCACCTTGAGGTAGGCAAGTTCGCCGCCCTTGCGCGGCGTCTTGCCCGCATCCTGATAGCGCAGGGGATCCGACGAGGATTTCGCGCCTACCGGCGTGATTTCATAAAGCGCCGTCACCGACGCGCCGGAGCCGACCTCGCCCGCGTCCACCTTGTCGTTGTTGAAATCCTCGCGCGCGAGCAGCCTTGTCTCGTAGCCGATCAGGCGGTATTCGGCGACGACGGCGGGATTGAACTCGATCTGGATTTTCACGTCGTCGGCGATCGGAAACATCGAGCCCGCGAGATCGTCGTGCAGGAGCTTGCGCGCTTCCTGCATCGTGTCGATATAGGCCGCCGTGCCGTTGCCGGTCTGGGCAAGGCTCTGCATCATCACGTCGTTGTAGTTGCCGCGCCCGAAGCCGTAGACGGAGAGATAGACGCCGGATTTGCGTTTCTCCGCGATGAAATCCTTCAACTTTTCCGGGTCGTCGATGCCGACATTGAAGTCGCCATCGGTCATAAGGATGACGCGGTTGACGGCCTCCTTGTTGAAGTTCTCCTCCGCCAGACGATAGGCAAGCGCCAGGCCCTCGCCGCCCGCCGTCGAGCCACCGGCCGCCAGCGCATCGAGCGCCGATCTGATTTTGGTCTTCTGTCCGCCGTCGGTGGGCGCAAGCACTTCGCCCGCCGACCCCGCATAGGCGACAATCGAGACGTGATCGTCCTTGTCGAGTTGATCGACCAGCAGGTTCAACGCCTTTTTGGCGAGCGGCAGCTTGTCTTCGCTATCCATCGAGCCAGATGTATCGACCAGCAAAACGAGATTGAGCGGCGGCTGGCTGGTGCGTGGCAGTTCGTAGCCCTGCAAGCCGATATGCAGGATCTGGCGATCTTTCGACCATGGCGAGGCGACGAGCGCCGTCGTTGCGCGGAAGGGCGTCTTTGCGCTTGCGGGCCGAGCGTAGCCATAGTCGAAATAGTTCACGAGCTCTTCGACGCGCACCGCGTCGCGCGGCGGTAGTTGCCCGTCATGAAGGAAGCGGCGGACATTCGCGTATGAAGCCGTATCCACGTCGATCGAGAAAGTGGAGACGGGCTCCTGCGCGACGAGCTTCACGCCGTTCTGCGGCGCATCGGGATATTTCTCTGTGAATGGCGTCGGACTGGCCGAAGCAGAAGACGTATTTACAACGAAATCGGCCATTGCGCCGGCAACCGGTGGTGCTTGCCTAGCCGCGCTCTCCTGCACCTCGGAACAAGCTCCCAGCGCCAGGAGCGACGCCATACTCACGCCGAGGAGGCGTGCGGATAAAACAGTCATCTGGATGTCCCCATGATCTCCGTGCCCGGCCCCGGCGCGATTGGGCGTTCCGTACACGGTTAAAATGGGGCGCAATTCGAGCGCCATTGTGGCCGGACAAAATAAAACCGCCGCGAGGCTTTTGCGCCGCGCGGCGGTTCCTTGTCGGACCAATCGGGCCGGTCTGGCGTCTACCAGAGGCCGTGCTTCTGGATCTCGGCGCGGCCGACGACCATGTGATGGACTTCATCCGGGCCATCCGCGAAGCGCAGATGGCGCATGTCGGTGTAGAGGTCGGCGAGCGGCGTCCATTGCGAGATGCCCGCCGCGCCATGCATCTGGATCGCCTGGTCGATGATGAGGCAGACCCGTTCCGGCACCATCGCCTTCACCGCGCTGACATAGACACGGGCTTCCTTGTTGCCCAGCACGTCCATGGCCTTCGCGGCCTGCAGGACCGAAAGGCGCATGGCGTTGATCTCGATGCGGGCGCGGGAGATGATCTCGAGGTTGCCGCCCAGCTTGGCGATCGGCTTGCCGAAGGCTTCGCGCGTCGCCGAACGCTTCACCATCAGTTCCAGCGCCTTCTCGGCCTTGCCGATCGACCGCATGCAGTGATGGATGCGGCCGGGCCCGAGGCGTACCTGGCTGATTTCAAAGCCGCGGCCCTCGCCGAGCAGGATGTTCTCCTTGGGCACACGCACATTGTTGAAGCGGATATGCATGTGGCCCCAGGGCGCGTGATCCTTGCCGAAGACCTGCATGCCTTCGAGGATTTCGACGCCGGGCGTATCCTTGGGTACGAGAATCTGCGACTGCTGCTTCGAAGGCGGCGCGTCCGGGCTCGTCCTGACCATGACGATCATGATCTTGCAGCGCGGGTCGCCGGCGCCGGAGATGTAGAACTTCTCGCCGTTGATGACCCATTCGTCGCCGTCGAGCACGGCGGTGGTGCGAATGTTCTTCGCGTCCGAGCTCGGAATGTCCGGCTCCGTCATCGCATAGGCCGAACGGATTTCGCCGTTGAGCAGCGGCTCGAGCCACTGCTTCTTCTGCGCGGGCGTACCGACGCGCTCGAGCACCTCCATGTTGCCGGTGTCGGGCGCGCTGCAATTGAGCGATTCGGAGGAAAGCGGCGAACGCCCAAGCTCGGCGGCGATATAGGCATAATCGAGATTCGTAAGGCCTGAACCGATCTCGGAGTCCGGTAGGAAGAAGTTCCACAAACCGGATTCCTTGGCCTTGTTCTTCGCGCCGTCCAGCAACTCGAGCTGGCGCGGATGCCAGCTCCAGCGGTCCTTTTTCTGATCGTTCAACCGGAAGAACTCTTCCGTGATCGGGTCTACATTTTCCCTGATGTGCTTTTTCACCGCGTCCATCAGAGGCCGGGCTTCCTCCGACATGGCGAGTTGAAACAGGCTTTGGTCGAGATCTGACATGGCGTTCCCATCTATGTTTCAAATTTTTGTCCGTGCAGGGTAATGCCTCCGAGCGGAATGCGAAACCCAATCCGCTGGAGCCGGACACGATAAGGACATTGCGGATTTCGGCTAGGCACGGCAGGGAACGAGGCGCATGATCGACGAGGGGTACCGCTTCGGAGTGCCGAGAATGAAATCAGCTAAATCGAGCCTGAGCAGCCGGTCCGTCTTCGTGGTTTTGCTCGCATCGGTCTTTGCGCTGCCGTCGGCGGGCGCTTTCGCCGACGATCATCGCGATCAGCGCCACGACCAGCCGCCGCAGCAGCACCACAACAATCCGCCGCCGCAGGCGCACGACCGTCCGGGCCACGACCGGCCGGAATTCGGGCCGGATGAATCGCGCTATGCCCGCGACTATTTCCACGGCCACAAATGGGATGCGCCCCGACCGAAGCACGACATCTATGTCGGCTACAGGCTGTCGCATCAATACCGGCACCCGCTGCCGCCGGATCTTCGCGGCCGGTTCCACCCGCGTCCCGGCTACGAATATTACATGGTCGGCGACGACATCGTGCTGGCCGCCATCGCCACCGGCGTCATCGTGGACATCCTCTCGAACGTCCACTGAGCGAACGCACCGCCGTTTCGGAAGGCCCGGCCCCAAAGCCCGGGCCTTTCCCGCTTTTGCAGCGCAACAAAGCCTGTGATAATGGCCTTTCGATAGAGGACCGCAGCGTAAAGGCAAGAGAGATGGCGAAGGACGAGACCGGCAAACCGCGTGTGAAGCAGGATCAGCCCTGGATCTTCCGCACCTATGCGGGCCATTCGACCGCCAGGGCCTCGAACGAACTTTACCGGACCAATCTCGCCCGCGGCCAGACCGGCCTTTCCGTCGCTTTCGACCTGCCGACCCAGACGGGTTACGACAGCGATCATGTGCTCGCCAAGGGCGAGGTCGGCAAGGTCGGCGTGCCGATCAGCCATATCGGCGACATGCGGGAACTCTTTCACGATATCCCGCTCGAAAAGATGAACACCTCGATGACGATCAACGCGACGGCGGCCTGGCTGCTGGCGCTCTACATCGCGGTTGCCGACGAGCAGGGCGCGGATCGCGCGAAGCTGCAGGGCACGGTGCAGAATGACATCATCAAGGAATATCTGTCGCGCGGCACCTATGTCTTTCCGCCGGAGCCCTCGATGCGGCTCATCACCGACATCGTCTCCTACACCTATACGCAGGTGCCGAAGTGGAACCCGACTAATGTCTGCTCCTACCATCTGCAGGAAGCGGGCGCGACGCCGGTGCAGGAACTGGCCTTCGCGCTGGCGAACGCCATCGCGGTCCTCGACCACGTGAAGGCGGGCGGCCAGGTGCCGGAGCATGAATTCGACCAGGTCGTCGGACGCATTTCCTTCTTCGTCAATGCGGGCGTCCGCTTCGTCACTGAAATCGCCAAGATGCGCGCCTTCGTCGATCTCTGGGACGAGATCACCCGCGACCGTTACGGCGTTGCCGACGAAAAGCACCGCCGCTTCCGCTATGGCGTTCAGGTGAACTCGCTCGGCCTCACCGAGCAGCAGCCCGAAAACAACGTCTACCGGATTCTCATCGAGATGCTGGCGGTGACGCTCTCGAAGAAGGCGCGCGCCCGTGCGGTGCAGTTGCCCGCCTGGAACGAGGCGCTCGGCCTGCCGCGCCCCTGGGACCAGCAGTGGTCGCTTCGCGCGCAGCAGATTCTCGCCTTCGAAACCGATCTTCTTCAGTATGAGGATATTTTCGACGGCAGCCATGTGATGGACGCCAAGGTCGAGGCGCTGAAGGCGGAAGCGCGCGAGGAATTGAAAAAGATCGAGGAGATGGGCGGCGCCATCGCCGCCATCGAAAGCGCCTATATGAAGGAACAGCTCGTCTCGTCGAATTCCGAACGCCTCGCCGCCATCGAGGCGGGCGAGCAGAAGGTCATCGGCGTCAACGCCTATGTCGAGACGGCGCCGTCGCCGCTCACCACCGGCGAAGGCTCGATCATGGTCGCCGAGGCGGGCGTCGAGGATCACCAGATCGCGCGGCTGAAGGAATGGCGCCGCACCCGCGACAATGACGCGGTCGAAGCGGCGCTCGCCGATCTCCGCCGCGCGGCGAAGGAAGGCCGCAACATCATGGAGCCGTCGATCGCCTGCGCCAGGGCCGGCGTCACGACCGGCGAATGGGGCACGGCGCTCCGCGCGATCTTCGGCGAATACCGCGCGCCCACGGGCGTTTCCCACGCCGCGCGCAACGACGTGCCGGGCCTCGACCATGTGCGCGAAATGGTGGACGCCGTCTCGAAAAAGCTCGGACGGCGGTTGAAGTTTCTCGTCGGCAAGCCCGGCCTCGACGGCCATTCGAACGGCGCCGAGCAGATCGCGGTCCGCGCCCGCGATTGCGGCATGGACGTGGTCTATGACGGCATCCGCCTGACGCCGGAGGAAATCGTCGCCGCCGCGCGCGAAGGCCGCGTGCATGTGCTCGGGCTCTCGATCCTGTCGGGCAGCCACGTCTCGCTGGTGACGGATGTGATGGCCCGGCTCAAGGACGAGGGGATCGACATTCCCGTCGTCGTCGGCGGCATCATCCCGCATGACGACGCCGCAAAGCTCAAGGCCGCCGGCGTCGCCGCCGTCTATACGCCGAAGGATTTCCAGATCACCGACATCATGGCCGACGTCGTGCGCCTGGTGGACTGGAACGCCGACGCGGCGGCGTGAGCGCGAGCAAAGTCAATTTCTTTGCGCAGTCTCTAAGCTGATGCTCTGTGATCGGAGTGGTTAGCTATGGATAAATCGAGACAATCTGTGTAATGCTTGAAAGCTGACGATGATGGGGATGCTTAGGGGGTGGTGGTTTGCCGACATACGATCTGGCGACCCGGTTTTTGCCGGAGGATCATGCAATCTGGGCGCTTCACCCGGGGAAAGGAAAACGGCAGTATCAGATCTTCTCGGATTTTGACGTTGTTTTTCTTGAGCTTCCGGGGTTCTCTGCTGCTAATAACACTTTCCAAAATCCAGCGGCTGTACGACAGCATCTGAGAATGTCAGATTCTGTCATTCGTTATTTGAATCATCCCGAAGGTCAAACACCTCCTAATCGAAATGCGCGGGCGTATTCCAGTGACAGAGAGACCGGAGATTCCGCGCGTTCCTTTGACGCGGCGCTGGGTAAT
>CAISYL010000152.1 GCA_903889655.1 uncultured Alphaproteobacteria bacterium | reverse complement strand
GGTCGATCGTCACCAGTTCGAGCTTCGGAAACCGCTTCAGGTCTGCCGGATCGGCTGCGGCGGTATTCCGTGGACGGTAGAAATTCGCCGCGATCAGCTTCTGCGCTTCGGGCGTATAGAGGAACTTGAGGTAGGCCTCCGCGACCTTGCGTGTGCCGTTATTGTCGGCATTGCCGTCGACGACAGCGACCGGCGGCTCGGTCAGGATCGAGACCGAGGGGTAAACCACTTCGAAGTCGTTCGGGAACTGCTTGAGGATCAGATAGGATTCGTTTTCCCAGTTGATCAGCACATCGCCGATGCCACGCTGGGCAAAGGTCGTCGTGGAACCGCGCGCACCCGTGTCGAGCACCGGCACGTTCTTGTAGAGCGCCGAGATGAACTCTTTCACCTTCGCCTGATCGCCACCGTATTTCTTGTCGGCATAGGCCCAGGCCGCAAGGAAGTTCCAGCGCGCGCCGCCCGACGTCTTCGGGTTCGGCGTGACGACCGAGACGCCCGGCTTCACCAGATCGTCCCAATCCTTGATGCCCTTCGGATTACCCTTGCGCACGACGAAGTTGATCGTCGATGTGTAAGGCGCGCTGTTGTCCGGCAGACGCGACTGCCAGCTGATCGGCAGCTTGCCGGTCAGCGCCGCGATCTGATCGATGTCGGCGGCGAGCGCCAGCGTCACCACATCGGCGGCCAATCCGTCGACGACGGCGCGCGCCTGCTTGCCCGAGCCGCCATGCGACTGGCGAATGGTGACGGTCTCGCCCGTCTTCGTCTTCCAGTCGGCCGCGAAGGCCTTGTTGACGGCCTCGTAGAGCTCGCGCGTCGGATCGTAGGAGACGTTGAGCAAGGTCGTATCGGCGCGCACTTCGAACGCCGACGAGATGAGAAGGAGCAGGGCGCCGAGAAGCAGCGTTGCCCGTTTCGTCAATGTACCGATAGTCATGACCGGTCCTCTTTCATGTGAATGACAGCACTAACTGCTCAGGGCTTGTAGATCTGGTCGAAGACGCCGCCGTCGGCGAAGAACTTTTTCTGCGCCTTGCGCCAGCCGCCGAACGTGTCGTCGATGGTGACGAGATTGATCTTCGGAAAGCGGGCGATATCCTTCGGGTCCGCGGCTTCCGGACTGCGCGGGCGGTAGAAATTCGCCGCGATGATCTTCTGGGCTTCAGGCGTGAACAGGAATTTGAGATAGGCCTCAGCCACCTGCCGCGTGCCGTTTCCGTCGGCATTCTGGTCCACCACGGCGACCGGCGGTTCTGCCAGGATCGAGATCGACGGCACGATGATCTCGAACTCGTCCGGAAACTGCTTCTGGATCAGATAGGCCTCATTTTCCCAGCTCAACAGCACGTCGCCGATGCCGCGCTGCGCGAATGTCGTGGTGGAGCCGCGGGCGCCCGAGTCGAGCACCGCGACGTTCCTGTAGAGCGCTCCGACAAAGGCACGGTCCTTCTGCTCGTCTCCACCGAACTTCTTGTCGGCGAATGCCCAGGCCGCGAGAAAGTTCCACCGCGCGCCGCCGCCCGTTTTCGGATTGGGCGTGACGACCGAGACATCGGGCTTCACGAGATCGTCCCAATCCTTGATCCCCTTCGGGTTGCCCTTGCGGACCACCAGAACGATCGTCGAGGTATAGGGCGAGCTGTTGTAGGGAAGACGCGACTGCCAGCTGATCGGCAGCTTGCCGGTGAGTGCCGAGATCTGGTCGATGTCGCCCGAAAGCGCCAGCGTGACCACATCCGCATTGAGCCCGTCTATGACCGCGCGGGCCTGCTTGCCTGACCCGCCATGCGACTGGCGGATGGTGACGGTCTCGCCGGTCTTCGCCTTCCAGTCGGCCGCGAAGACCTTGTTGACCTGTTCATAGAGCTCGCGCGTCGGATCGTAGGAGACGTTGAGCAAGGTCACGTCGGCATGCGCAACAGTCGCGGACGCCAGCAGGAAAAGTGCGCCCAGCGCCGAACGGACATGGAACACTGCACGGGCATGCGTCCGCAATTTCAAAGCCATCTCGTCCCACCTATCTCGATCAAATAACTATATTTACAGGTAAAATTTTTTGCTCAGCCCGTGAGCAGTTCCGCATGTGCCGAGCCACGGCAGGCCTGCTCCAGCGTGAGGCTGTCGAGGATGCCCGCCGCCGCGTCGCGCACTTCGCGCATCGCCCGGCGAATGGCGCAGGCCTTTTCATCCGCGCAATCGACGCAACGGCGATAGCCAGTAAGGCTGGCACAGGGAATGGGCGCGAGCGGCCCGTCCATGATGCGCACGATCTGCCCGAAGGTGATCGTGTCGGCCGGCTTTGCGAGCGTATAGCCGCCATGCTTGCCGCGATGGCTATGCACCATGCCCTGCTTGCGCAGCTCGAGCAGGATCAGCTCGAGGAACTTGCGGGGCACATTCTGCTGTTCGGCGATATCGCCGGCCTGCAGCAGGTCCCCGTTATTCTGGTTGGCGAGAGCGAGCATGGCTTTGAGGGCGTACTTGGCTTTTTGCGAGAGCATTTGTCTATCTGTCTAATAGGTAATTCCCAGCGAGGCGGTGTGTCAATGGCATATTTACAACACCGGATGGGATTCGCGGATGAATTACGATTTATATGTGTTGAATTTCCGGCGGGCTCTTCTGTCTCTATGGGTCCGATAGATTATGCCGAAATTTCCGGCACCCCGAAACCAGCGAAACACGCCGCTATAAAGGAAAAACGGAAACGGGCGAGCACAATCCGCGCTTAGTCTACCACAGCGCCGGACTGGAGATAGTGCCGCCAGGAGGCGAGAAGCGCCGCCGCGGGGCCTCGCCCGAAAACGTAACGATCCGGACGGACCAGAATGGCCTCATGGTCTTCCAGCATCGATTTAAGTCGAGTCTCTTCATCCACAAGAGGGAAGTCGGGTTCAACGACAAAGCATCCCAGGCCGCGGAACCCGGCGGCGCTCTCGCTCCCCGCATCGCGCAACACAATGAACGGCGAAGGTCCGACCTCGTCGTCGAGCCGCTTGCGACCGTCACCATTCCTCATCCACGGTTCCGGAAAGATCGAGCCCGCCAGCGTGTCCCCGCCGCGAATGCCGCTCGCAAGGCCCAGCGCCTCCGGCATCACGGAAAAACGCTCGGGTTCGGGCTTCGCAAGCATGTCTCGATCGCGCAAGACCGCTTCGTCATCATTCTGTGTACAGACGACCTTGCCCATGAAGACCGCCATCTCGGTGATCGCGCGTACATGCGGCTCGCGCTCTGTCTGATAGCTGTCGAGAAGCGCTTCTCCCGCGCGGCCTTCGATGACGGCGGCAAGCTTCCAGGCGAGGTTCGCCGCATCCCGCGTGCCTGAGCAAAGCCCCTGCCCCAGAAAAGGCGGCATCTGATGCGCCGCATCGCCCGCGAGGAGCACGCGCCCCTTGCGCCATGCCTTGGCGAAAACCGCATGGAAGCGATAGACGGCGCGCCGCTCCACCTCGACCGACGCCGGATCGATGAAAGGTGCCAGCAACCCGTCGATGAAATCGTCGCTGACGACCTCCTCCGCCGTCTCGCCCGGACGAAGCATGAATTCCCAGCGATGCCGCCCGGGGCCCATCGGCATGGAGGTGACCGGCCGGCGCGGATCGCAATGCTGCAATCCGATGGTGGTCAGCCTCTCGGCGGTCTTGAGCCGCGCGTCAATCACGAGCCACGGCTCATCGAAACCCATGTCGTCGAGCGCAATGCCGGCGATGCGCCGCACGAGGCTTTGCCCGCCGTCGCAGCCGACCAGATATTTCGCCTCGACGCTGTAGTCGCCATCCGGCCCCGCGATTTCCGCGCGCACGCCGTCTTCACCGGCCGTGTAGCCCGTGAGGGCATGGCCGGTGCGCGCCGAAACCGAGGGCAGCTCCGAGAGTCGCGCTCGCAACGCATATTCGAGCGTCGGCTGATGGAACATCGAACTCTGCGGAAACCCCGTGGCAGGCGAGGCTTCGCCCGGCCTGAAACCCATCAGCAGGGCACCGTCCGCATTGCGGAACTCATAGGCGGAGAGCGGCTGGCTCGCGCGCAGCACGGCATCAGCGCCGCCGGCGAGATGCAGGAGCCGCATCGTCTCGTGATCGAGATGCGCCGCGCGCGGCATCGGGTAGACGGTCGTGTCGCGATCGATCGCAATCACATCGATGCCGAGCCGGCCGAGATAGATCGCCAGCACGGCGCCGACCGGCCCGAGCCCCGAAATCAGCACATCGGTTTTTTCCACGATCAGCCCCTCCCCTCGCGGTCAACCAATGACCGTCTCTCCCTTTTCCGCGACGACGCGGTTTTCGATATGGCCGAGCTTGTCGATCTCGACCTTCACTGCATCGCCGACCTTCATGAAGACCGGCGGCTTCATGGCGAGGCCGACGCCCCCCGGCGTACCGCTGAAAATGATATCGCCCGGATCGAGCGTGAAGGCCTGGCTGAGATGCGCCACCTGATCGAAGCAGTTGAAAATGAGGTGCTTCGTGTTGGAACTCTGGCGCAACTCGCCATTGACCCAGCACTTGATCGCAAGCGCATGCGGATCGCCGACTTCGTCGGGCGTCACGATGTAGGGCCCGATCGGGCCATGCGTGTCGAAGCTTTTGCCGATCTGCCACGTGTTGGTGCGCAACTGCCAGTCGCGCACGCTGACGTCGTTGCCGACGAAATAACCGGCGATCACTTCATGCGCGCGCTCCACCGGCACATGCCGGCAGCGCTTGCCGATGACGAAGCACATCTCGGCCTCGTAATCGAGCATGGTCGAGACGACCGGCAGATAGACCGGTCCGTAAGGGTCCTGCACGCAATTATGCTGCTTGTTGAACCAGACCTGATGCTCGGGAAGCGGCATGCCGCTCTCCTCGACATGGTCGCGATAATTGAGCCCGATGGCGAGGATCTTGCCGGGGTTCAATACCGGCGCGCGCAGCGTCACATCGGCGAGCGGCAGTACCGGCGCAGATGACGGAACGGCACGCGCACGCACCATGGCAGGCTCGCCCGCCGCGAGAAGACCGAGCATGTCGCGCGGAAGATCGGGCGCAACGACCGACAGATCGACGATGCCCTGATCCCGGACGAGGCCGATCCGTGTCTGCCCCTGATGCGTGAAGGTCGCGAGTTTCATTTTCTTGTCCTTTGCGGAAGAAGCGGGATCAACTGCCCATCGTGGGCGGCGCGTCGGGGCCCCATTGCGCGGCCATGAGTTCCGCGAGCCCCGCCTTGTTGGGCGGCGTCTCATTGTTGAAGAGATCGCCATCGGTCCAGTGTTCGACCGTATGGCCCCACGGGTCGCGCCAGTAGTCGAAGATCTGGCTGCCTAGGAGATGTCGGCCGACACCCCACTCATGGCGATGTCCCGCCTTCACGAGATGATCGTGGCCGGCCATCAGATCGTCGAAATTGGCGACTTCGAAAGCCGCGTGATTGAAGCCCGGTTGTCCGGTACCCACAAGGAAGAGCGTGTGATGATCGACATGCATTGCACCTCGATCGCAGCGCAGGAAGGCGCCGAGCGGCATGTCGGGTGCGAGCTCGATCTCGTCCGACGTCACGAG
Organism: uncultured Alphaproteobacteria bacterium; assembly: GCA_903889655.1. Taxonomy (GTDB): domain Bacteria; phylum Pseudomonadota; class Alphaproteobacteria; order Parvibaculales; family Parvibaculaceae; genus Parvibaculum. Next base: position 7,721 of record CAISYL010000152.1, on the reverse strand, counting down.
CCCGAAACGCTCCTTGTACCAGGCCTCGCTCTTGCGGAAATCCGTGACGTTGATCACGCAATGGCCGAGGCGCTTCACCTGCGAAGGACCGCTGTCGAGACGCAGCGGCGCACCGACGCGACGCCGCGCTTCTCCCTCGTTGAGGACGGGCTTGCGGATGACGGGAAGCGCCGGAGACGACATTTCACCGGCGACGACCTCGACCAGAAATCCGTCCGGGTCGCGAAGCCTCACGATCTTGCCGCCGCCCGGCGCGTCGTGATCCTCGACCGCGACCTTTTCCTCCGCTGCGAGGCGCGCGAGGTCTGCGAGATTTGCCGCCTGGAAAGCGATGCCGACAAAGCCCGCCTCGCCCTTCTCCGTCACATGAACGAAGGGCCGTGTATCCGTACCGCGCATATAAAGCACGCTGTCGCTGCGGCCGGCCGGCGCCATGCCGAACTCGCCGAGGAAGCTTTCCATCCGGTCGAGATCGGGTGCGCGAAACCGCACATAGGCAATATCGGTGACGTGGATCATGGGCGCTCTCCCCTGTTCGAAAGCGTGAGATGCGAGGCATCGAAGGGCCGCGCGAGAATGCGGGCGATCTCGGCGCGGCGAACGCCGAGCCCCTGCAGAAGAACGGTCGCGAGGTCGTGCGCATAGCCTTCGCCGCGCAGAATTTCCGGACCCGTCCCCTTGTCGAGCAGATGGCCCATGCCGGCCGTGCCGAGCGCGACGACGAGATGAAGCGCGACTTCGAGGCTCGGCACCTGAAAGCGGCCAAGCTCCATGCCCTCGCGCAGATCGCCGAGAAGATGCTGATTGCCGCTTTTTCCGATATCGATGCCGCTCTGATAGATGCGGCCGAGCATCCGGGCCCGAACCGGATCGCGGGCAACGAGATAGAGAAAGAGCCTAACGCCGCGCGCAACGCGTTCGGCCGGATCGTCGATACCTTCGTTAAGCTCCGCGACGCCTTCGTTGAACTCGCGCCGGATGCCCGAAGCGACTGCAAGCGCGATCTCGGAACGATCGGTGAAATAATTGTAGAACGTACCCTTGGCTACCCCGGCAAGATCGACGATTTCGTCGATCGTCGTCGCATCGACGCCCTGCTTCGCAAAAAGCCGTGTCGCGGCCTCGATCAGCACATAACGCATACGCTCGCGGCGTCGCGCGCCCGGCTCGATAGGTTTTTCCTCGGGTGCCTTTCTGGCGGCCATGTCCGTTTCTCTCCCTTATTTGACTATAAAGTCATAAAATGACTGATTAGTCAAATATTGGAAATGGCCGCGTGGACGGGGCAAATTGAGGGCCGATATGCAACACACCGTTGCGCTGCCGGCCGTTTCCGTCCGTCTGCCGGATCACTATGTTTGGGGCACGGAACTTAAGATTCCGCGCGAGAACAGACACATGGCACAGACACCCGCTCTCTTCATTTCCCATGGATCGCCGATGCTGGCCTTCGAAGACGGGCCGGCGCGGCGCTTTCTTCTGGACCTTGCGCCGCGACTGCCGGAACCCCGGGCGATCCTCGTCGTCTCCGCGCATTACGAAGCGGAGCATCCGACCATCACGACCGGCGCGGCGCCCGGCACGATCCACGATTTCCACGGCTTCCCGCAGGCGCTCTACCGTCTCTCCTACCCGGCCCCCGGCGCACCGGAGATCGCGGCACGCATCGAGGCCCTTCTGGCTGCCAAAGGGTATGAAGTGTCCGGCGACCCGGAGCGCGGCTTCGATCACGGTGCATGGGTGCCGCTCATTCTCCTTAATCCGCATGCGGACATTCCTGTCGTCCAGCTCTCGATCTCGCCGCGTCACGACGCCGCCTGGCACTATCGGCTCGGCGAAGCGCTCCGGCCCTTGCGCGAGGAAGGCGTGATGATTATCGGCTCAGGTTCGATCACGCATAATCTGCGCGACCTGACACGGACGGAGCCCGGCGCGCCGCCCGCGCCATGGGCCTCGGCTTTTACGGAATGGGTGCATGACAAAGTCGAGGCCCGGGCGCTCGACGAGCTTCTTCACTATCGCGACCGCGCGCCGAATGCCGTTCATGCGCATCCGACCGACGAGCATTTCCTGCCTTTCTTCGTCGCGCTGGGGGCAAGCCCCGTCGGCGAGAAGGCGGAAAGGCTGCATCACAGCTTCACCTATGGCGCGCTCGGAATGGACGTCTACGCCTTCGGCGAAGCGGCCTGAACCTTTCCCCGGGAAGGGCTACCATCTGGAAGCAACCCATCGAAGAGAATGCGAAGCTGCGTTTCGATCAGCTCCTCGCGCGCCCATGGAAAATCCAGATGCGTGAGAATGAGGGAAACGATGCCATGAATCGCAGCCCAGACCGCCTCCGCCACCACTTCCGGATCGCCTTTGCACAAAAGCCCGGAGCCGATGAGGTCTCGAACCTGCTCCTGCAGAAAGGCATAGGCGATCTTGCCCTTGGTAAGTTCGACCGGCGCTTCCTCGCCCGGCGGAACGCGGTGCATGCCCCGGCGCTTGAAGCCGGGCACATTCGTCATGAAGACCAGACGGTATTCATCGGGCCGTGAAAGCCCGACCTCGATGTAGCCGCGCAGGCCTCGCTTCAGCCGCGCGATCGGATCGGCTTCCTCGTTGCTTTTCTCCATGCCGTCTTCAATGAGACGCGTGAAAAATTCCTCGGCGATCGCAAAGAGGATCGCGTCCTTGTCTTCGAAATGCTGGTAGATCGCCGCCTGCGTGATCCCCACACGGCGCGCAATGTTGCGCATGGAGACGAGCGCGAGCCCCCCTTCGCAGAAAAGCGCACGCGCCGCTTCGATGATCTGGATGCGGCGTTCGGCGGGCGACAGCCGCCGACGGACGGGTTTAACGCCCCGGTCGGCGGTCTCGACCGCCTTTTTGGCAGATTTCGTTGGCATTTCCCTAACTAACACCGTTCAGGAGGGCTTGACCAGCCATCCGCAGACATTAAATAAACGCTGTTCGGTAACAGGGGAAGGGTTGGGTGATGCCGGTTTCACGGGGCTTGCTGGGAGCAATTGCCGTCGTCTGTCTGGGGGCCGCACTCGGCGCCTGTGGCAAGGACGAGGAAAAATCGACCGCCGCGGCGGAAAACGCGATTCCGGTCCTCGTCACCGCGGTCCGGCCGGCGCCCGAGAGCAACGATGTCGTCGCTTACGGCCAGCTTCGCTCCGACAAGGAGGCGGCACTCTCCTTCAAGATCGCCGGCCTCATCAAGACGCTGAAAGTCGATACCGGCGACCGGGTCGTGAAAGGCCAGCTTCTCGCCGAACTCGACCAGCGCGAAATCGATTCACAGGCCGCCCGCGCCACCTACGCAGTCGAAAAGGCCCGCCGCGACCTCGCCCGCATCGAGCCCCTGCTCGGCAAGGGCTTCGTCAGCCAGCAGAAGGTGCAGGACGCCAAGAGCGAATTCGACATGGCGGTTGCCGACCGCCAGCGCGTCGAGTTCGACCGCAGCCTCGCTCGCATCGTCGCCCCGGCCGATGGTGTGGTGCTGACGCGACATGCCGACATCAACGAGATCGTCGCCGCCGGATCGCCGGTGCTCACCGTCAGCCAGGGTTCCGTCGGCTACATCCTGAAGGCGGGCGTCAGCGACCGTGACGTCGCGCGCCTTGCGCTCGGCGACCCTGCCCGGGTGATCCTTGATGCCTTCCCGAACAATCCCGCCGCCGGCAATGTCCGGCGCATCTCTGCCATGAGCGACGATCGAACCGGCACCTTCGAGGTCGAAATCGCGCTCGACGGCGTTCCCGCAGGCGCCGAGAGCGGCTTCATGGGCGAAGCCCATCTCATGCCGCAGAAAAAATCCGGTAACAGCCAGACCGCCGCGCATTTCGCCATCCCCGCCTCCGCCATCCTCGAAGGCCACGGCTCGACGGCGACGGTCTATGTCTACGATCCGGCGAAATCGACCGTGCGGCTCGCCCGCATCTCGGTCGGCAATATTTCCGGCGAGGAAGTCGTCGTGACGGACGGCCTCTTTGCGGGAGCGCAGGTGGTGAGCGCCGGTGCGCCCTATCTCCGCGACGGCGCGAAAGTGAAAGTGGTGACCGACCTCGCCGCCGAGCAGCGGCCGACGGCGGGGCCGCGCACATGATCCTCGGGAAAATCAGCGGCTTCTTCGTCCGCAACTGGCAATTCACGCTCGTCCTCTTCGGCCTTCTCGCCATGATGGGCTTCAACACCTTCAACAGCATTCCCCGTGCCGAGGATCCGGACTTCCCGATCCCCTTCGCCGTCGTCACCGCCGTCATGCCGGGCGCCGATCCGACCGACATGGAAAAGCTGATCGTGCGACCGATCGAGGACGCGGTGAACGGGCTCGACGATCTCGAGAACATCGCGAGCCGCGCCGAAGACGGCGTCGCCAGCATCTCCGTGCAGTTCAGCTGGTCGACCCCTGACCCCGACAAGAGCTATGACGACGTCGTACGCGAGATCAACGCGCTGAGGGGAAGCCTTCCCGCCGGCCTTCAGGTGCTGCAGGTCGACAAATTCCGCTCCTCGCTCACCAACATGGTGCAGGTCGCTCTTGTCAGCGAGACGGCGCCGGCGCGCGAACTCGAGGACGTGGCAAAGGATCTCCGCGACGAGATCGATCGATCGCCCGGCGTGCGTGAAACGAAGCTCTGGGGCCTGCCGGAGTCCGAGGTCCGCGTCGCGGTCAATTTCGGCCGCCTTGCGAGCCTGAAGATACCCGTCACCGCCATCGCCAACGCGATCGGTGCCGAAAGCGGCGACATTCCGGGCGGCCCCATCCATTCGGGCTCGCGCCGCTTCAACATCAAGACCACGGGCGGCTACAAGAGCCTCGACCAGATCAGGGACACGGTGATCGGCGCCTATGGCGGACGTATCGTGAAAGTAGGCGACGTTGCCGACGTCTCGTGGAACCAGGAAGAGGCAGGCCATCTTGCCTGGTACAATGGCAAGCGGGCGATCTTCATCACCGCGAACCAGAAGGAAAACCAGAATGTCTTCGAGGTGCGCGACGGCATCTACAAGGTGCTCGACAAGTTCGAACCGCGCCTGCCGAAGGACATCAAGCTGCAGCGCGCCTTCGATCAGTCGGTCTCGGTGCATGATCGCCTGAGCCATCTTTATCGCGACTTCGCGATTGCCGTCGGTCTCGTCCTCATCACCCTGCTGCCGCTCGGGCCTCGCGCCTCGATCGTCGTCATGGTGTCGATCCCGCTGTCGCTCGCCATCGGTCTTTCGATCATGGATTTCGCGGGCTTCTCGCTGAACCAGCTTTCTATCGCGGGCTTCGTGCTCGCCCTCGGCCTCCTCGTCGACGATTCGATCGTCGTCGTCGAAAACATCGAGCGGCATCTGCGCATGGGGAAGCGGCGGCTCGAAGCCGCCGTGGCGGCGACGTCGCAAATTTCGGTCGCCGTGGTGGGCTGCACGGCGGCGCTTCTCTTTGCGTTTCTGCCGCTCCTCTCTCTTCCCGAAGGCGCCGGCAAGTTCACACGCTCGCTGCCCGTCGCGGTCACGGTGACGATCATCGCCTCGCTCTTCGTCTCGCTGACCATCATCCCTTTCCTGTCGAGCCGGATTCTCAGCGACAAGGCGCATCCGGAGGGCAATATTTTCCTGCGCGTGGTCATGGGTGGTATCCACCGCTTCTACCGGCCGCTCCTTCATCGCGCGCTCGCCTGGCCGAAGACTGCCGTCATCGGCGCGCTCGCAATCTGCTTTGCGAGCCTCGCCTTCATCCCGGTCATCGGCTTCAGCCTCTTCCCGCCGGCCGACAGCCGGCAGTTTCTGGTGCAGATCGAAACGCCGCAGGGAACCGCGCAGGACGAAACGCAGCGCGCTCTTCTTTATGTCGAAAGCGTGCTCAAGAAACGTCCTGAGATTCTCTGGACCATGTCGAATCTCGGTCATGCCAATCCGCAGATCTACTACAATGTGAGATCGATGGAGACCCGCGCCAACATGGCGGAAGTCTTCGCGGAGCTGCACGATTTCGACGAGGTGAAGACGCCGCGGCTCTTCGACGAACTCCGTGTCGAATTCGCGCGCTATCCCGGCGCGCAGATCATCCTGCGCGTCTTCCAGAACGGGCCGCCGATCGAGGCACCCGTCGCGGTCCGCGTCGTCGGACCGAACCTCTCGGTGCTGAAGGAAATCGCGGCCCAGGTCACGCATGTCATCGAGGATACGCCGGGCACCCGCGACGTCTTCAACCCGATGCAGCTCGACCGCACCGACCTCAATCTCGGCATCAACACCGAGAAGGCGGCGATGATGAATGTCCCGGCCGGCCAGATCGACCGCACCGTTCGCCTCGCCATCGTCGGCGAGACGGCGGGTCTCTACCGCGAGTCGAATGGCGAGCAATACAACATCACCGTCCGTCTGCCGCTTGAACAACATCATGCGGTCGACGCCCTTGGCCGGGTCTATGTGCCGACCGCCGACGGCAATTCCGTGCCGCTCGGACTGCTGACCTCGCCGCGTCTCGAATCGAGCCCCGGTCGCATCGACCGCTACAATCGCGAGCGCCTCGTCACCGTCACCGCCTATACGCAGACGGGCTACAACACGGCGAAGGTGACGAGCGACATCTTCGAGCGGTTGAAATCGATCCCGATTCCACCCGGCTACGATTTCCGCAAGGGTGGCGAAGCGGAAGCCGCGTCGAAGAGTTTCGCCGGACTCCTGAATGCGATCCTGATCGCAATCTGCGGCATCCTCGCCGTGCTGATCCTCGAATTCCGGTCCTTCCGCGCAACGCTCGTCGTCGCCGGCGTGATACCGCTCGGCATTTTCGGCGGCATCATGTCGCTGCTGTTCTCGGGCTACTCACTCTCCTTCACGGCCGTGATCGGCTTCATCGCGCTCATCGGCATCGAGATCAAGAACTCGATCCTGCTGGTCGACTTCACCAATCAGTTGCGCAAGGCCGGAACGCCGCTCTCCGATGCGATCGAACAGGCGGGCGAACTCCGTTTCCTGCCTGTGCTGCTTACCTCGGCGACGGCAATCGGCGGCCTTCTGCCGCTGGCGCTGCAAGGCTCCGGTCTCTACTCGCCACTCGCCTGGGTCATTATCGGCGGCCTCTTCTCCTCGACCTTCCTCTCCCGACTGGTCACGCCGGCCATGTATCTGCTGCTGGCGCCGGCGAGCCTCGCCGACGAGGACGCGAGCGAGGCCCTTCCAGCCCCGGCCGAATGAAACATCGAGCCTCGAGCGGCACGCCTTCCCTCAAGGCGACGCCGCAGGGAAAGGGCGGCCCGCAAGGTCGCCCTTTCTCGTTTCCCGTTCTTTATGCGTTTCGCTTCGCCGCTGCTGACACAATGCTGTCAGCACCGGGGTTCTAGGCTCATCGGGTTTCGAGACGCCTGACGTCAACCCGGATGGAGGAACCCATGAACACGCATGTGAGCGCGCATATGAGCACGCAGGATATCGCCGACGATCTCGTCGCCCTGTGCAAGGCGGGCAAATTCGACGAGGCCGGCGAGAAATACTGGTCGGACGATGTGCGGAGCATCGAGGCGGCCGGCGATGCCGTCGAGTCGCGCGGCAAGGCGGCAGCGAGAGGCAAGGGCGAATGGTGGGCGAATGCGCATATCGTCCACGCCGTAGACGTCGCCGGCCCCTATGTGAACGGTGACCAGTTCGCTGTGCGCTTCACGATCGACCAGACCGTCAAGGAGACGGGCCAGCGCATGACGATGGATGAAGTCGGCCTCTATACGCTGAAAGACGGC
>CAISYL010000151.1 GCA_903889655.1 uncultured Alphaproteobacteria bacterium | reverse complement strand
TGCGACATCGCGCCGGGCATGCCGATGCCGATCGTGCCACGCGTATCGGCCTGTTGTTCCAGCGCCGCCACGAGGTCGCGGATGGTGCCGACGGTCGCGTCATAGGTCGCGGGGGTCGGAACGCGCTTGCGCGTCAGCTCGCGTCCGTCGGAGCCGAGCGCGACGCCTTCGATCTTGGTGCCGCCGAGGTCGATACCGATGCGCATGATCTAGAAGCCGTCCTCCACCAGCCGCTCTTCGATGAAGCGGCGGGCATCGGCCCAGTCGGTCGCGTGGAAATGGCTGTGCTCGGAAGGCCCGAGCAGTTTTGCCAGCCGTGGGTCGGCGATGAAATGAACCCGGTGCGTTGGCGCGTGGGCGGCTGCGACCGAAGCGATGTTGTGCGGAATGTCGTCGAGGAAGATCACCGGCGCCTCGACCAGTTCGGCAAGCCGCTTCACCGCGCCGCCTTTGAGCCCCTTGTTGGCGACGACGGGGTAATCCATGCCGTGCGCGGCAAGGTTTCGCGCCCGCGTTTCCTTGTCGGCGGCGGGCACGTTGGTCAGCACAACCACCTGCGCGCGGTCGGAAAGGGCGGCCAGCGCCGCCGCCGCGCCGGGAACCGGAATGAGCGCATGTGTGGAGGAGGCAAAGAAGTTCTTCAGCAAATCGGGAACGTCGAGCGCGGCCACCGCTTCGTTGGTGTCGCGGCGCTTGATGTTGCCGGTCAGCGCATAGCTCTGGAGGTCGAGCCAGAGCCCCTGCGTTTCGAGATAGATTTCGAGCCCGGCGATGAACTGCATCAGCACTTCGTCGCAATCCGACACGATGAGCGGCTTGCCGCGGACGAGGGCGAGCGCCTCGATCTGGGGAACCACGTCTTCGTGGAGCGCCAGCGGGTCGAGACCGCGCATATGCGGGGCGGCCGTCGTGCCTTGAGGGGCCTTGGCTTGGGTCGTCATGTCCAGTGCACCTCTTCGCCGCCGGGGAGCAGCTTCCGCGCCACGCCCGGTAGTTCGGGCGGCAGGTCCGCCGCCTCGCAGAAGGAGAGCAGGCGCTTTTCGTCCATCAGCAGGAAATCGAGCACGCCACCCAGGATTTCAGGCTCGCTCGCGCGGGCGCGCAACTGGTCCGGCGGCAGCCCGGTTATGTCGAGGAATGCATAAAGCAGCTCGTCGTCACCGGCAATGTGACCAAGGGCCTGAATAGCAATGATTTCGGCCTGTTCCGGCTTCATCTCTAACCGTGTTCCTTCACAACAGCTCGTTAAGTATAGGCCGAGTTCGAAACAAAATGGGCCAGGATGACAGCCGCTCTAAAGACTTAGTTAAGGATATTGGCGTCATATGGAAGAACTGAGGTCCGGGAATCAAGCCCTGCGCCCCGGGAAGTATCGTGGCGCCGGCCATGTCCGGCAACAGGCGGAGTCTTGGAGCTATGGATGCGATGACCAAAAAGGTACTGATCGTCGAGGACAACGAGCTCAACATGAAGCTCTTCCACGACCTTCTGGATGCGCATGGCTATGAGACGTTGCAGACGCGCGACGGCATCGAGGCGCTCGAAATCGCGCGCAAGAACCGCCCCGACCTGATCCTCATGGACATCCAGCTTCCGGAAGTTTCCGGTCTCGAAGTCACCAAGTGGATCAAGGAAGACGACAATCTTCGTTCCATCCCGGTGGTGGCGGTGACCGCCTTCGCCATGAAGGGCGACGAAGAGAAGATCCGTGAAGGCGGCTGCGAGGCCTACATCTCGAAGCCCATCTCCGTAACGCAGTTTCTGGAGACGGTGCAGCGTTTCCTGAGGTAAGGGCAGCCAGTGACCGCTCGCGTACTCATCGTCGACGACGTACCCGCAAATCTGAAGCTGCTCGACGCCAAGTTGACAGCCGAATATTTCGACGTGGTCAAAGCGTCGTCCGGCCCCGAAGCCATCGAGATCGCAACCGCCCAACAGCCGGACATCATCCTGCTCGACGTGATGATGCCCGGCATGGACGGGTTTGAAGTCTGCCGCCGCCTCAAGGCCGCGCCGACGACCGAACATATCCCGATCATCATGGTGACGGCCCTCGATCAGCCCAAGGACCGCGTCCAGGGCCTGCAGGCCGGCGCCGACGACTTCCTGACGAAGCCTGTCAACGATCTCGCGCTCTTTGCCCGCGTGAAGAGCCTCGTGCGCCTGAAGATGGTGACGGACGAGCTCCGCATGCGCGAGGCGACCGGTCAGCGCATCGGCGCCTTCATCGGCACCAGCACCGAACGGATGCTGATGGTGGAGCCGGGCCGCGCGCTTGTGCTCGACGACCGCCCGACATCGCTGAAGCGCCTCACCGAAGCGCTCGGCCTCGAACATACGGTGACGATCGCCGAGACGCCGGAAGAGATGCTGCAACTTGCTGGCGTCGGCGATTTCGACCTGCTGATCGTCAGCCTGACGCTTCAGGAATTCGACGGGCTTCGCCTCTGCTCGCAGCTCCGTTCGCTCGAAGCGACGCGCCAGACGCCGATCCTCGTCATCGTGGAGGAGGGCGATACGCCGCGCCTCGTCCGCGCGCTCGACATGGGCGTCAATGACTACCTGTTGCGGCCGGTCGATCGCAACGAGCTCGTGGCCCGCTGCCGCACGCAGCTCCGCCGCAAGCGCTATCAGGATTATCTGCGCGACAAGTTCCAGCGGGGGCTCGAGCTTGCGATCACCGACGGACTGACGGGTCTCTATAACCGTCGCTACATGGAGGGCCACCTCACCACCCTGGTGGAGGAAGGGCTTCAGTCGGGCAAGCCTGTTTCGCTGCTCATCTTCGACATCGACTACTTCAAGTCGGTCAACGATACCCACGGCCATGCCGCTGGCGATACGGTGCTGAAGGAATTCGCGCAACGGATCCAGCAGAATGTGCGCGGCGTCGATCTCGCCTGCCGTCTCGGCGGCGAGGAATTCGTGGTCGTGATGCCGGACACCGATCTCTCCTATGCCTTCATGGTCGGCGAACGGCTCCGTCAGAAGGTCGCCGAAATTCCATTCCGCATCGAGCCGACGGTGACGCTCAACGTGACCGTCAGCATCGGCATCGGCGTGACCGAAGGCGGCAGCGATACCGCGAAGAAACTCCTCGAGCGGGCCGACACAGCGCTCTACCGCGCCAAGCGTGACGGCCGCAATCGGGTGGTCGCGGAAGCGGCCTGAGAAAGCGATTACTGTTTCGCTTTCAAACGCCTGAAAACATTACTGAATATAAGTCGAATCGAATGCCGCTCGGTTACGCTTGCCGGCTCATCCGGGCACAGCATTAACCATGTAATTTCATGGTTAATCAGTCCTTTGAAGTATATCTCTGCCATTCCGCTTTATTTGAGTGTCCCAGCGTGATAAATTGACTTTTAATAAATACGTTTCGCTGCCGCGTCGGTTTCCGTTGCTGGGGGGTGAAGGAAACCGGGTTTCGCAGGCAGCGATATGTGTCCTCGCGGGGCGCTCAGGTCCGCCGCATCTCCTGGGTCCGTGGGGCACGGCCGGTCGGAACGTGGTGTGGAGTGGCCTCCTCTGTTAAGCCATGAATTTCCGGCCGGCCACTTATTCGCGCCGGGCCGTGGGCTATCGAGAAAAAGGCGGCTCATCGAGGGGAAACGAAAAGGCCGGTCCTGTGGACCGGCCTTTTTGCTTCGGCAGCGATGAACCCGAGGTCCATCCAGCTTATTTGATCTTCGTTTCCTTGAACTCGACGTGCTTGCGCGCGATCGGGTCGTACTTCTTGATCGTGAATTTCTCGGTCATCGTGCGCGAGTTCTTCTTGGTCACGTAGAAATAACCCGTGTCCGCGGTGCTCTCGAGCTTGATCTTGATGGAAGCCGGCTTCGCCATGGCACCAAATCCTTGAATAGGGCGGGTCTGCCATAGGCGCCCGCGAGTGTTCGTCTCGCAATCGATGGATGTGCGGATTGTGCGGGAGACTACTCGGCCGGCGCGTGAAGTCAAGTCCGGCTTGAAAGCGGCTAAGTACCGGCTTCGCCTGCCAAATCCGGTTCAATGCCGTGGCGTCAAAGCGCTTCGCGCGAATCCGGGCCCATTGTGAGATACCGGAATCCGGCGATCAGCACATAGACCGCGCAAAGTCCGCTCAGCACGATGATGAGGCCTTGCGGGTTCCAGAGGTCCATGGCGAAGCCGGAAAGCGGTGGGCCGACAAGGGCACCCGTCGAATACATCATGACGAAGGCCGCATTGGCAGCGGCAAGGTCGGCGCCGCGAAAGCGCTGGCCGAGAAGCGTGAGGCCGACCGTATAGAGCCCCGCGACCATGCCGCCGAAGACGAAAAGCACGGCGGCAAAGAGCGGCAGCGACCAGGTGACGAAAGGGATCGCCAGCGAGCCGACCAGGCCGGTGAAGCCGCAGGCAAGCAGGATCAGCCGGCGGTCGACCCGGTCCGCGACGAGGCCGACGGGGATCTGGAAGAAGATGTTTCCGGCGGCAAAGATCGTCAGCACGAAGGCCGCCGTCTGATCGCTCATGCCGCTTCTCACCGCATAGATCGGCAGCATGTTGAAGATATTGGTCTCGGTGGCCCCATAGACGAAGCCTGCCAGCGTTGCAGCCGGGGCGACGACGAGAAAGGTGATGAAGCTGTGGTTGGGCTTCTCGCGGATGCTGGGCGCAAGGCCGCGGCCGAAGATCAGCAGCGGCGCGCCGGCAGCGAGAACAAGACCGCCGATCAGCATGAAGGGCAGCGCGCCGTCCGCACCCACGATGTAAAGGATGATCGGTCCGGAGGCGAACCCGCAGGACAGGATGGTGCCGTAGATGCCCATCAGCTTGCCGCGGTTCTTTTCGTCGGCGAGCGAATTGATCCAGAATTCGCTGACCACGAAGACGCCTGTCAACGCGAGCCCGTTCACGAAGCGGATCGGAAACCAGACCCAGACATTCGGAAAGATGTAGTAGCAGGGCATCGCCGTCGCGGAGAGAATGACGCAGCCGAGGAGAAACGGCAGGGGCGGGATATGCCGAAGGATGCGCGGAAGGAACGGCGTCAGCGCAAAGGTGGCGACCGCCGGCATGGCCGTGTTGAGACCGATCAGAACGCCCGGCAGATGGTGTTTGTCCATCAGCAGTGCGAGCAGCGGGATCGACGATCCCATGCCGATGCCGACGACGGTGATGCAGGCGATCACCGCGACGAGGCTTCGCACGCGCTCCGCCGGCGTCAGCGGCTCTTCATGGGCCTCCAGGTTGAGGCTCTTCTTCTTGTTGTCGTCCATGTCGAATATCCGGGCAACGCGGGAACTCTCAGGAACGCGCGAGAGGCCGGCCGTTGCGATAACTGAAAAGCGGAATGCGGGCGGGCATGTCGCCCGCGGCACGCCGCCCGACCTCGTGTAGCACGAATTCCGTGACATCTATGATTGGCAGTTTGAGCGCTTCAGGGAGCGGATACCAATCGAGATCTTCGAGTTCGCCGCTGCCTGCCAATGTGCCCTGGAGCGTCGAGGCGGAGGCCGTGAAGAAGCGCGCGTGAAAGCGCATGGGGCTGCCGGCAGGCGTGATTGCGCGGGCGAGCGCGGACAGCAGGTCGAGCTGTGGTGCAAGCCCCTGCGCGCGGAAATGCGCCCAGCCGGGCCCCGATGTTGCGCCGACATCGCCGGCGCTCGCGAGAATGAGCCCCGTCTCTTCGAAGGTCTCGCGGATCGCAGCCATGGCGAGTGCCCTCGACTTCGGTCCAAAGCTCGTGGGCAAGCCGAGTTCGGTCGCGGGCTTGGCGAGGAAGTCGTCCGGATCGAGCTTGCCGCCCGGAAAGACGAAGGCATCCGGAATGAAGGACATGCGCGCATGGCGCCGTCCCATCAGGATGCGCGGCTCGTCGCCGCGATCGTCGACGAGCACGAGGCTCGCCGCATCGCGCGGGCGAATGCCGCGTGGACGGAAGGGCGCCGCTTCGGTCATCACGAACCCAGAACGTCGCGGATGGCCTGACCGTTGCGAAAATGGATGAAGGGAACGGCGCGTGCCCGCTGCGCCGCCACCGTCTGCCGCAGGCGCTCGTCGATCTCGGCGAGTACGACGCGGGTGATGTTCGGCAGGTCGAGACCTTCGGCCTCCTTGATGCCGATCCAGTGCAGGCCCTGCAATTCGCCGGAGCCCGCGACCTGCGCCGGATCGCCATGAATATGCTCGGCATCGGCAATGAAGAAACGCGTATCGAAGCGTCGCGTGCGATAGGGCGGCGTGATCGCGCGGGCGACGAATTCGAGCGCGCCGAGCGCCGGCGAAACGCCGATCGAGAAATAGGCGTTCCAGTCCTTGTGCTTGCTGCTCTGGGGTGTCGGGATCAGGCGGCCGACAGCGAGGCCCGTTTCCTCGAAGGTTTCGCGAATGGCTGCGAGGGCCAGTGCGCGGGCGCGGTTCTCGGACGGCGTACCGCGCATGCGCGCCAGAAGAAGCCGCGCGACTTCGGGACGCAGGTCCTCGATCGGCTTGATGCGGCTGTCCGCCGGATCGACGCGCCCGCCGGGGAAGACGAACTTGTTCGGCATGAATTTGTGGTTGGCGTGGCGTTGGCCCATCAGTACGCGCGGGCTCGCGCCGTCATTGCGCACGAGGATCAGCGTCGCCGCATCGCGAGGACGCACGGCGCGGCCACCGGTGCTGCCGTCGCGATATTCCTGGTCGCGCGATTGCTTCGGGTCGAATGTGCCCTTCGTTTCCTCGGCCATGTTTTTGTTCCGTTTCTGCCGGTTTCTCGAATGTCGCTGTCCGGTGAGGATGCCCGCCCGGGTCCGGGCTGTCCAGCCGAGGCGGGGCCTTACACCTGTTCCGTAGCGACACCCTGAACCCGGCCGGAGAGATCGGTCGAGCCGATGCCGAGATCGTTGAGGCATGTGTCGAGCCTGCGCAGCAGCATCGCGCAATGATCGGCGAATGCGGTGACGCGGCGCGGACGCTGCCGGCTCGGCGGCATCACGATCTGAAGATCGACATCGGAAGGGCAATAGGGCACCAGCAGCGCTTCGAGCCGTCCGGCCTTGATGTCGTCGGCGACGTCCCATGCCGATTTCAGGATGATGCCGACGTCGTCGAGCGCCCAGCGCCGCAGCAGTCCGCCATCATTGGCATCGCGGTCGCCCGTGACCTTTACCGTCGTCGCCGCGCCGTCGACGACGAACGGCCAGAGGTCGAAGCGTCCGCCGCCACGCATCAACGACATGCAGTTGAGGCCGAGCAATTCCTCCGGTCTTTGCGGCCGCCCGACGCGATCGAGATAGGCGGGCGAGGCGACGGGCAGACGCCTGTTCGAGGAGATACGCCGGATCTGCAGCGTACTGTCCGGCAGCCGTCCATAACGGATGGCGAGATCGATGCCGCTTTCATTGAGATCGAGCATCGTATCCGACAATATGAGGCTCACGGACAATCCGGGATTGTCGCGCATGTAGGCGTCGATGGCCGGCGCGACATAGCGGCGTCCGAGATCTATGGGGGCGGAGACGCGCACCGGCCCCTTGAGGGCTCCCTTGTCGCCGGAGAGCAGTCCCTTCAGATCGTCCATCTCTTCGAGAACATGCTTGGCCGTCCGGTAGAACTGGTCGCCGGCTTCGGTGAGCTGCAGCCGCCTCGTCGAACGGCGGAGCAATTGCGCCTCGGCGGATTTCTCGAGCGCCGCAAGCCGAAGCGACACGGCGCCTTGCGACAGGCCGAGTTCGCGGGCCGCCGCCGTCAGCGAACCGCGCTCGACGATCAGGACGAAAAGCTGCAAATCCGCGAAACGGTCGATCATTCATTAATAATACAAATGAATGACTTCTCGTCTAGGCTATTTATGAGAGGGGCGGGCCATGCCATCTCTGCGGCGAGTGAGAACCGACCGCAACATATCGGAGCCGCCCATGATCGCCACTCTTTCGACCCCCCTTAAGCTGCCTTCCGGCGCGACGCTGCCGAACCGCATCGTCAAGGCCGCCATGAGCGAAGGCATCGCCGATGCGAACAACGACGCGACGCCGCGCCTCGAAACGCTCTATCGCCGCTGGGCGCAAAGCGGTGCGGGCATGCTGCTGACCGGCAACGTGCAGGTCGATCGCCATCATCTGGAACGGCCCGGCAACGTCGTCCTCGATGCGGAAACCGATCTGGCCGCGCTCCGCGCTTTCGCCAAGGCGGGCACCAGCGCGGGCAATCATCTCTGGATGCAGCTCGGCCATACGGGCCGTCAGGTCGACGCGAAGATCAACCCGGCGCCACTCGCACCGTCCGTCGTCGAGATCGATGTGATGCGAGGCATCGGCTACGAGTTCGCCAAACCCCGCGCCATGACGGAGGAGGATATTCTGCATGTCATGGATCAGTTTGCCTTTGCTGCCCGCACAGCGCGCGAGACGGGCTTCACCGGCGTCCAGCTCCATGCCGCGCATGGTTACGTGCTCTCGCAGTTCCTGAGCCCGCTGGCGAACCGCCGCACCGATGCCTGGGGTGGGTCGCTCGAAAACCGCGCCCGCTTTCTGCTGGAAACGATCGCCGCAGTGCGTCGTGCCGTGGGTCCCGATTTTCCGATCTCGATCAAGCTGAACTCGTCCGATTTCCAGAAGGGCGGCTTTACCAATGCCGAATGCATCGAGCTCGTGGGCTGGCTGAACGGTTCGACGCTCGATTTGCTTGAACTCTCCGGCGGCAGCCTCGAACAGCCCAAGCAGGTCGGCGTCAGCATCAAGGATGAGGGCGAAGACGCGCGGCCGGAAAGCACGAAGAAGCGCGAGGCCTATTTCCTCGACTATGCGGCGAGCGTCCGCGCCGCTGCGAAAATGCCGGTCATGGTGACGGGTGGCTTTCGCACGGTGGCGACGATGAACGAGGCACTGGCAAATGGCGATCTGGACGTCGTCGGCCTCGGCCGTCCGATGATCGCCGATCCGGAACTCCCGCTCCGGATATTGAACGGCGAGGTCGACCGCGCACCGACGCCGGAAGACAGGATCAACCTCTTCCATCTGCTCGGCTGGAACAACACGCAGATCGAACGTCTCGCCGACGGTCTCGAACCGGACCTTGACCTCAATGGGGAAGCTGCCGTGGCGCTCTTCAAGGCACGTGAGGAAAAGGTCTTCGCCGACCTTCTGAACCGCGCTCGCCGCGTCGCCTGAGAGGGGCACCGCAATGCCCGTCCATCGGCTCGCGCATTACTCGATCCGAACGCGCGATCTCGCAGCATCCGAAAAATTCTATACGGAGGTGATGGGTTTTCGCGTCGGCTTCCGCCCGAATTTTCCTTTTCCCGGGCTCTGGCTCTATCGGGACAAGGACGAAAGCGATTACGGCGTCGTTCATATCATCGGGGAGGAGGAGGGCGAGGCGTCCGGCCTCGACGACTATCTCGGTGCCCGCGCGGAAAGTGCGGGCACCGGCACTCTCGATCACATCGCGTTTCTGGCGAGCGGCTGGCCCGAGATGCGGGCGCGTCTCCGGCGGTTCGACATTCGCTCCACGGAGCGGATCGTGCCGACGCTCGGGCTCCTTCAGGTATTCCTGATGGACCCGTCGGGCGTCGTCATCGAACTCAATTATCCCGCGGAAGAAGCCGTGCCCTAGACCGTCTCAGTCGTCGGCATTGTTGCCGAAGCCGTGCATGCGCTGCGCCCACTGCCAGCCGACCACCGCACCCTTGATGCGGGGAAGCAATATGAGCGAGAGCACAGCCGTCAGCAGCGGCCAGACGGTCATCTCGACCCACACGGCCGGCGAGTATTCGAGTTCGGTCGCGAGAATGATCGGGACGACGATATGGCCGACGATCAGCATCGTGAAATAAGGCGGGGCGTCGTCGGCGCGGTGGTGATAGAGAGCCTCCCCGCATTGCGGGCAATTGTCGGCGACCTTGAGAAAGGACCGGAAGATCTTGCCCTTGCCGCAATTCGGACAGCGCATCCGGAACCCGCGCCAGAGCGAACGGCCGAACGGCCGGGGTTCAACCCGCTCGACTTCATAGGTCGAAAGCTCGTCGATATCCAAAACGGCGCTCATGATTGTCCCGTGAAACCGCGAATTCAAATCGCTAACGCAGATTTGTCGCATTCCAGGAAAGATTGAATGTGGCAGGTTGACGCGCGTTGATGCGGATCAATGCTTTCGCGGACTTTTCTTGCCCGCTTTCGCGGTTTTGCTTTTCTCGCGCGTCGTCTTGTCGCGGGGTCTGCCGGCGACTTTCGGTTTCGCATTGGGACGGCTACCGCTGCGCCGAAAACCCTGACGCCCGGCAGGCTTTCCCTGTGTCCCGCCCTCTACGATGTCGAAGCGAAGTCCGCCGGTAACCGGCACGGCTTCAGCCAAGCGCACCGTGACCTGCTCGCCCAGACGGTAAGTGAGGCCGGAGCGCTCGCCGATCAAGGCGTGGCCGCCTTCGTCGTGATGGAAAAACTCGGTGCCGAGATTGCCGATCGGGATGAGCCCGTCGGCGCCCGTCTCCTCCAGTTTCACGAAAAGACCGAAACGTGTGACGCCGGAAATGCGTCCCCGGAACTCGGCTCCGATGCGGTCGGCGAGAAAAGCGGCGATGAACCGGTCGGTCGAGTCGCGCTCGGCGAGCATCGAGCGGCGTTCCGTGCCGGAGATGTGCTCGGCGATTTCGGCAAGCGCGCCCATTTCCTCCGCGCTCTGCCCGTCATCGCCGAAGCGCAGCGCGGAGACGAGCGCGCGATGAACGATAAGATCGGCGTAGCGGCGGATCGGCGAGGTGAAGTGCGCGTAGCGGCCGAGATTGAGGCCGAAGTGGCCGATATTGTCCGGCGAATAAATGGCCTGCGCTTGAGAGCGCAGGACGACGGTCGATACCATCTGGTCGAATTCAGTGCCGTCGACTTCCGCAAGGATGCGGTTGAAGTTCGCGGGCTTGACGACCTGGCCCTTCGGGAAGCTGAGGTTCAGCGTCTGCAGAAACTCCGACAAGGCGACGAGCTTCTCGCGCGATGGCGTATCATGCACGCGGTAGATGACCTTCGTCTGCTTCTGCTCGGCGGTTTCCGCCGCACAGACATTGGCGAGGATCATGAATTCCTCGATGAGCTTCATCGACTCGTATTTCTCGGCGATGCGGATCGCGGCGACGCGCCCGCGCTCGTCGAGTTGCGCCTTGTATTCCGGCAGGTCGAGGTCGAGCGGCCCGCGCTTCTCGCGTGCGATCGAGATCGTCTTGTAGGCATCCCATAACGGGCGCAAGACCGGCTCCAGGATCGGTCCGGTCTTATCGTCAGGGCGGCCGTTGATCGCTTCCTGCATCTGGCGATAGGTGAGGCGGGCGGCGGACCGCATGATGCCGCGAATGAATTCGTGGCGGCGCTTGTTGCCGTCGCGATCGAAGACCATGCGTACGGCGAGGCAGGCGCGCTCTTCCTTCTCGCGCAACGAGCAGAGATCGTTTGAAATGCGCTCCGGCAGCATCGGCACGACGCGGTCCGGAAAATAGGTCGAGTTGCCACGTTTGCGTGCTTCGCGGTCCATCGGCGAGCCGGGGCGCACATAGGCGGCGACGTCGGCGATGGCGACAATGGCGACATAGCCGCCTTCGTTCTTCGGATCGGGATCGAGCGCCGCCCAGACGGCGTCGTCATGATCGCGCGCGTCCTGCGGGTCGATGGTGACGAGCGGTATGTCGCGAAGGTCCGTGCGGCCTTCAGGGCCAGCGGGCCTCGCCGCTTCGGCGTCCTTCAGCACGCTGTCGGGAAACCTGTCCGGAATACCATGCGTGTGGATCGCGATCAGGCTGATCGATTTCGGATCGTCGCTGCGACCGAAGACCTCGCGCACGCGTGCGCGCAGCAAACCATAGCGCTTGCCGGGCACGGTCTCGGCGAGCACGAGGTCGCCGTCCTTCGCACTACCTGTATCGTCGCGCGCGATCTCGTATTCGTTGCGCACGCGCTTGTCGACCGGCACGAGACGCCCGCCTTCGGAGGTTTCGCGGAAGAGACCGAGAACGCGTTCTGCCCCCTTGTCGATGCGGCGCACGATGCGCGCTTCGTAATCATAGATCTCGTTGGCATCGGTCGTGCGCGTCATGCGCGCGAGAACGCGGTCGCCGATGCCGGCCGGCGGCTCGGCCTCGCGTTCCTTCGCGCGGTGTTTCTGGGTCTCGGGCGTGATGACGATGGAGGGCGGCGCGTCGGTGCCCTTCCAGTCGACCGGGCGGGCGACAAGTTCGCCATCCGTGTCGCGATGCGTGATCTCGATGACGGTGACGGGCGGCAGTTCGCCGGCGCGGTGAAGCTTGCGCTTCTCGCTTTTCACGAGCACGCCTTCCTCGGCCATCGCTTTCAGCATTTGCTTCAGCGGAACGCGATCGGCACCCTTGACGTTGAAGGCGCGCGCGATCTCGCGCTTGCCGATATTGCCCGTCGCACCTGAAACGAATTCGAGAATCTGCTCGCGGGTGGGGAGCCCACTGGATTTTTCGCGCTTCTTCGGCGCGTCTTTTTTCTTGAGAGGCTTTTTTTCGGTCGCCATCAGTCCGCCAACTCGGGCGTGCGCGATTTCGCCTTGGCCTTGGCCGCCGGCTTTTTCGCAGCCGGCTTCCTGGCGGCGGCTTTCTTCGGCGCGGCTTTCTTGGCCGCGGGCTTTTTCGCAGGCGCCTTTTTGGCGGGTTTGTCGTCGCTCTTTGCAGCCGCTTTCTTCGCCGGCGCTTTCTTGCCGCCCTTTTCGGCAATCAGCGCCACGGCATCGTCGAGCGTATAGGTTGCGATGTCGGTGTCCTTCGGCAGGGTGGCATTGGTGCGGCCATGCTTCAGATAGGCGCCGTACTTGCCTTCCATGATGAGGATCGGTTTGCCGTCGCCCGGATGCGCGCCCATGTCGCGAAGTGCCTTGCCGGCGCGCTCCTTCGCTTTTGCAGCCTTCTCGGCGAGAAGATCGACGGCGCGATTGAGGCCGATCGTGAAGACCTCTTCCGGGTCCTTCAGATTGGCGTAGGTGCCGTCGTGCAAAACGAAAGGACCGAAACGGCCGAGCCCGGCCGAGATGGGCAGTTTC
Organism: uncultured Alphaproteobacteria bacterium; assembly: GCA_903889655.1. Classification (GTDB taxonomy): domain Bacteria; phylum Pseudomonadota; class Alphaproteobacteria; order Parvibaculales; family Parvibaculaceae; genus Parvibaculum. The sequence goes on along the minus strand of CAISYL010000151.1, from coordinate 4,498 downwards.
GTTTCGGGATGCAGGCCAACCTCGCGCGGCAGCGAAAGGAGTTGCAGCGCACGTTCGAAATCGATGGTCGCGGCCGAGGTGCCTTTCGGGATGCCGGCGCGTTTCGGCTTCTCGCCTTCTTCTTCCGCCTCGCCGAGCTGGATGTAGGGACCGAAACGGCCGGTCTTAACGAGCACCGGCTTTCCGCTCTCGGGGTCGATGCCGAGATTGCGATCGCCTGTCGCGCCATCCTCGCCGTCGACGCCGACGGTGAGCTGGCGCGTGAAACGGCAGTCCGGATAATTCGAGCAGCCGACGAAGGCGCCGAACTTGCCGACTTTCAATGAGAGGCGTCCATCGGCACAGGACGGGCATTTGCGCGGATCGCTACCGTCGCCCTTGTCCGGGAAGACATGGGGCCCGAGCACGTCGTTCAACCGGTCGAGAACTTCGGTGATGCGAAGCTCCATCGCGTCGCTCACGGCAGCGGTGAAGTCCTTCCAGAAATCGCGCAGGACTTCCTTCCAGTCGAGTTCGCCGGCGGACACCTTGTCGAGCTTCTCTTCGAGATCCGCCGTGAAGTCGTATTCGACATAGCGGTTGAAGAAATTCTCGAGGAACGCCGTAACGAGCCGCCCCTTGTCGTCGGGCACGAAGCGGCCTTTATCCATGTGGACATAGGTGCGGTCGCGCAACGTCTGGAGCGTCGAGGCATAGGTCGAGGGCCGGCCGATGCCGAGCTCTTCCATGCGCTTGACGAGCGTCGCTTCGGTAAAGCGCGGCGGCGGCTCGGTGAAATGCTGGTCGGCGCGCACGTCGTGCAGGCCGAGCTTGTCGCCCTTGGCGACCTTCGGCAGGCGTCCGCCTTCCTCGCCATCTTCCGGCTCGTCGCGGCCTTCCTGATAGAGACGCAGGAAGCCGTCGAAGGTGATGACGGAGCCGGTGGCGCGCAGACCGATCTGCTGATCGTCAGCTTCGATTTCGATGGTCGTGCGCTCGAGTTGCACGCTTTCCATCTGGCTGGCGATGGTGCGGTTCCAGACAAGCTCATAGAGACGCCGCTGGTCGTCGTCGAGTGCGCGCGCCACATGCTTCGGCAGGCGCGAGAGGTCAGTCGGACGAATGGCTTCGTGCGCTTCCTGCGCGTTCTTCGCCTTGGTCTTGTAGACGCGGGCGGTCGAGGGCAGATAGGCCTCGCCGAATTCATTGTTGATGACGGTGCGCGCCTGGGCGATCGCTTCGTCGGCGATCTGCACGCCGTCGGTCCGCATATAAGTAATGAGACCCGTCGTCTCGCCGTCGATCTCGACGCCTTCATAGAGGCGTTGCGCGATCTGCATGGTGCGGCTCGCCGAGAAGCCGAGCTTGCGCGACGCTTCCTGCTGGATGGTCGAGGTCGTGAATGGCGGGTAGGGATGGCGCCGCGCCGGCTTGCTCTCGACCGACTTCACGGAGAAGCGCGACGACTTGATCCGCTTGACGATATCGTCGGCGGTTTCCTTGTTCGGAATGTCGAATTTTTCGAGCTTCTTGCCGTCGAGATTGACGATGCGCGCGGTGAAGGGCGCGCCCGAGCCCGTCTTGAAGTCGGACTCGATGGTCCAGTATTCCTGCGCGCGGAAGGCCTCGATCTCGAGTTCGCGGTCGCAGATCAAGCGAAGCGCGACGGACTGGACCCGGCCGGCCGACCGCGCGCCGGGCAGCTTGCGCCAGAGCACAGGCGACAATGTGAAGCCGACCAGATAATCGAGAGCGCGACGGGCAAGATAGGCGTCGATCAACTCCTTATCGAGGCCGCGCGGATGCTTCATCGCCTCCAGGATGGAATTCTTGGTGATCGCGTTGAAGACGACGCGCTGGACCTCGATCCCCTGAAGCGCCTTCTTGCGGTTCAGGACTTCGAGCACGTGCCACGAGATCGCCTCGCCCTCGCGATCGGGGTCGGTTGCCAGAATGAGCTTGTCGGCGCCCTTTACCGCGGCGGCGATGTCGTTAAGCCGCTTCTGGGACTTCGGATCGACGTCCCAGGCCATGCGGAAGTCTTCGTCGGGGAGAACCGAGCCGTCCTTGGAGGGCAGATCGCGGACATGGCCGTAGGAAGCCAGGACCTTGAAGCCCTTGCCGAGATACTTATTGATGGTCTTCGCCTTGGCGGGCGATTCAACAATAACGACGTCCATTGAGCGCTCTGTCTCCAAAATCGCATCCACCGGCGGCTCCACGCGAAAACGGGAGCCGTTCCATTGCCGTGGAAGGCCAGATCAACTGGTCACCGATGAAAAGAGAAGGCGCAATTTGACGCCGCCGCCGGCTCCATCGGCCGCAGCCAGAACATGGTGAAAAGGCAGCACCCTGTCAAATCCCGCAGAAATCCGCGACAAATCAGGCTTTCCGTGGGCTTACCCAAATTGGGTAAGAAAATCTCCACTCACGGAGCTTTAGATGAAAATATCTATTTCTTGAAAGGTAAACTCGTGTCTATAATTCTTAAGTTCTAGATCATTCGGGCGCCAGGCGAAGTCCGGGAGCTCGGGGCAGGGGAGGCCAGCTATGCAGAATGCTGTCAGTATGTCGACGCCGGGTCCGAGATTTCTGCCGGTTTCGACGGTCGTCAGCGAAGCGAAGGTCCCGGGACCGCGCTCCCCCGAAATAGATCAGGAAGATACGGCAGCTTATCTGTTCGACCTTCTCGTCGGCGCACGTCGGCTGGCGACATCCCGCAAGCAACGGTTTCTGGCCTATCTGATCGGCATGGCCGTCGAAGAGGCCCGGCTTCTGACCATGGGCCGTTCGGCAGCCGATGCCCGGCGGAAGGGGCCGTAAGCTCGCCGGTTCAGACGCCCTCTTCCGGCAACAGGCTGACGCGGTCCCCCGGATCGCGGTGAAGCCGGCCGGCGAGATCCAGTTCCAGCAAAACCATACGGATGACGGCAACGCTCGCGCCCGTCTGCCGCACGATGTCGTCGACCGGGGTCGGTGTCGGCCCGAGGGCGGAGAGCACCCGCTTGCGGGTCGTCGCGTCCGGCTCGGACGACGGACCCGCCGCCGGACCGAAACCTGTCGCATCCGGCTCCGTGAAGGGCCGCATCGGGGTCTGCTCCAGTGCGGCGACGATATCGTCGGCGCTTTCGACCAGTGCCGCGCCGTCCTTGATGAGGCTGTTCGAGCCGCGCGCGCGGGGATCGAGCGGTGAACCGGGCACCGCAAAGACGTCGCGGCCCTGTTCGAGGGCGAAGCGCGCTGTGATGAGCGAGCCGGAGCGCATGGCGGCTTCGACCACGACCACCGCAAGCGACAGGCCCGAGATCAAACGATTGCGTCGCGGAAAATGCCGCGCCTGGGGTCGCGTGCCCGGCGGCATTTCGCTGACGAGCGCACCGCGCTCGGCGATGCGGGTCTGAAGCGCCCGGTTTTCTTCCGGATAGACGATGTCGAGCCCGCCGGCCAGCACGCCGATCGTGCCCGTGTCGAGCGAAGCCTGATGCGCGGCGGCGTCGATGCCGCGTGCGAGGCCGGAGACGATGGTAAAGCCGGCCTGGCCGAGATCGCGGGCGATAGTGGCCGCAAGCTTCGCGCCGGCGGCCGATGCATTGCGCGAGCCGACGATGGCGACTGCCTTGCGCTCGGCGAGATGCAGGGCCCCCAGAACCGAAATCACCGGCGGCGGCGGATCGATGGCGGCAAGGCGAAGCGGAAAATCGGGTTCGCCATAAACGATGAGACGCGCGCCGAGAGCCTCCGTCGCGGCAATTTCACGCTCTGCTTCGGCGCGGCCCGGAATGCGCAGGCTTGCTTTCCGCCCGCCACGCGCCGCCAGAGACGGCAAGGCGTCGAGCGCTTCCACGGCGTTCGGAAAATGCTGAAGCAATTCGCGGAACGTGACAGGGCCAACCGTATCGCTGCGCGCGAGACGGAGCCTTGCCAGACGTTCCGCTCCGGAGAGCGGTCCGCTCATGGGATGTCAGCTTTCGGTGTTGGATGTCTTGGAGCCGATGCGGGACTCAGTACCTGAAAGCAACCGACCGATATTGCCGCGATGGGCGACGAAGATCAGGATAAGCAGAAAAATGCTCAGGGGAAGGATGGAGTTCTGCCCGAGTAAGAAAAGATAAACGGGCGTGAGCGCCACCGCGACGAGGGTGGCGAGGGACGAATAGCGGAACAGGACGGCGATCAGCAGCCATGTCGCGCCAAAGAGAAGGACAACCGGCCAGTAGAGCGCGAGGTTGATGCCGATGAAGGTCGAGAAGCCCTTGCCACCCTTGAACTTTAGCCAGATGGGGAAGAGATGGCCACAGACAGCGCCAGCGCCCGCGAATAGCGACAATGCCGGCGCGATGGCCTCCGGCGCGAAGTGCCGCGCCAGCAGCACGGCGGCAGCGCCTTTGCCCGCATCGCCGAGAAATGTTGCGCCCGCGACCCACTTATTGCCGGTGCGCAGCGCGTTGGTCGCGCCGATATTGCCGGAGCCGATATCGCGGATGTCGCCGAGCCCGGCCATGCGTGTAAAGATCAATCC